>JAPLDG010000241.1:20574-36608 GCA_026391845.1 Bacteroidota bacterium | reverse complement strand
GCCAGTTCAAGTCTTTTACCGGTGCTGAAACTTTTGCAATTCTGCGATCGATAATTGACACTGCGATTAAAAATAATCTGAATCCTTTGCATTCTCTTTCCCAAATTAATGCCCTACATTTGTAGGGGGTGAGTGGTTACTATATGGATTATTAAATATAATATTCAGATTTCAATAAAACTGCCAGGAAAGAGCAGGATACCCTGTGCATAACATGCCGCTTAATCGCAACAAAACCTGGTTTTATTGTGCTTTTCAGAGGTTTTAAATTTGCTGCGTTTAGCGGCCACACGTTAGTTTAATTGAAACGGCCCTTCCGTCAACTCTCTTATTATCAGAATCTTGGAAGGTTTTTCAGTAATGAACTTTTGAAAAGTCACCATAGCTTCACTTTTAACCTGGTCAACGATATGATAATAAATCATAGTTGTCGATAGTTGCCGATGACCAAGAATTTTTTGTACGGTGGCCGGTGGTATCCCGGCAGAAGCCGCAAGGGTGGCAAAGGTATGCCGGGCGCAATGCATTGATATTCGTTTTTCGATCTTTGCCGGGATCAGTAATTCTTTTATATACCGGTTTGTAACCTGGTCAGAATTAACATTAAAAACCTTTTGGTTGTCGGCAAACCGTTCCGGTAGTAATTTACAAGCCTGGGAAGTCAGGTTAAAAATCACTTCATCTTTTGTCTTGTGCATAAACAGGCGAATACTAAGCTTTCCGCCAATTTCGACAATGTTGGAAAATCGGAGGTCTTTCAGGTCCTGATACCTTAACCCTGTGTAACAAGTAAACAGGAAGTATTTTAACACCTTCAGGCGTTAAAAATTCGCGTTTTCCCTGGCGTTTTTTAGCCGGGGCACCCTCCTGGAAAGGCAAATTATCAATAATTCCTTGTCGTTTAGCTCTGTTTAGCATGGATTTAATGAAGGCAAACATTTTTTGCCGGGTGTTCTCCATGTTCTTAAGGTCCTGGATCATGTGAATATTGAGCTCCCGTCTCATTTTATCATTTATCTCCGAAAATGATAAATTTGACTTCCAGGCCTTCATTTTTGAGACATAGCTGGTATATCCTCTTATTGTATCGGCTGAAAAGTTAGCAGTTTTGAGATACTTTATCTCCCTGGTGCAAAAATCATAAAAGGAATTTTTGTCAAAGTCTTTTTCTGTGACAAACCGCCGGCGAAATTCATCAGGGGTTAAGGGTTTAAACCTGTCTTTAAATTCCTGGATGATCGCCCTGGCCCTGTTCTCAGCTGCGTCAATCGTATTGTTATCCTGGAAATAGTTTGTTATTGAATTCCTGCGGACCCGTTTTTTTTCATCATCCCAACATTTCAAATTTGGGATTGATACTTGTAACGAATAATAAACCGGGTGGCGGTTTATTGTGATCCGTAAATAAACAGGAATTGAACCGTCCTTTTTCTTCGCTTCGGTTCTTGGATAGATTCTAATGTTGTTGGTTTTCATTTGGCCTGGTGTTTTTGTTTAACAATTGTTTAACATTTACACCAAAAACCGTCTAAAAACCCCTTTGCTAAGATTAAACCGATTGCGGAAAAACCTCGTCTAAGTAGAGAATAATCAAACCCTTAATGAACAATTTTGTACATCAGTAGTGGAGCTGGAGGGATTCGAACCCTCGTCCAAACAAGTAGCAAAAATGCTTTCTACATGCGTAGCCGCTGGTTCATTGTCGGGAGCCGGCCGGTCAGTGGCAAACCTACCTGATCCTTAGTCCCTGTTATTTCACCTGGTCAGCGGAACGATAACCCGGCTATCTCAACATTTGCGATGCCCCATCCGCAACACCGTTGAGAAGGGTTTTGCGGGAGACAAGACGCGCTTAATTTCTAAAATTAAGCAGCAAGTCTGTAAGAATAATTGTCGCCAGTTAATGGCTGTGTAAACTGACTTTTTACGAGGCCTGCTCACGAACACTCGGCATGCTTACAATCTCCCTTCCCTGCTGTCAAAACCAGTCAGCCCCGGAAATGGATGCAAAGATACAAAAATGAATTACGAATTACGAATTACGAATTACGAATTTGGTGGATTGTCGTGTTTGGGATGTTTTGAATTGCAGGTTGAACTATTCTTCGGGGAAATTCAGGAGTGTATTCACAAAAAGTGAGATGTCGTATTTGGTGTGAAAGATACGGTAAAGTTCTGCAATGATGGGGAAATGGTCTTCCACTGATACTGTTTTGGAAATTTCCTGATAGAACACATCAGCAGCAGTTTTTCCTTCCAGCACGAGTTCGTGGGATACATGTTCGGTGAAAAAACCTTTACCGATAAGGAGTCCGAGAGTTCGGTTTCGGCTGAGGTAATTTAAGGCTGTAAGGGTGAAGTCGCCATATCCACAATAGTTGAACAAGGTATCTGCCCGTCCGCCGAAATACAACAGTACTTTGCGCATTTCCTGAAAGGCTTTGGTCAGGATGAGGAAACGCAGGTTGGGTGAATTGAACTGAGCGTCAACAATTCCCAAAACGACCGCGTAAATATTTTTCAGAATGCTCAGGATTTCAACACCACGGATATCATCGGAATAATCAAGATGGATATTTGTGTTTTTGAAAATTGCCTTTATTTTCTTGATCTGATCGGGGTTTTGGTAACCGAGTGTAAATCCGGTGGGCAGGCGGTTGATGATTTCACGGGCAAAACTTGGGCCTTTCAAAGTACCTAGCGGGTTTGGAAATTCTTCCGTCAGGCACTCCGGAATAGTCCGGTTTCCAAGTCCAAATCCCTTGGCTAAATTGAGCAATATGGCATCAGGCGGCAGATGTGGTTGAATTTTTTTAAGGTATTCGACCATGATAACGGAGGGAATTGCCAGAAAGATGATTTTGCAATGCTCAAGCATCCGTTCATCTGTTGTGGCATACAGGCTGTGATGCAGGTGCAGGGTCGGAAAATATTTGGAGTTTATATGAATCCGGTTAATGTCTTCAACAATCTGCTCTTCAATAGAATGGAGAAGAATGCTTTCGGTGCCTGCTTCTGCAAGTATATTGCCCAAAGCGGTTCCGATGGTTCCGGCTCCAATAAGGGCGATGTTGAATTTTTGATTTCCCATAATTTATTTTTCTTGTGATGTTGAAAACAGAATCCGGAAGCAAGCGCCTCCATTGCCTGAGACTTCAAGACTTCCTTCTATCTGGTCTATCAATATCCCTACAATCTGTGACCCCATGGTTTGGGTTGCATTCATGGTAAAATTGGCTGGCAGGCCGATCCCGTCATCAGAAATGGTGATGCTGAATTTTTTTTCATTCTCCGGGATAAGTTTTACCCATATAGTTCCAGTTTGATCTCCCGGGAAAGCATATTTGTACGCATTCGTAATAAGTTCATTGATAATCAGTCCGAGAGGTAAGGCCATTTCAATGGCTACGATGCAGGGATGTATTTCTGTTTGCAAACGAATCCGGCTGTTGTTAAAGGAACTTGAAATGATCAAAGTAAGGTGATGCAGGTAATTGTCGAAAGGTATGGTGCTGATTTCCTGTGTCTGGTAGAGCTGTTCATGTACCAGCGACATTGCGCGCACCCGTAGCTGAAGATCCGTGAGTGAATTGCCGAGTTCAGGATTTTCAGACTGGTCGCGCTGCATATTCATCAGGCTTACCAGAATGGCAAAATTGTTTTTCACCCTGTTGTGTATTTCCCGAAGCAGGTATTCTTTTTGTCTGGAATTTTCGGATAGTTCCTCCTCGTGTTTCATCCGTTCAGAAATGTCACGCACCACTGTGGTTAGATTTTTCACTTCGTTTGTGCCGGGATCCAGAACCGGGTTGATGTTGGCCTCAGCCCAAAATGTTGAGCCGTCTTTTCGCAGGACTTTGTAAATATAGCGAATGGATTTTTTCGAGCGAAACATTTCAAGAAGGTGTTGATTTACTGAGATATGAAATGAGGGTTCGACCAATACCAGCGGACTGCGCATCTGAAGGATCTCCTGTGTGTCATACCCGTAGAATTTTTCGCAAGATGGGCTTATATAGAGTCTGTGCATGTTGACATCCATGAGAGAAATAACATCGACGGTGTTTTCTGCCAGAAAGCGGTGCAACTCTTCACTCCGGGTCAGCCTTCCTTCTGCTTCGATGCGGAATTTAATTTCTTGTGTAAGGTTGTCATTTAATTCTTTCAGTTCATTCTTGCGTTTTCGGTTTTTGCGAGCAAGGGTGTCAGCAAACAGAATTAAAAAAAGCATGATGATAAATGCGGCTTCGAAAACAAATATTTGAATCCGACGGTTTCTTATTTTCAGAGATTGTATTGTGTTTTCCTGTTTCAAAAGATCATTTTGTGCTTCGGTGGCCCGGATTGCCCGGTTCGCTTCCAGGATTAAAATTTCTGTTTTATTTTGATCATGATTCATTTTGGTCCTGTATTCAGCCCCCAAAATGAAATACTTAAGAGCGTCAGCATATTTCATTTCAGCATTGGCAAAATTAGCCATTTGAGAATAGACAGCCTCCAGCTGGTAAGTGCTTCTGATCTGCTTTGCCAGTTGAAGAGATTTTCTCAGGTAGAAATGGGCAGAATCTTTCTTATCAAGTAACCAATAGGCTTCCCCGACATTCAGGTACGATGAAGAAATCAATTTTTGAGAACCGATTTTCTCCCGAATTCTCATGGCAGATAAATTGTATTCAAGGTTCAGTTTGTTATCGTTGAGTAACTGATAGATATGGGCGATGCGTGTGAAAATAATTGCTATTTCAGCATCGTTCTGCTTCCTGGAAAAAAATGATATTGCCAGACGGTAGTTATATGCGGCCTTTGCATACATTTTTTTTTGTACAAAGGCATCTCCCAGGGCTTTGTGGGCTGACCCTTCGCCATAAAGGTTGTGGTTTTTATGAAAATGCAGGATGCTCAGATACAGGTCACGGATAGCGAGGTTGTTCTCATGCCTGGCGTAGTAATATTTGGCCCTGCTGGCAAATACCTGCCCATAGGTATCAGGGTTGTAGGATATTTGAGCGATTCGGGTCATCAAAGCCAGATATTTATTGGCCAGGTCATAATCATGGATGTTCAGAAAAAATTGGCAGACTCTTGAGTATCCAACCACAAGACTATCAATATCATGGCCATAAATGTCAATCATTTTAAAATACGTTTCGAGGGTTTTTACATAATCCTCCCTGGCAATATAGTACTTTGATAACGCCAGAAGCGCACCAGCCTGACCCTTGGTGTATTTTATCTGATTCGACAGGTTTAATGCTTTGCTCGCAGAAAACTTGGTTAATTCCAGGTTGTTCTCCAGGCAGATTTCCGCAGTTTTGTTGAGGGAATCGACAACCGAAAAACTTGCCATTTTTCTGTTTTCCCGAAAACCCTCTGATGAAAAAGTGCTGGTGCCATAAAAAGTCAGGAAAAGCAACATTCCAAAAATTTTCATGAATAATCCTCCATGCATTCCTGACCTTTGAAATTGTGTTGCTTCATTTTTGTATGGTAACTGGTGTAAGGCAATGGAATTCCTAGCAAAAATAGAAAATAATCTTAATTTTGTCGTTGGGATGGTTCAAACTACCTCAAAAATTATTAAACCCGGGTGAAAGGTGAACACTTCTACGGTTAACATTTTCGTACATAAATTATACAGGGCAGCTTACCGGAAAATCTCAGCAGCAATCGACTTTCTGCTCCTGAAACTACATTTACCCTGCCTTCCTGCCAGTCAGCGGATTACTGGTCAAAACCCTAAAATCGTGTTTTTTACAGATGGCATGGTGCCGAGAATCAGCAGGATGGCTAAATGGATAAAACGGGATGGAAGATATTCAATTATACTGATTGCCAGTAAAATAGGATATTTTGAAAAATTCTCCAATGATGATTGGGATGGGGTGTTTTTGTATCGGAACGGGTATCATCTGGAGCGTATCTTAAAACAAATTCAAGGAGTTTACCTGTATCATGCATTTGCTCCAAAGAGTTACTACCCTGATCTTGTTCGTAAAACCGTAAAAGAACCATTTTTCATTGACATGCAGGATGTATATGCCTGTTATTATGGTTTGAATCCGGGTATCCGGTGGATAAAAGCAGAACTTCCTTGTGAAAAAAACTGCCTTCAACTCTCCAGCGGAGTGATCGGACAAAGTCTGGAGCCCAATGTCGCCTTACGAAGCTACGGAAAAAGCAAACCTCCTTCCTTGTTTTTTCCGCTTTACTGTGACAATGATTATTTGCTGCCAAATAGGAAACGGCTGGATATAGATGACCTCCATGTTGTTTACGCCGGGGGAGTTGCGGGTTCACATCGGGATAAGGCGCAGTACGGGATGATCCAGTTTCATGATCTCATCCGGGTGTTATCAGCTCAGAAGGTACATTTCCACATTTATCCCAGTCCCTCAAATTTCAGAGCAGATTATCAAGAGTATGCACAAATTTCGAAGCAAAACGACTATTTTCATTTTCATCAGTCCGTTTCCCAGGATCAGCTTGCATCCGAATTAAACAAGTATCATTTCGGATTGTTACCTTTTTTCAAAATTAATTCCGGACAATCCGCCGAAAAGTTCAAATTTGCCACTACCCTGAAGCTTTTTAATTACATTGAGGCGGGTATTCCCGTTCTGGTTTCAGAGGATTTGGTTTATCAAAACTGGATTATAAACCGTTACGATGCTGGGCTGACAATAAGGGAGGCAGATATTCCCCGGTTAAAAGAGATGATTTCCAGTCTCGACTATCCTGCTATGGTGACCTTGATGATCCGTAAGCGTGAAAATATTTCCATCAAAATGCACATTCCCAGGCTGTTCGATTTCTACCGGAGTGTTACCGGAGAAGCATAAGGAAGTGGTGTATTGCAGATTCTGTGATTTTTAGTAATTTTACAAGTTCAAATTTTATACAGATTTGGAAAAAATAGTTATTCTGGGAGCCAGGATTGATGGCCATGCCAAGGTTGTTTTGGAAATTGTATCAGCTGAGGGGAAATATGAAGTCGTGGGGTTTATTGATGACAAACTTTTTGGCAGTGATTGTGAGATAAGAAATATACCTGTTATTGGCACTACATCTGACCTGCCGGTTTTAAAGCTTAAATTCGGTCTTTTCGGAGCTATCGCTGCAATCGGCAATAATCTACAGCGACGGCTGCTGGCAAATATCATCCGCGAATCGGGACTGCAGTTAATTAACGCGATACATCCATCGGTTCACATGGACTCAGATGTTGTTATTGGAGCAGGAAATTGTTTTTGTCAGGGAGTCATCATTGTGACCGGAACCAGGATAGGCGATTGTGTAAATATTCATACCGGCGCTACTGTCGATCATGATAATGTTATTGAGGATGGGGCGAATTTAGGCCCCGGCGTGCACACTTCCGGGCGGGTGACCATCTGCCGGGATGCATTCCTCGGGGCAGGAACATTGGTAATCCCTGACGGACATGTGGGTGAAGGCGCCATTACCGGTGCAGGGACGGTGGTAATACACCCCATTGAACCTTTTACAAAAGTTGTCGGGGTTCCTGCCAGAGTTATCAAGTACTTAACCTAAAAAAATATGATAAAAAACGTTCTTATCACCGGAGGAGCCGGTTATGTGGGTTCGATACTTACCCGCAGATTGATTGACAAAGGATATCACGTTTCCGTGATAGATCTGATGATCTACGGAGAGCATGTATTGCCGGACCATCCAAACCTTAAAAAAATAAAAGGAGCCATCCGGGATACAGACCTGCTAAAAAGATCCATTGCGGGAATGGACGCAATCATTCACCTGGCCTGCATCTCAAATGATCCGAGTTTTGAGTTAAATCCCGAACTTGGTAAATCCATCAACCTTGACGCGTTTGAGCCCATGGTGCAGATTGCAAAGGAATCTGGAGTCAAAAGGTTTATTTATGCCTCTTCTTCCAGTGTTTATGGCATCAAAGACGAACCGGATGTTACGGAGGAGATGATGCTGGAACCACTCACAGATTACAGTAAATTTAAAGCCATGTGTGAAGAGATTCTGGCCAAATATCAAAGCCGTGATTTTACGACGGTAACAATTCGTCCTGCTACAGTATGCGGCTATTCTCCCAGGCTCAGGCTTGACCTTACCGTAAATATTCTGACGAATCTGGCTGTTAACAAAGGAGAAATTACGGTGTTTGGTGGTCAGCAAAAGCGCCCGAACCTTCACATTGAAGACATGGCCGCACTCTATCTCTTGCTTCTGGAGCTTCCCGACGAAAAAATTGCAGGAAGAATATTCAATGCCGGATATGAAAATCATACGGTATCAGAAATTGCGGAGATGGTCCGCTCAACCATCGGCCCTCAGGTGAACATTATTACCTCTTCGACCGATGATAACCGCTCCTATCATATTTCATCCGAAAAAATTAAGCGGGAATTGGGTTTCGTGCCAACACATTCCATCACGGATGCTGTGCAAGATTTAAAAAATGCATTCGACGGCAATCTGATACCAGACTCGCTCACAGATGACCGGTATTTTAACGTAAAACAGATGCAACATATAAAACTCACCTGAAAAACTGATCATGAAGGTTCCTTTTGTGAATTTAGGCTTGCAACACAGACTTATCAAAGACGAGTTGCTCGACATAGTTTCGGGCTTACTTGATTCGGGCCAGTTTATTCTGGGAGATGATCTGGCAACCTTTGAAAAGTCCTTTGCATATTTGTGCGGGACGAAATATGCCCTCGGCGTTGCAAACGGTACAGATGCGCTGTTTCTCAGCATGATAGCAATGGGGATTCAGCAGGGCGATGAAGTGATTACCGCACCCAACTCATTTCTGGCATCGGCATCATCCATCCATCTTGCAGGAGCTACACCCGTTTTCGCGGATGTCAAAGAAGATTTTCTACTGGATCCAGACAAGGTCAGAAAAGCGATTACACCCAGAACCAGGGCAATTATGCCGGTTCATCTCACCGGACGTCCGGCAGATATGGATGCCATGATTGAGATTGCCAGAGAGTATAATCTGGCAGTTGTTGAGGATTGCGCACAGGCGGTTTGTGCTGAATACAAAGGCAGGCCGGTTGGTTCATTTGGTGAAGTTGGCTGCTTCAGCCTGCATCCGTTGAAAAATCTTAGCGTATGCGGTGATGGAGGAGTTATCACCACAAGCAATGAGGCATTATACCATAAGCTTTTGAAAGCCAGGAATCATGGGCTTAAGAACCGTGACGAATGCGAATTCTGGAGTTTTAACAGCCGGCTGGACAATTTACAGGCGGCATTGCTGAATGTGAAATTGAAAAAGCTTCCTGAGTGGACTGCCCGGAGGCGTGAAATAGCATCCCGTTATGTTGAAAGGTTATCTGATACCAACCTGGTTATTCCCGTCGATAAACCCTCTGAAAAGGCAGTTTATCACACATTCATCATTCAATGTGAGCGACGGGATGAATTGAAGAATTTTTTGGCTGAACACGAAATAGACTCAAAGATCCACTATCCTTTACCAATTCACTTACAGGAAGCGGCAAAATATCTTGGGTACAGGAAAGGCGATTTCCCCGTAACTGAAAAACAAAGCAAAACGATTCTCAGTTTACCGGTTTTTCCGGAACTGACCAATGAACAAATTGATTATGTTTGTGATACAATTAATGAGTTTCTAATTCCATATTCAACGCAAAATCTTGAATAGCTGTTATGCTTTTTTATTATAATTCCTCAGGACTTGGAAACAGAATGTTCAGATATGCTGCCGCAATCAGTATGTATCAGCATTATCATCATAAATACATGCTCAGTAATCTGGGAAGTCTGAAATATTTTAAGCTGACCAGACAGGATCATTTTTTTAATTTTTTTAAATTCAATTATTTGGTTTGGGTTTATCTTAAACTTTTTAATGCAAGGAAGGTTGATTTTACCAGCGGTTGGAAATATCAGGATTATACCAGACAGTTGCAAAACTTTAAGGGAAATTGCATGATAAGGGGATGTCTGGCCCATCCATCTTTTTTTTTCGCGGATTATGAAAATATCAGGCAATATTTTCAGGTTAGGGAAAAATACCGGCAACGGTTTGAAGCATTGGAAAGGGAGTTGTTTAACAGTGGAAAGGTTGTCGTTATTCACATCCGCAGAGGGGATTATCTGCAGTTTCAGGTCGAAGGGCTTGGAGAAACGGACATGAGCCTGCCTGTTGGTTATTACCAAAAGATTATCAATACGTTTAGTGAAAAAGAAGTACAGTATGTTTTTTTAAGCGATGATATTATTCAGGTTAAAAAGGATTTTGGCTACCTTGGAAACGCATATTTTTCGCAGGAAAATGAAATTACCGACCTGCAATTGCTGATGCATGCTGATATTTGCATTTTATCATGCAGCACTTTTAGCTGGTGGGGAGCCGTACTGAATAAAAATCCGGATAAGGTTGTTTATGTTCCCGAATATTTCTTAGGCTTTAAAATTGCGAAGGAATACCCGGAAAAAATAATCCCGGACGATTGGATAAAAGTGAATGTTTTTGATGAACATGTACCATCATCATCAGTTAAACAGAGTAATATTCTTGAAACAAACTTGCTAAGCAAATAAATATGAAAGCATTGGTAACAGGAGGATGCGGCTTTATCGGAAGCCACATGGTTGACAGGCTGCTTAAAGAAGGATTTGAAGTTGTTGTTATTGATAATCTCAGCACGGGTCGTTTGCTGAACCTTGACCATCATAAATCCAATACCAGATTGACGGTTCATATTGCGGATATTGTTGATTATGAAACTATTCTTCCCTTTTTTACAGATGTTGAATGGGTGTTTCATCTTGCAGCGCTTGCAGATATCGTTCCGTCTATTGAAAAACCAATGGAATATCATCGATCAAACGTTGATGGAACGATCAGTATCCTGGAGTGTTGCCGTAAATCAAAAGTAAAACGTGTCATTTATGCGGCTTCTTCTTCCTGCTATGGGGTTCCGGATATGTATCCAACGCCTGAGAAAGCTGAAATCCGTCCGCAATACCCGTATGCGGTTACAAAATATTTTGGCGAAAAATATGCCTTGTACTGGCATCAGATTTATGACATGCCTGTGACCTCGTTGCGCTTTTTTAATGTTTACGGACCCCGGTCGCGGACAAGTGGTACTTATGGTGCCGTATTCGGCGTTTTTCTGTCACAGAAACTCAACAAAAAACCATATACTGTTGTTGGAGATGGGAGGCAAACCCGCGATTTTACTTTTGTAACGGATATTGTTAACGCTTGCTTTATGGCTGCCGGCAATTTCAGCGCAGCAGGAAAAATCATGAATGTGGGAAGTGACAATACTTACAGTGTCAACAGGCTTATTGAACTCCTGGGCGGTGAGGCTGTTTATATTCCTAAACGCCCCGGAGAACCTGACTGTACCCATGCAGACATTTCCAGAATAAAAGAGGTTCTTAACTGGAAACCTTTGGTTTCCTTCGATAGCGGGGTTGCAATGATGCTTGAAAACATTGAATACTGGCGTGAAGCGCCATTATGGGAACCTGATACCATCGCAGAAGCCACTAAAAGCTGGTTCAAATACCTGGGGAAGAATTCTTAGATTTATTTATCAATAAGCGGATGACCAATTCAAAAATAGTAAGACTTGAAGAACTCGCCACCGTCGTGGGGAAATTGAAAATGGAAGGTAAGTCAGTTGCCCAATGTCATGGTTGTTTTGACCTTTTGCACCTGGGACACATCAAACATTTTCAAGCGGCGAAACGAGCCGCAGACATTGTTGTAGTGACCATAACCCCAGACAGGTTTGTCAATAAAGGGCCGGGGCGTCCGGTATTTAATGAAAATCTGAGAATGGAGGCCATTGCCGCTTTGCAGGCTGTTGATTATGTGGCGCTTAATAAATGGGAAACAGCGATTGAAACGATCAAGGCGCTGAAACCCACTTTTTATGTTAAAGGCCAGGATTACATAGACAGGGATAAGGATATTACAAAAAATATTTTTCTCGAAGAAGATGCTGTGAAGGCAGTTGGCGGTTCTATTTTATTTACAGAAGAAATTGCTTTTTCTTCATCCACCCTGGTGAATGCACATTTCAGTCCTTATGATGAAAAGGTGCAGAACTACATGCACAATCTTAAAGGTAAATTTTCTTCTGAAGAGGTTATCTCTTATATCAATGCATTGAAGGATGTAAATGTTTTGGTTATCGGTGATACAATTATTGATGAATATCATTACTGTTTGCCACTTGGTAAATCATCAAAATCGCCAACAATATCCACTGTTTTTATTCGTAGCGAGGAATATGCCGGAGGAGCTCTGGCCATTGCAAATCATGTTGAGCAATATTGCAACAGGGTTGAGCTGGTAACCGTTTTGGGCAGCCAGAATAAACAGGAAGATGTTATTGATAAAAATCTTTCCAGGGGAGTGGAGAGAAAGTTCTTTTACAGAAGTGACAGTCCGACAAATACAAAGAGAAGGTATCTTGATAAATATCTGAATACCAAGCTTTTTGAAGTCACTTTTATGAATGATAAATTCATTGACTCTGAGCTTGAAAATGAGATCATTTCATATCTGAAAAAGAACATAGATCAATATGATTTGGTTTTAATTTGTGATTTTGGCCATGGATTCATCTCTCCGGGATTGCAGCAATACTTACAGGATTCAGGAAAATACCTTTCTATCAATGCACAGACGAACAGCAATAATTACGGATTCAACTACATAACAAAATACAGGAATGCCGGTTATATCTCCATTGATGAGAAGGAACTCAGGCTTCCATTCGGCGACAATTACGGGAAACTGGAAAATCTGATTGAAAAATTAAGTCTGATAACCAACTGCAGCGAGATTACAATAACTCTTGGACAATCCGGATCTGTGTTTTATTCAAATGGAAAATATTATTCATCCCCGGCATTTGCTGATTCGGTAAAAGATTCTGTTGGTGCAGGGGATGCCGTTTTATCTATAACTTCATTGCTTGCTTATTCAAAGGCGCCTGCAGATTTAATCCCATTTATTGGAAACTGCATGGGCACCATCGCCGTGAACATTATTGGGAATGAACATCCTGTATATAAGAAAGATCTTACAAAGTTTATTAACCATTTTATGAAGTAGGGGAATCATATGGGTATAGAAACATTTATCGAAAAATACAATTCTGAATTCAAAAATGCCATTGAACATGTTGAGATTACGGATCATTCAGGAAACATGCTCAATTATCATGTTGGTATTGAATTGTCGGTTAACCTTTTGCTGGAAATACAAACCAAAAACCACCGGATGTACATCGTGGGCAATGGCGGCAGCGCTGCGATAGCAAGTCATGCAGCGATAGATTTTCTGAAAAACGGGAATATCCCCGCCACAACATTCAATGACGCATCACTTCTTACCTGTATGGCAAACGATTACGGATATGAAAACGTATTTGTTAAACCAATAGAAATGCTTGCCAGAGAAGGCGATTTGGTAATTTGCATCAGCAGTTCAGGAAACTCGGCAAATATTATCAAGGCTGCAAATACGGCCAGGGAAAAGAATTGTTTTGTGATTACATTGTCCGGATTTGAACCGGAAAATACATTAAAGGCGCTGGGAGATATCAACTTTTATGTGCCTTCTTTTTCTTACGGATTCCTCGAAATAATTCATCAATACATTCTGCATAGTATCCTCGATGCAAAAATGTACTGCCATGATGCAAAAGATGTTTTTTATAAAAACCAGAATCTATGACAGGGGATTGCATGACATTCGGTATAAATTTATTTAATTGATTTCCAGGTATTTTATAAAATCATCCCTGATTTACTCTGTGATTGGCGCCTTGCCTCTTGCATCGAGTATCGTACTTCTTCCCTTTTATACCAATATGCTGACGACTGTTCAATTCGGTGAACTGGCTTTGTATATTGCTTTTACCGGAATCATGCAGCTCCTTGTAAATTTCTCCCTTGATCAGTATTTGGGAACCCACTGGGTTGATTTTAAAGATGATATTCGGCGTGCCAAAGAAAATGTGGGGACGGTCGTATCACTGCTCCTGTTGTTTGGCCTGATGTTCGTCCTGGTTTTCATCTTTACGGGTGAGCCGATATTTTCATCTTTTTCCGGGCTTACCAAGAATAAGACCATCCTGACATTTTTTCCTTGGGGATTTATGTCACTCCTGACCGCTATTTTCAACAGTTTGTTCAAGAGTTACACAGCTCTTCTGGTGTATCAGCAGCGACCTGTGAGGTTTTTCTGGCTGAACATCTTTAATTTTGTGCTTACGATTGGTATTTCCTTATCTGTATTGTATTATAAGCCCTTTTCACTTGCCGGCCCGATGTATGGCAGGTTGCTTTCCGGAGTGGGAATATTTCTGCTGGCATTATTCTATTTCGTCAAAGAATTTGGAATTTCTTTTCACATTAAACTTATCAAGGGGATGGCTGTTTTCTGTTTCCCTTTACTTGTCAGTTACATTTTATACTGGGTTTCAGCCAATGTGGATCGATATATCATCGCATATTTTCTGAGCGCTTCAGATGTAGGAATTTTTGTTTTCGCAATTCAATGCACGCTTATACTGGATTTTTTTCATAGTGGGCTTACTGCTTCCATTTTTCCAAAAGTATTCAATTTATGGAAAGAAAATAACAGCAATTACAGCACAAACGAAGTCAACCGGTATTTTAATGGTTTCACAGCCATCACCTTGCTGATCATTCCTGTTCTTGTCATCATTTTACCATTAATCATTCCTTTGGTAGTTAAAAATACTAATTTTTATCTTACCTTTAATTTTCTGGCAATACTTTTTGCAGGCTATGCGCTGAGCGGACTTAGTGTATATTTTTTGGCTCCAATAATGTATTTTAAGAAAACAAAAGCGCTACCTAAAGTATTTTTTTTCAGCTCGGTTTTTCAGATTATTGCCACTGTAGGACTGATACATTATTTTGGGTTGATCGGAGCCGTATGGGCTAAATTTTTGGTTAAACCAGTTCAGCTGCTGCTTTTGTTTATCGAAAGCCGTAAAATTTACGATTATAAAATCAACCTTTGGAAGCTTGTTTACACACCTGTAATTTTTGTTGTTATCGTGATGATCTCTCAGTTTACTGCCTCGCCTGAGACGAGGGTGTTTTTTGAAACTGGTCAGCTTGTAATCGTCTTCGTTATGGTTTCACTGGTTTACAGGAAAGAACTAATCCCGATTATCCGGGAACGGTTTCGCTAGCATTTCCCGGAGTCACTCGTTTTGCATTGTTAATGCTTGCGTTTAATTCAAATCCGACGATCAGGCTGATAGCATTGATGTAGATCCACACCAGAACGATCATTAAGGTCCCCAGTGAACCATACAAGGCGTTGTAGCTGGAGAAGTTGTCAACATAGAAATTGAATGCGAGGGTTGAAATGACAATCAGGATTGTAGCCAGCAGAGAGCCGGCCGAAACAAGCCGGAAATTTTTGCGCCTGGCAGGAGCGAGGTAATAGACAAATGAAATCGCCATCAGCAATAATCCCAGAATGATCATCCATCGCAACATCTGGAGCAGAAAGATGACGATCGAACTATCCTGGATGGTATCGGGCAACAGCCATGCCAGCAAGGCTGAACCAAATGTCATCAATCCGATGGCAATGATCAGCAGGAAACTGTTGATCAGAACGATAAAAAGGGAGACGAGGTACTGTTTGAAACTGGCACGCGTTTCAACGTCATGGTAGGTATTGTTGAATGCTTCGATCAGGCTGTTTACCCCGTTGGTGGAGAAATACAGGGTAAGAATGAGGTTTAAGATCAGCAAACTGCTCCGGGGCCTTGTTACAATGTCAATGATGGTTTCTTTCACCGATTCGTAGGCCATATTCGGCATAAAATCCTGGATTATTCCCAGAAGCTGTACCTGAAAGTTGTCGATCGGAATAAAGGGAATGATGTTAAACAGGAAAATCAGAAAAGGGAAGATCGCGAGAAAAACAGAATAGGAGATTGCGGCTGCACGCGAATTGATGTATCCTTCTGTCAGCCCCCGGA
>JAPLDG010000241.1:0-20565 GCA_026391845.1 Bacteroidota bacterium | reverse complement strand
GCTCTTAACACCCAGGCGATCGGTACAAGGTTTGAAAGCCAGTTTATAATCAGTTTGGGAACAGCCATTGCTAAAGACCTGGTATGTTTATCTCTTCTGCTTTCAAACTCAGGTCAAGACTTTTAATCTGATGTGTGAGCGCTCCCATTGAAATATAGTCAACGCCGGTTTCTGCATATTCGCGAAGGGTTTTCTCAGTGATTCCTCCACTGGCTTCTGTTTCAAAGCGTTTATTGACGCGATAAACGGCTTCACGCATGTCTTTAACTGAAAAATTGTCCAGCATGATACGGTCAATTTTTCCATGATCCAGCACCTGTTGCAGTTCTGCAAAGTTTCTGACTTCAATTTCGATTTTCAGTTTTTTCCCGGTTTGAAGCAGGTATTTTTCAACCGCATCTATGGCTTGAACAATACCACCTGCAAAGTCAATGTGGTTGTCTTTAATCATTACCATATCGTAGAGTCCCATCCGATGGTTTTCCCCACCACCGGTTCTGACTGCATATTTTTCAAGTTCACGAAGCAGTGGGGTGGTCTTACGCGTGTCGAGTATTTTCGTATTTAATCCTTCAATAAGTTTTACAGCCCTATTGGTTGCAGTTGCAATTCCACTTAACCGTTGCATGAAATTTAACACCAGCCGTTCACAGTTGAGTATGGTTGCTTTGCTTCCGGTCACTTCAAATAGGATGTCACCTTTTTTTATTGTTGCACCATCTCTGATGAGGATGTTCATCTGAATGGAAGGATCTGAAAGGTGGAAAATTCGTTTTGCCAGGTCAACACCACACAATATTCCGGTGTCTTTAGCCAGAAGTATTGCCCTGCCATTGAACGCTGCAGGCATAGTAGCGAGGGTAGTATGATCCCCGTCACCGATGTCTTCGGCAAGCGCGTTAAGTATGATATCGTCAATTGTCATTTGATATGTTTGATATTGTCACAAAACCACAGCCTAACTCTGGAGCGCTAATTTTCCTGTACTTGTAATTGTTGGACAAGGTTTTGACCGTTTACGGTTTTAATGATAAAATAGACCCGGAACACCTTTTTTCCGGTATCCAGGCTGCCGATGGTAAATTGTGAGCCATCAGGCGAGGATCCCTGACGTGTGGTTTTAAAACTCTTCACCGGGTTCTGGATGAAAAAGTCCTTGAGAATCTGTCCTGCCTGTGTTTTACTGTAGGTGTCGTCATAGCCTGGAAGGGTCAGATCAACCATTGCATTGAAATATTTGGCAACATCTGCTGAGTTGCCGGCATGAATGGCAGCAGCAACCTGTGATGCGGTTTCTTCCGGTCCTGAAAAGACCTTAAAGCCTAAACAGAGTACTACCGGTAAAATCAATAAAATCAGCTTGATTTTCATATTTTTCACATTTAATCAGATTGATATGAGAAAAGATCAACACAAAGATACACTATCAGCAGCGTTAGTTTTTATTTCGCACATAAACATCACCAAATCCGGTATCGATAAACTCTTTTGTAATGATATGTTTTTTTATTTTCTCCACTGATTGCCATTCTTTTAACGCAAGAACCATACTCTCGCCAGTACTGTAGTTACACTCTATGTTTTCGTCATTTTTTTCAATTTGTTCAATACATTCGACTACTTTATTGGTTTGTTCCGGAACGGTGTATTCAAAACTAATCATTTTTACGGGTTTTGTCAGTCCTTTTAAAACATTTAACTCGTAGCCCTCAACATCAATTTTAATAAATACTGGCACGCTGTATTTTTCAATCAGTCTGTCTAAAGTTGTCATTTCAACTTTTACGACCTTGTCCCAATTGTGCTGTTTAAAACGATCGTTCTTAACTGAATCAATCCATTCTTCAGAAAAAGATGATATTATACTTGCATCGGAAATATGGAAATTTTGAACGCATTCCCTTTCTCCTAATCCTTTGGTAACGATTTCAATTTTTTCACCGAATTTTAGTTTCAAAATCTTGAAGCAACTTTCCTGTGGCTCTACAGCCACTACTTTAGCCCCTAATTCCAAAAGAGGAATAATTCTATTCCCGACATTAGCACCAACATCAAAACACAAATCATTTTTTTTAATAAAAGTACCATAGAATAGCTTTCTTTTGCCAATTTCTTCTATTTCTTGTTTGATTTTAATCTTTTGTTGATTACTGGGAAGCCATTTTGTTTTGAAATCCATAATTCTATATACAAAATAATCCCCTAAAAATAATTTCAATGCTTGTTTCATTGCTTCTTTCATTTTTATTAATTTACAATAGTTGGATAAAAACTCCCCTGAGAGATTTAAATTCTAACTTATGTTAAATGTCCCATGCCGTTGTTTTTGAACTTCTTCCTGACAAACATACAAAGAATCCATTGATTTTTGGCATCTTTGCAGCAGAATTATGAAAATCAAATTGTTGGTTAGCGGAAAAACGGAGGAGGAGTTTCTGAAAACAGGAATCCGGGAATATGAAATGCGCATAAAAAGGTATATCCCCTTTGAAATTATTGAAATACCTGCATTGAAGAATGCCGCTAATTTTTCGGCTGCTGAGCAAAATTCACGTGAAGCGGTGATGGTGATGAAGCGGTTTTTACCAGGCGATGTTATCATTTTACTCGATGAGCATGGCATCGAAATGCGATCTAAAGAATTTGCTTCCTTTCTGAACAGGCAATTTTTAACAGGTAATAAAAACCTTATTTTTGTTGTCGGAGGACCCTTCGGATTTGACCCTTCATTAAAAAAGCAGGCGTCTGCGATACTTTCGTTGTCCAGAATGACGTTCTCTCACCAGATGGTGCGGCTTTTTTTTATCGAGCAGCTTTACCGCGGGCTCACGATAATCCGCGGAGAATCATATCATCATGAGTGAAATTCCGTTCACCCGATTTCTTTAACATTTTTTTAACGAAATGGTTAACAAATATTAACATCATTGGCAGTATAGTTACTTTTTCATTTTATAAATTTGCACCTTCAAAAAATCAATAACATGGTTGAAACCGACATCAAAGAATTGAACGAACGGATCCAGAAGGAGAGCGCGTTTGTTGATATGGTGACGATGGAAATGCACAAAGTGATTATTGGCCAGAAGCAAATGATCGAACGTCTGATGATCGGGTTACTGGCCAATGGCCATATCCTGCTTGAAGGGGTTCCCGGACTGGCTAAAACTTTGGCTATTAAATCGTTGGCCAATTGTATTGAGGCAAAGTTCAGTCGAATCCAGTTTACTCCTGATCTTCTTCCTGCCGACTTGCTGGGCACACTGATCTACAGTCAGAAAAATGAGGAATTCAAGGTGCGCAAGGGGCCTATATTTGCCAACTTTATCCTCGCGGATGAAATTAACCGCAGCCCTGCCAAGGTTCAAAGCGCTTTGCTTGAGGCCATGCAGGAGCGGCAGGTGACGATCGGGGATGAAACTTTCATTCTTCCTGAACCGTTTCTTGTGCTTGCCACAGAGAATCCGATTGAACAGGAGGGAACTTATCCGCTTCCCGAAGCTCAGATTGACCGTTTTATGTTGAAAGTAGTCATCGGTTATCCGGATAAAAAGGAAGAGAAAATGATCATCCGGCAGAATATCGGCAACGAGACTTTTCATACCAGCCCTATTATTAAAACTGCCGATATCATGCGTGCACGGGCCATCACCCGCGAAGTATATCTTGATGAAAAGATCGAAAACTATATCACGGATATCGTATTCGCAAGCCGTTTTCCGGCTGAATATAAATTAAAGAAATTTGAAGGACTTATCAGTTATGGCGGATCCCCCCGTGCCAGCATTTACCTGGCTCTTGCTGCCAAGGCCTATGCCTTCATCAAACGTCGCGGTTACGTGATACCCGAAGATATTCGCGCCGTAGCCTATGATGTACTGCGTCACCGGATCGGCCTTACCTATGAGGCAGAAGCTGAAAATATCACATCAGAAGATATTATCAGTGAAATCCTTAACACTGTCGAAGTGCCTTAATTTCGCAATTTCGCAATTTCACTATTTCGCTATTTATATTTCATGGAGGCTGCTGAGCTTTTCAAAAAGGTTCGTAAAATTGAGATCAAGACCCGGGGATTGAGCAATCATATCTTTTCCGGGCAATATCATTCCGTGTTCAAGGGCCGGGGGATGGCATTTTCCGAGGTGCGTGAATACCAGCCAGGTGATGATATCCGCAACATCGACTGGAATGTCACTGCCAGATTCAACCATCCGTACATTAAAGTTTTTGATGAGGAGCGTGAACTTACGGTGATGTTGCTGATCGATGTGAGTGCATCCAATCAGTTTGGCACGAAAAAAACGTTCAAACAGGAGGTTATCACTGAAATTGCTGCTGTACTTGCCTTTAGTGCCATACAGAACAATGACAAGGTTGGTGTGATTTTTTTCAGCAAAACTGTCGAAAAGTTTATACCGCCTAAAAAAGGCACCTCTCATATTTTGCGGATCATTCGCGAATTAATTGAGTTCAAACCACAACAACAGGGAACCAATCTGACCGAACCGCTGCGTTATCTGACAAATGCCATTAAAAAACGTTGTACGGCTTTCCTGCTGAGTGATTTTCTGGACCGGGGCTTTGAAGATGCCATCAAAATTGCAAATAAGAAGCATGACCTGATCGCCGTGAGAGTTTACGATGAACGTGAGATTGAGCTGCCCGATGTCGGTCTGATCAGGGCGCGGGATGCCGAGTCGGAAAAGCAGTTGTGGATTGATTCATCCGACCGGAGGGTACGCAGACAGTATAACAATTGGTATAAGGCGCATAACGATTACATCGCAGAAACATTTCTGAAAAGCGGAGTGGATGTTGCGAGGATCGGTACAGACCAGGACTACATCAAACCATTATTGGGTTTGTTCAGAAAAAGAGGCGCGAGAAGATAATCAATTACGAATGAAAATTTTGAAAACCTGCATCGCATTCATTTTCCTGACGCTCTTTTACGGGAGCTACGGACAGGAGGTAACCGTTTCGGCAAAACTTGACACCAATGCCATGCTCATTGGTGATCATGTCGGGATGACGTTGAAATATACGGGGCCGGCAAAATCACAGGTTCTGTGGCCTTTTTTACCTGATACGATCCTGGGGTCGATCACTGTAATCGGAAGGGGCAGAATCGACACATTGCTGGCGGCTGATAAGAAATCGGTTACTTATACACAGCAACTCAATGTGACATGTTACGATTCAGGCTTCTACACCATTCCTTCTATTCCATTCAGATACAGGGTGATGCCTGATACAACCGGCATCACTGTCACTTCCACCATGATGTTGCTGGCTGTTCATACGGTCAGGGTAGATACAACACAGGCGATCAAGCCCATCATCGGACCATTGAAAATACCGATCACATTCCGCGAAATGTTGCCATGGATTCTTGGCGGAATTGCGATTATTATATTGGTCCTCATTGTGATCTGGTATATTAACAAACGTCGTAAAAAGGAACCTGTGTTCAACCTCAAGCCCAAGGTAGTGCTTCTGCCGAATGAAGTGGCTTTGCAGGAAATTGAAAAACTGAGGCTGAAAAAACTCTGGCAGGCAGGAAGGGTAAAGGAATATCATTCTGAACTTACAGAAATACTCAGAAGATACATTGAAGACCGGTTCCAGGTACCCGCACTTGAGCAGACCAGCGCTGAGATTACCCAAAGCCTGATGGATCATGCAGCATGTCCGCATCAGACCCTGGACAAACTGGGAAATCTTCTGATTTTAGCCGATATGGTGAAATTTGCAAAAGTGCATCCCCTGGCCATGGAAAATGAAAAGAGCCTGAATGATGGAATTGAATTTGTGAATGAAACAACACATGCCTGACAATGTTTAGACCAATAACCTTCGGCAATCCTGGCTATCTCTTTCTTCTCCTGCTAATACCATTGCTGGTGGTCTGGTATTTTTACCGGAGGAAAAAACACACGGCTGTTTTGCAGATCAGCACCACCGAAGGGTTCGCCCAGGTGGGAAGGAATCTGAAATTTTACGTTTACCAGGGACTTTACGTGCTGAGGTTGCTGGCTGTTGTCTTGCTCATTGTTGCACTGGCCCGGCCTCAAACAAGTTTAAGCAGACAGGATATCAGTGTGGAAGGGATTGATCTGGTAGTTGCGCTTGACGTCAGCGGATCGATGCTGGCCATGGATTTCAAACCTGATCGGCTTGAAGCAGCGAAGGACCTGGCTATAGAATTTATCGACGGCCGCCCCAACGACCGCATCGGATTGGTGATTTTCAGCGGCGAAACTTTCACACAGTGCCCGCTAACTACCGATCATGCTGTGTTGAAAAACCTGTTCCGCGATATTCACAGCGGCATGATTGACGACGGCACCGCCCTGGGTGACGGTCTTGCTACTGCGGTAAACCGCCTTCGCGGAAGTAAAGCTGTGAGCAAAGTTATCATCTTGCTGACAGATGGTGTGAATAACATGGGCTCTTTAGATCCAAGGTCTGCTGCTGAAATCGCAAAGCTTTACGGCATCCGTATATACACCATTGGAATCGGGACAATGGGGCAGGCACCATATCCTGTGCAAACACCGTTTGGCATGCAAACACAGATGATGGAGGTTAAAATTGATGAGCCTTTGCTGATGGAAATCGCCAAAGGAACAGACGGGAAATATTTCCGGGCTACCAACAATGCGAAACTTCGCGCCATTTATCAGGAGATCGACAAAATGGAGAAGTCAAAGATTGATGTGACGGAATTCCGTAAAAAGAAAGAGGAATTCCTGCCACTCGTATTGCTTGCATTTATTTTTATTGGCCTGGAGATGCTGTTGAGATATCTGTATTTGAAGAATATACCATAATTATAAATTTACGATTTACAAATTGCAATTTTTTGAAAATACTAAAATGCAAACTTTCTTAACACTTAACACTTAACACTTAACACTTAACACTTAACACTTAACACTTAACTCTTGTTCCGATTTGCTCACATATATTATTTTTACCTGCTCGCGATAATTCCTATACTCGCCGGGTTGCTTGTTTTATTTTTAATATGGAAGAAGCGAACTCTTGAGAAATATGGTGACTGGAATGTTATCAGACAGTTGATGCCTGATTATTCGGTATTAAAACCTGTCACTAAATTCATCCTGATCATGGGAGCCCTGATCAGCCTGATTGTTGCGATGGCTGATCCTCAAACCGGGTCCCGACTTGAAAAGGTGAAGCGAAAGGGCATTGACCTGATGATATGCCTGGATGTTTCAAATTCCATGATGGCGCAGGATATCAAACCCAACCGTCTTGAGAGGGCAAAGCAGTCCATCATACGCCTGATTGACAATCTCGAGGGCGATCGCATCGGGATCATTGTTTTCGCAGGAAAGGCCTATACACAATTGCCCATTACTACTGATTATGCTGCCGCCAAAATGTTTATTTCGTCGATCAACACGAGTCTTGTGGCCACTCAGGGAACAGCGATTGCAGAGGCTATTGAAGTGGCTGCCAATGGTTTTGGTGAATCGAAGCACAACAAGGCGATTGTTATCATTACCGATGGAGAGGATCATGAAGGCAATGTTCTTGAGCAGGCAGAGGCTGCTGTAAAAAAGAATATAACCATCTATACAATCGGCATGGGATTGCCTGAAGGTGCGCCAATTCCGGTATTCAGCGGAGATATCCAGACAGGATACCGAAAAGACCGCGATGGTCAGACCATCA
Source organism: Bacteroidota bacterium (assembly GCA_026391845.1). Taxonomy (GTDB): domain Bacteria; phylum Bacteroidota; class Bacteroidia; order Bacteroidales; family FEN-979; genus CAIVAT01. The sequence goes on along the minus strand of JAPLDG010000241.1, from coordinate 12,858 downwards.
TGAGCAAGCTGGATGAAACGCTGCTTCAGCGACTGGCCAGCATCGGACGAGGAATGTATGTTCGTGCTACTACTTCTGAAACCGGACTTAGCAAAATATTTGATGATATCAGCAGGATGGAAAAATCTGAAATCGAAGAGAAGCAATTCAGCGATTATGAGGACCGGTTTCAGTACTTTGTAGCCTTTGCCCTTTTTCTACTGATGCTTGACTTGTTCGTTTTTGAACGTAAAACACAATGGATGAGGCGATTTAAACCTTTTGATTTTGATTCGCGATGAAGAATATTGTAATAATCATACTATTCGTTCTCGTCACTTTCGATTCTTTTTCACAAAAGGAGAATACCTTGCTGCGACAGGGAAACCGAAAGTTTGACAACGGAGAATATAAGGAGGCTGAGAAGGATTATCGCAAGGCGCTTGAATTGAATAAAGAGTCGGTGCCAGGCCAATTCAACCTGGGTGATGCGGTGTACAAAAACAATAACTTTGAAGAAGCCACCAAAATATATAGTAACCTGTCTGAAAAGAAGACTGATCCAGGTGTGCAGTCAAAGATTTTTCACAACCTGGGAAATTCATATTTGCAGTCCAAGGAGTATGAAAAAAGTATTGTTGCTTACAAGAATTCCCTGATGAATAATCCGAAAAATGTTGACACCAAATATAATCTTGAATATGCCAAGATGATGTTGAAAAAGCAGCAACAGCAACAGCAGCAGAATAAAGACAATAAAGATCAGAAGGACGATAAAAAGGATCAGAAGGATAAAAAGGATCAGAATCAGGATCAGAATCAAAAAAATGATCAGCAGAAACAACCTCAGGACCAGAAGAAAATCAGCAAAGAAGATGCTGATCGCATGTTGGAAGCGTTGAAGAATGATGAAAAAAAGACCATGCAGAAGGTGAAAAAGCAGAAGGCAAAGGTTCAGGTGATTGGCATTGAAAAGGATTGGTAAAGATTTGACCGCTATGTTAAAAAGATTTATATTTTCTGTAATCTCATTTACAATACTTTCAGCGGGAGTTGGATTTGCGCAGGATGTGCGGTTGACCGGCCAGACCAAGCAAACAGTGGTTGTTGGTGAAACATTCACCCTGGTTTATACTCTCAACGCTCAAGGCAGTGGTTTTCGGGGCCCTAACATACAGGGATTTGACATGCTCAGCGGTCCGAATACCAGCACCAGTTCCAGCATACGCTCGGTCAATGGCAGTACAACAATGTCTATAACCTACACATTTACTTACTTATTGCAGGCAACCCGGGAAGGTAGCTTTGAAATTCCTGCCGCAACAGTAAACGTAAATGGCAAACAAATTCCTTCCAATACCCTCTCCATAAAAGTGATCAAGAATTCCAACGCCTCAGGGACCCAGTATCAGGGTTCGGGGAGTCAGAACCGTGGAGGAGGATCACAGGCAGGCGCCTCCACAGGGAACGTTAACGATGTATATGTCAAGGCGTTTTCATCAAATTCCAACCCACTGCAAGGTGAAGGAATCGTAATTACATACAAGATTTTTACCAAGGTTCCCATTGCCCAGATCAATATCAGCAAGCTCTCGTCATTTTCGGGGTTTTGGTCTCAGAATTTAATGAAAGAAAATGATAAACTGCAACAAACAACTCAGGTTATTGACGGGGAACAATATATTGTTGCGGACATCCGGAAAATTGCGCTATTCCCGCTGAAAAGTGGCCGCCTTGTGATCGATCCGCTGGAATTGGCGTGTGTCGCCCAGGTCAGAAGGCAGTCGAAGACAAAAACAGGAGATCCTTTTTTCGATGATTTTTTCAATGATTCTTTTTTCAATTCCGGGGTTGCAAATGTTGAGAAAAACCTGAAATCAAATCCTATAATCATAACTGTACAGCCGCTTCCCGAGGTTGGGAAACCGGCTGATTTCAGCGGCGCTGTCGGGAGTTTTACCTTTCATTCGGAAGTCGATAAAACACGGTTGAAGACAAATGAAGCCGTTACCTTGAAATGCACTGTAAGCGGAAAAGGGAATATACAACTCATCGACAAGATGAATGTGGTTTTTCCTCCCGATTTTGAGAGTTATGATCCTAAAATAACCAGCGATATCCAGACAAATGCATCAGGAATATCCGGAAACCAGGTGTTTGAATACCTTTTAATACCCCGGAAGCCGGGTAAGTTCAGCATAAAGCCCATTACATTCAGTTACTTTGATCTGGACAAAAAGCGTTATGTTTCCCTGAGCAGTCCGGAATTCTCTCTCGAGGTTGAAAAGGGCAGCGGGGAATCTGGAGCTGTATTAACTTATTCCGGGGCGAACAAAGAGGAGATTAAATACATCGGGAGTGATATCCGGCACATCAAAGAAAATACTGATAGCCTGAAACCTGCCGGTTCGAGGTTTTACAACTCGCTGGCATTCTGGGCGCTGGTTGTGGGGCCACTACTTCTCTTCCTGGTATTTCTTGTTTTATGGCGCAAACTGGCCGCTCGCCGCAGCGACACGGTCCTCATGAAAAATCTTAAAGCAACCAAAATAGCGCGGAAAAGATTGCTGAAAGCGGAGGAATTTCAAAAAACCGGTCATCAGGAAAATTTCTATATTGCTATTTCCCAGGCCTTATGGGGGTATTTAAGTGATAAATTCAGTATTCACATGGCCGAACTCAGCATCGACTCAGTACATGAAGCGCTGATTCATAAAAACGTGAGCGAAACGATTATTTCTCAGTTTATCGAGACACTGAATAACACCGAATTTGCCAGATTTGCTCCGGGTGAAAAGACAGTTAATATGGAGCGAATTTATAATGAAGCGCTTGAAATAATCGCAAAGATGGAGAGGGAATTGAGATGAAGCATATGAAAGCTTTCAGCATGGTTGTTATTTTCTTTTGTTTATCTCATGCTGCTTTTTCGACAGCAGAACAGCTGAATCTTGCCAAGGCCAACAAGGCATATTCTGCCGGGTCATATTCCGTGGCATTAGATCTGTATAACAAAGTTGTGGAAGCCGGATATGAATCGCCGGAACTTTTTTACAACACCGGGAATGCGTATTTTAAATTGAACGATTATGCTCACGCCATTTTATGGTATGAGCGTGCCAGACAACTTGATCCGGGAAATGAAGATGTCAACTTCAACCTAAATGTGGCCAATACAAAAATATCTGATAAAATCGAGCCACTGCCCGAACTTTTTTATAAACGATGGTTCAATGGATTTGTGCAGGCTCTTTCGGTTGACACATGGGCATTGATTTCTGTTTGTTTGTTTATTGCCGGTTTGTCAGGACTTGTGCTTTATCTTGCCTCCCGGGTGTTGATCTTGAGAAAACTTGGCTTTTGGTGTGCATTGGGGATGTTTTTCCTCTCCCTTTTTATGTTTGTGTTTGCCTGGTATGGTTATAGTTTTACCAAATCGACCCATGAAGCAATCATTTTCGCTCCGACCATAACAGTGAAAAGTTCGCCTGATGAAAAAAGTACCGATCTTTTCGTACTCCATGAAGGAGCAAAAGTAAGGCTGCTTGATAACATCAGTGGCTGGTATGAAATCAGGATAGCGAGTGGCAGTGTGGGCTGGCTTCCGAAAAATTCACTTGAAGAGATTTGATCGCCATTTCATCTTGGCTGACAATTGCCGGCTTTTACATAAGAAAGTATCCTGCAGGTAAAATAATTTTGCAGGATACTTTTTTTGCTTTATATTTGTTCGTTTAAAAACAGCATGGATTCATGGTCTCCTGCCTGTTGATAATCCCGGGTTTTGAAAATATTAATTCCAGAACATATAAGTCATAAAAAAAAGAGTGATATGAAAAACAGATTTTTACCCCTTAGCCTGATAACAGCTTTCATAGGCCTTTTCTTGCTTTTATTTTCTGTGTTGACTATAGCTGGCCAACTTTTTGCCGGGGAGCCCGGAAAACCGGAACTGCGGAAATTTGAAGGACCCTGGTTGGAAAGCGCCCGGGCCAATCAACTTTCCGGTCAGGTGAATTTGCAGGATGTTGTCAAAGCCCGTCAGCAGGCAGATTTGCTTCGGGGAAAATCTTCTTCCGGATCGATGGCTCTCAATTGGCTGAGTGCCGGACCGGATAATAACCCCGGAGTAACCCGGAGTGCAATTTTTGACAATACCGATCCTTCAGGTTCGACGATCATTGCCGGCGCCACCAACGGGGGTATATGGAAATCCATCAATCAGGGCCTTACTTGGGTTCAGATGCCCGTTGAAGGCAATCTTAACCTGAATGTTTCTTCGATGGTCCAGACCTCCGATGGGGTCATTTATGCTGCAACCGGCGTGGTTAATTGTACTGATATCCAAACTCCCGGCAAGGGGATTTTCCGGACAAACAGCAATGGTCAGTTTGGTCCTATTCCGGGTACCCTGGGGATTACCGATTTCGAAGGTATTATCAAACTGGCCATCAACAAGCAGACAGGCCGTATCTATGCCGCAACCGTTGGCGGATTGTATCAAAGTGATAATGGCAACGAATGGGTGAAGGTTCTGCCAGGATTAATTATGGACATTGCAGTGGGAGCAGATGGCACCATGCTGTTGGCCGATGGCGATTCAGCCTACATGGCTCCTTTAGGAGATATTAACGCACGCGTAACGCTTACCACAGGTAAACCCGACGCCCTGCCTAAAAGTGGAATTTTCTGGATGGTTTTTGCCATTGCTCCTTCCAATGACAGTGTAATGTATGCAAGTCTGGCAAATAGCGCCGGAAATTTACTTGGTGTCTACCTCTCTGCTGATAAAGGAGCAACATGGTCTGTTGTATTTCCAAATAACACCTCCTTCGAACCTTATGCAGGTTTCGGTTGTTATTCAAACACCATTGCTGTTTTCCCAAATGATCCCTACAAGGTGTATCTCGGGGGGTTGAACATGTGGTTTGGACAGCGTGTGCTGTCATCAGGTTTCTACTATTGGGAGAAATTAAGTTTTGGTGATTTTGGCACAGCCAGTCCTTATTACGCGCCATGGTACCATCATTGCTATGCATTTAATCCAAAGAATCCCAATCAACTCGTCATGGCAACTGACGGAGGAATCAGCCTGGCAACCAGTGAGGCGGGTAATGTTACTTTCCAGACCAGCAATAAAGAGATGCAGACCACCCAGTTTACTGCACTCTCTTATTCCGCCCAAAAGAGTTATGTGATGGGAGGCGGTTTTCGGGTTGGAACCCTTGCATTGGGTTATTTTTGTCCTTCGGAAGTCAGTTTCCCAAGCACCGGATACCAGGTTTACCGAGAGGATGCAGGTGCTTTTCCTGCTGATTATCAGCCTCAACCAGCCGATTATTGCGGAACAGGCGGAACATCCGTTTGGTCCAGTGTTGATTCCCGCATTGCGGTTTATACGAAGTACAGAGGAGAGCCGGCAGTGCGGCGTCAAGATTTTACGGACATCAACAATTTGAATAATTTTACGGGCAACATTGATACTATATCCTCAGATCATGTGGTCATGGGCTTATGGGAGAGTTTCAACCAGGGCCAGGAGTTTGGTGTGACACGCGACAGTGTTAAGTTTTATGCCATTGCGAAAACAATTCCTGCTGATACGACACTCATGATTCAAAGCAGTTCCAACAAATTTTTATTTCCCTATGTAACAACGGATTCTATTCCAAAAAACGACAGCATTTCCATCGCCGATCCGATTGCAGGGCGCTTTTTCATCTATGGAGATTCCACTGGTGTTGGAAAGGGGATTTTTATGACCAAAGATATGCTGAAATTCGACATTACTCCGGAGTATTTCTGCGTTTTTAAGGACAATGTCGCAAACGATCCGATTACCACGTTGGCCGTTTCAGCCAATATCACAACCGCATGGGCAGGAACCAAAAAGGGTCGCCTGATCCGCATCACCGGTTTACAGAATGCCTATGATGCAGCAACAGCCAGCGTTACAAGCGCTCAGTGCGTTCTTGTAAATACGGTGTTTACAAGTACTCCTTTCGTCGGCCGCACAGTAACATCCATTTCAATCGACCCCAAAAATACTGATCGGGTTTTGGTTACCCTTGGAAATTATGGCAATCAGCAATATGTTTATTTTACGCAGAATGCCAACACTGCTGTTCCGGTTTTTAATCCGATCCAGGGCAATCTTCCGGAGGCGCCAGTTTACAGTGGTCTGCTGGAAATGCATGGCAATACTGCCATTGTGGGCACCGACCATGGCGTTTTTTCGACCTCAGATCTGAGCTCAGCCACCCCTCAGTGGGCCCCGGATATTCAAAATATTGGCGATGTACCTGTCATGGAAATACGTCAGCAGGTAATGTACGATTACCATATTAAGAACTATGGCGTAATCTACCTCGCCTCTTATGGACGCGGTTTGTGGATGGACACAACATATTATTCTCCGGTGGGAATTGATCCTGTTAAGGGAAGTGTGACCGCGAATGGCAGACTTTATCTTAACCCCAACCCGGTTACAGACAGGCTTGTGATCAATTACACCAATGAAAAAACAGGAAATCGTAACCTCACGGTTTACGATTTGTCAGGACGCATACTCCTGAATTCCTCCCTTGGCATTCAACCCAAAGGTGTCTTCACGACCACTGTCAACTTAAATACTCTTACTCAAGGTACTTATATCGTTCAGGTTGGAAGTAGCTATGGGAAGATTGTGAAACTGTAAAGCCGGAAAGCAGCAACATTATTTGGGGAGAATACCAGATTTTAGGGTTAACTTAGCGATTTTCTGAAATCCTGCAGCGTTTTTGTGTCGTCTTTGGTGATGTAGCCGATTTCAAGCGCTTTCTGGATGAGGTGTTCGTAATCAGTCAGGGTGATCAGAGAACAATCAGCCTCCTTAAATGCCTTTTCAGCCTTCGTGAGATTGTATGTGAAAATTGCCAGCATCCCTTTGATATTGCATCCGGCATCACGCAATGCCTGCACGGCAGACAGGCTGGATCCACCTGTTGAGATGAGATCTTCGACAACAACAATTCGCTGACCGTCGCGAACTTCTCCTTCAATCTGGTTTGACAGGCCATGCTCTTTCTTCCCTGTGCGCACATATGAGAATGGAAGCCCAAGCTCCTGAGCAACAAGGACTCCCTGTGAAATCCCACCGGTTGCAACACCGGAAATTGCTTCTGGCTCGAAATTACTTTCTTCAATCGCTCTTACAAAGTTCTGTCGGATGAATGTACGGATCTCCGGGTAGGAGAGGGTGATACGGTTGTCGCAATAGATCGGTGATTTTATCCCTGAAGCCCATGTGAATAAATCCCTGGCATTGAGTTTTACCGCTTTGATTTTAAGCAGCAACTCAGCTGTTTTTAATGCAATTTCTTTGTTATAGATCATATAAAGTATTCATAGTTATTAAACTGGCTCAAGTCTGGCATATTCCCGAGTTTACGGCGAAGGTAGCAAAAAAATGAGAGTCCGTAAAAGGAACATGATTAAAAAAAACGTAATTTTACCTTGAAAATTTCGTCCTGTGAAAATATTCCTGAATGATCGTATAATAGAATTTGTTGCTGTAAGACCTGAACAAACCTTTTTTTCTGACATGGTGGTTGATTATCAATCAACCGGGCAAATAAAGGAAGCATGGGGGGACTTTCAACGATATGAAAAATTTCGGAATTTCCTTATAGTAGATCCTGAACTCCGGGAGAAATCTAATTCTTCTGCTGTTGAAGCTTTCTTTTCATTGTTTAAAATTGTTTATGCTGCCGGAGGACTGGTCAAAAATGAAAAGGGTGAGTTTCTATTTATCCACCGACTTGGGTTTTGGGATCTGCCAAAAGGGAAGATTGACAAAAAAGATATTCCCGGGCCGGAATATTCCAAAACAGATTTGGCTTCAGCGAGTGCAGCTGCCATCCGTGAAGTAAAGGAAGAAACAGGCCTTCAAAATGTTGTCATAAATAAGCAGCTTGCTGCTACCTGGCATATTTATGCCATACAGGAGAAATGGATGTTAAAGAAAATGTTAAAGAAAACGCAGTGGTTTGAAATGCAAGCTGACTCCGGTCAAAAACTTACCCCCGAGACCAGTGAAGGTATTTTCCTCGTTAAATGGACTTCGCCGGATGCGATCCATTGCATCATGTCACATACTTACGCATCGATCCGTGAGCTTCTCCTCGAGGTGTTGTTCTGATCAATTATTCGTGATCTGCCTGAAACCGGAATCCCAATCGTTTTCCTGTACTGATAGACATGGCGTCCAGTGTTGTTTGCATTTCTGCCACCGTCACCTCTTTTATCGTATCATATGGCGGGGTTAACAAGTCGAAGTTGATCGTATATAAAATGGATGAGTGAATGATGTTTTGTATGGCTTTCAGATCCAGGATGTTACCTGTGAAATTGTTGTATAGCAGACCAATTTCACGTTTCCCTTCCGTAAAGTAGTGGTTTTCGCGATTCACGAAGATACGGCCGATACAATAACCGATATCGTTGGTTCTGTTATACTTGAATGAATCAGACAGGAAATTGAATACGTGGATGATGCCGCAATAGGAGCGACTTTTATCCTCACGGATATAGCTGCTTTTCATCACCAGGTGGTCGCGTGGAATCTCGAACACATTCGAGTGCATAAAAAAAATCAGAATATCTGAGCCAAATTTGAGTTGAAACTCAAAAGCGCTTTTATCACTGTATTCAAATAAGGGGGGGAATTTTACCTTTTTCAGCCTGCTTTTGTTCGAATTGATAAAATTTTCACTTTCCTTTTTGAAAAGGTTAAAAACATCAAGAGTTTTGTGATAAACCTCTTGCTTCAAACCGCTCTTGTCAATGATGGCCTGGATGAGTGATTTCGAATTTGGTACGGTTTCTCTCATGGTCGATACTTTCATACAAAAATATAAATTTTATTCCGACTCAGTCTTTGAATCGGCAAATACTGTATGGATGTATATTGGAAATCCAGCCTAAACCGGTCGGGCGTATCTCATTGATTTAATCCGAACTAATTTAGGTTAGGCGCGTTGTATATTAAAAATCTTGTTAATTTTGTAACATGGAAGGGTTCAAAACAATTGGAGTAATGTAAACCCGATTTCCATGCAAAACGGACTGTTATTTTTTTTCACTCACATAATTTATAAAAAATGAAAAACCTCCTTTACGCGCTCATTGCAGTCTTTTTCAGCCTGACAGGTTTAAACCTGAATGCACAGGATTCCGGCCACCAGCAGGGTCCGACACTGATCACCCAATCAGAGAAAATGATTGAAGTGCCTTCAATTGCTTCTCAAATTGCTTCAGGAACGTTTATCCCTGATGAAAAAAAGGTAAAGGAATTCAATCCCAAGCATTGGGGCTCCAATACTTCGGTACCAGGGAAGGGATTTCCCAAAGGAAATGATCCGCTGATGCAACTTCAGATGGATGCGATCAAAACCTCCGGCAAGGCTCCGATTCTCAGTTTTGATGCTGCCAGCGCCACCGCCACGCCAACCGATCCAACCGGCGCTGTCGGACCAAATCATTTTGTCAATTCGTGGAACACCTCATTCAGGATCTGGGATAAGACAGGGAATGCACTTATTCCCGCAGCCTCATTGGGTACTTTATTCTCTTCCACCGATGGCGACCCGATTGTAATCTACGATCCGTTTGCCGACAGGTTCCTGATCACCGAATTCTTTTCCAACGGCTTTAAAGTGGCCATCAGCAAAGGTCCTGATCCTGTGACCAGCGGATGGTACATTTATTCTTTTCCAACCAACACTTTCCCGGATTATCCAAAGTTCACAGTCTGGTCGGATGGCTATTATATCACGGCAAACAAAGATCAGAGTACCCCAACTACCAGCCAGGTGGTTTTTGCGCTTGAAAGGGATAAAATGATCGCAGGAAATACCGCTGCCCTGATGATCGGATTTCCTCTGCCAGGGATCGTCACAAGTGGTTTCTACAGCCCACTGGGTTTTAATGCAAACGGCCCTACCATGCCTCCTGTCGGAAATGCCCCCATTGTTTATATGCAGGATGATGCCTGGACAGGTGTTACAGTCGATCATCTGAAAATCTGGTCGGTTAATGTCAACTGGACAACCCCTGCAAGTTCGACGATCTCAACTCCCCAGATTATCAATACCCAGCCGTTTGACGGACTTTTTGACGGTGGTTCTTTTTCAAACCTTCCCCAGCCATCCGGCTCAGATATTGACGCACTGCAGGCTACCATCATGTTTATGGCACAGTACCGCAGGTTTTCATCCTATAACTCGGCTGTCTTAAATTTTGTCGTTGACCTTGACGGCAATGATAATAAAGCCGGAATCCGCTGGTACGAATTGAGGCAAACTGCCGATGGTGCACCATGGACAATATATCAGGAAGGTACTTATGTACAACCCAACGGGCACAGCGCTTTTTCCGGAAACATGTGCATGGATATTTACGGGAACATCGGATTGGCATATACCGTTGTCAGCACAACACAAAATCCCTCCTTGCGATTCACCGGAAGATATGCTTCCGATCCGCTGGGAACCATGACCATTGCAGAAGATGTGATTATCAACGGCACTTCTGTTGATCCCTCCTCAAGGTATGGAGATTATTCTCAAATGACCGTTGATCCGGTTGATGGAAGGACATTCTGGTCCATCGGGGAATATTTTTCAAGTGGCAGAAAGAACAGAGTCGGGGTTTTCCAAATAGCCCCTCCGACGCTTACTGCAATGTTCACAGGTACGCCAACAACGGTTTGTACCGGCGGAACGGTTACTTTCACCGATCAATCGCTGGCATCACCCACTTCCTGGACATGGAGTTTCCCCGGGGGGACACCTTCCACCTTTATTGGGCAAACTCCCCCGGCAATTGTTTATAATACTGCAGGCACCTACGATGTCACCCTTACCGTGTCTGATGGTACCAATAATGATTCCGAGGTTAAGACCGGTTATATCACTGTCAAGAATATAATTGCAAATTTTACTGGCGCTCCTACAACGGTCGTTATCGGGAACACGGTTACTTTTACAGACAATTCATCCTGCAGTCCGACATCCTGGTCATGGTCTTTCCCCGGAGGCACGCCTTCCACATTCAGCGGACAAACTCCGCCAGCCATTACTTACAGTACGCTTGGCACTTACGATGTTTCCCTCACCGTGACAAAACCGGGTGGCACGGATACCAAAACCAGGGTAGGCTACATCACGGTTGCGCCGCCGATTTTCAACATGACCAATGGCACAGTTACCACGTGTACGGGTGATTTTTTTGATTCGGGTGGACCTACCGGGAACTACCTCAACAATGAGAATCTGACAGAGACATTTTATCCCTCGACTGCCGGCTCGCTGATTCGTTTTACGTTTACATCTTTCAATACCGAATCAGGTTACGATTATTTGAGGATATACAACGGCATCAACACCTCAGCTCCGTTGATCGGCACATACAATGGAACAACGAGCCCGGGTGTGGTAACGGCATCGAATTCCGCCGGAGCGCTTACATTTAATTTTACTTCAGATGTGAGCGGAACACCGTCGGGATGGGAGGCATCGATCAGTTGTTACAGCATCACAGTACCACCGGTTGCCGATTTTTCGGCATCAACGGTGTATGCTTTGGTTGACCAGACCGTAACATTCACTGATTTGTCAACGAATATGCCAACCTCGTGGGCCTGGTCATTCAGTCCGGCGACAGTGACCTATGTAGGTGGAACAAGCGCAACCTCACAGAATCCACAGGTTCAGTTTAACGCACTTGGTCAATATACGGCAACGTTAATTGCAACAAATGCGTATGGGTCAGATACAGAGACGAAAACGAATTACATTACGGTTACCAACTGTACTTTTTCCACTCTGCCTTTCACGGAAGGTTTTGAAAGCCAGAACACGACCCCTCTTTGCTGGAGCGAAGAGAACTCCGCTCCCGCCTGGCAGTATATTGCCGGAAACGGGAGTACTCACCCGGCTACAGCGCATACCGGTGTGAGAAACGCCTGTCTGAAGGATGCCTCTTCGGCAGATAATAAGAATAAGCTGATCACTCCGATTTTTGATTTAAGCCAGTACACCAATATCAGTCTTACGTTCTGGCATACGCAAGAGGCATGGTCAACCGATCAGGACCAGCTGACAGTTTATTACAGGACCAGCGCCGGCGGTACATGGGTATCACTTCAGGCCTATACTACGAGTGTGGTTGCCTGGACTCAGCGGACGATAACCCTGCCTAACACAGGTTCATACTACCAGATTGCATTTGAAGGCAATGCCAGATACGGTTATGGTGTTTGTTTGGATGATATTTCGATCACCGGAACCTCCCTGGGACCGTTTGTGACGGTAACGCCATCGAACCAGAATGTTACGACACCTGCGGGAACAACAACATTCACCGTTACATCCAACGCCGTGTGGACTGCTGTCAGCAATCAAACCTGGTGCACCGTAACTCCAACCGGAACGGGCAACGGAACCATCACGGCAACCTATGCCCAGAATACCAATCCTGCAGGCCGCATTGCGAGCATTACCGTGGCCGCTGCCGGCGTTTCACCGGTGATCGTCACCGTAACCCAGGCCGGGACGGCTGTTCCTACTTTGGGCGTTACCCCTCCGAACCAGAACGTAACAGCACCTGCAGGAACGACTCAATTCACCGTTGCATCGAACAGTGCATGGAGTGTGCTGAGCGATCAGACATGGTGTACTGTTCCCGCAACCGGCTCTCTGAATGGCACGATAACTGCGACATATGCTGCGAATCCATTGACTACCACCCGCGTTGCCAACATTACTGTTTCAGTTATCGGGCTTACCCCGGTTGTTGTTACCGTTACCCAGGCAGGGGTAGCGCCGGTACTTGCCGTTG
>JAPLDG010000215.1:5024-10682 GCA_026391845.1 Bacteroidota bacterium | reverse complement strand
GGATATATCATGATTTTTCTAACTTTGCCGATCCTGCAATGATAGGTAATAATTTCAAACATGAGGAATTTGTTGTTTCTTTTTTTGCGTTTGCTGAAGATGTTTCGCCGCATCAGTTTGAAAATGAGAGGGAAAACAGAGGCCGATATTCATACCGAACGCGTTGTTTCAGGTAAAGCATGGGAAGAATTCTGCGACAATCTCAAATCGGCAGGCGCCTCACTGATGTACCCTGGCGCTCCGGTTGATGCGTTCAGCCAGGCAGAGGGACTCCGGTATTTATCACGCCTTACCCGAGGCGGACTTGAGGCGTTTGTTGAATATTGCGATCCGGCCTTTCCGGTATTGCGCCGCATGGCCCATGAAACAGTGAAACTTGGGGCCGATAATCCCGACAACTACTATTTCAACGCCCAGATCAGCGGGAAATACAGTTACCGCATCCGTGGAAACAGAAATTCAGTGCATTACATCGGCTTTTTCACCCAAAACGGAAACTATGGAACTACAGGCGGACTGGCCCCCTGCGGGGCATTGGAACATCGCGGCCTGAAGCTGGAGGATGATGGCAGCTTTGAGATCATCCTGAGCAAGATTCCTGCGGGAAAGAACTGGCTGAAAATTGAACCAGAAACAAGCATGGTCATGGTGCGGCAAACATTTTTAAACCGTTTTACCGAAACGCCTGCTGAAGTAACGATTGAAAATCTTGATGGCCGCACCGCTCCGGACCCGATCACCCCGGCCATGATCGATGAAGGGTTGAAAACTGCTTCCATGTTTGTTGCAGGGGCTTCGATGATGTTTGCCAGATGGTCGAACGGATTTCAAAAACATACCAACAAACTTCCGCTTTTCGATCCTGCTATTTCCAATGCCGCCGGAGGTGATGCCAATATCATCTATTATCACAGCCATTGGAAACTGGCGGAAAATGAATCCCTGGTGATCGAAGTGAAACCGCCGGATTGCGATTCATGGAATTTTCAACTCAACAATTATTGGATGGAATCGCTTGATTACCGGTATTTTACAATCTGTGTCAACAAAGCGTCTGCGCAGTATGAGCCGGATGGTTCAGTTCGTGTTATCGTTGCGCATCACGATCCGGGCAAACCCAATTGGATCAATACCTGCGGGCACAGTGAGGGTACGATGTTGTGGCGTTGGTACCGCATTGCAGATGGAGACCAACCTGTAGAGCCGGCATGCAGGGTCGAGGCCTCTTAATTTCAAATTTCAAATTTCAAATTTCAGATTCAGATTTCAGATTTCAAATTATGGAAAATTTCCGCCAAAGTCCGATATGGTTCAGGTTCCTGAATAAAGTGTGGAAAGGAACCTATCCTTTGGGTACAGAGATCCGGCTGGACAAGGATGATCTCTTTCGAAGGGCCAGAAAGGTTACCGGGTTGCAGGATATGGGCCGCGATTTCAATGTAGAACCGCTTGAAAGGCTTTTAAAATCGGCCAATGAGGAAGCAAATCTGCATCCCATCGGGCGTTTTATCACCCGGGAGCGGTTTGTGAGTTTATTGAGCATCCGGCTTCGGGCGGAATATTTCTTTAAAAAGTACCCGCAGATATTGCAGCAGGAGCTCTATCCCGCCTGGATCATTGTCGGGTTGCAACGCACCGGAACCACGAAACTGCAGCGACTTCTGGCCGAGGATCCGGAACACCGCGTGGTTCCCAGTTGGGAAGTGATCAATCCCGTTCCCATCGACCTGCAACTTTACGAGCGCCGGTTTGCTGTTGGGCCATCTCACCATTTCGCTTCAGTCTATCCCGATCGCAACGACAAACGGATCGCCATTGCCAATACCTCCGTCAAGGCGCTGAAATTCATGTCGCCGGGGTTTTTCGCCATCCACCCGATCAATGCCATGCAACCGGAGGAGGATATCTTGATGCTGGATGTGAGTTTCATGAGTACCACACCGGAAGCCATGATGCACGTGCCTTCATACGCTGGGTGGCTCGAGAGCGCTGATCAGTCGGAAGCTTATGCCTATATGGCAAAGTTGCTGAAATTCATGCAGTGGATCAATCCGGCGAAACGCTGGGTGCTGAAAACTCCGCATCATCTCGAATTTCCCGGCCTGATTGAAAAGCATTTCGGCGAAGTGCATTTTCTCTGGCCTCACCGCAACCTCCATGAATCGGTACCTTCCTTTTTGAGCATGGTCACGTATAACAGAATGATCTTCAGCGACCGGGTTGATGTTCGGCAAGTGGCAGATCATTGGGTGCGCAAGATCGGATATATGCTTGACCAAGCGATCGATTACAGGCTTCATGGCGCCAACACGAATAAATTTACCGACATTTTTTATAAGAACCTCCTTACCGATTCAGCTGCTGAGATGGGGAAAATATATCAGCTCAATGGCGGTCTTACGCCCTTGCTCGCCGAGCGGTTCCGGTTGCATGAACTCGAGCATCCGCACCAAAAACATGGCGTGCACCAGTATTCTCTGGCTGATTTCGGACTGACAGAAACCGAAATTAACAGAAATACAGCAAATTACACACAGTTTATTTCGAAGCAGTATGGGCGAAGTCAAACGTAAAAAATACAACAATCCGGTTTCAGCCACCCTGACTGGAATCAAGGACTTGTTCAGAAAACATATACCTGCCGGTGAATTGAAACCCACCGACCGCCTCGACGGGAAGACGGTATTGGTTGACGGATCCAGTTCAGGCCTTGGATTTGCCATTGCAGTGGAGGTCGCACGCCGGGGCGCCAGGGTGATCATGGCATGCAGGAGCGGGATTCCCGAAAAGGGGGAATTAGTTAAAAGGCTTTCCGGCAACCCCAATATTGTCATGGTCCATGTCGATTTTAGCGACATCAATTCAATCCATAAAGTAGTGGAACAACTGCGTTCTACTTCACTTTTTGGATCGTGTTCAGGGACTTGTGCGAAAATCGACATCCTCATATGCAACGCAGGGATTGTCCCTAAAAAAAGCCGAAAAACCGCTCAGGGATTCGAGGAGATGTTCATGGTCAACTACTTTTCGAAATTCATCTTTGTGAATTTATTAATTGAAAATCATTGTTTTGCAACAGCAGGGTCTGTAACTGGAAATCCTGAACCGGCAATCGGCCGTCAGCAGCCACAGATTCCCCGGATCATCTTCGTCGCTTCCGAGAGCCATCGCAATCCGGAAAAATTTGAGTGGGATGATTTCGGGAATTACCGGGATTACAGCATCGGGAAATCCATTGAACTTTACGGATATTATAAGCTGCTGCTGACAACCTTTTCGGTGGAACTTTCCCGGCGGCTCAATGCGGGAGGCAAGACGAACTTCTCCGTTTTTTCCATGTGCCCGGGGCCCGTTAATTCAAACATCGCAAGGGAGGCTCCCAAGGCATTCATCCCGCTGTTGAAGCTTGTATTCGGAATTTTTTTCAAATCACCCGCCAAAGCCGCAATTCCGGTTGTTTATCTTGCTGCTTCCCAGGATGTTGAGGGAAAGAAATTCGATTACCTTTTTCTGATGAGCCGGAAAGATGTCGATGAAAAAGCCTCTAACTCTGAAAACGGCCGACATTTATGGGAATTGTCAGAAAATCTGCGAATGAATCTGCGTGAATCTGCGAATAAATCCGCGTAAATCTGCGGGAAACAGGAGTCCTGAGTATTCGGAATCCTTAAAAAGAATACAACATTTTAATCTCTTCTTTCCAGATTGTCTCATCCGGCGTCTCCAGGATCAGCGGCATGTCGTCAAACCTCGGGTCGTGCATGAGCCATTTGAAAATATCGATCCCCAATGTGCCTTTTCCAAGGCTTTCGTGACGGTCAACCCTGCTTCCAAGCCCCTTCTTTGAATCATTGATGTGCATCCCTTTCAGGTATTTGAACCCAATCACTTCATCAAAATGCAGAAAAGTGGCTTTGAATCCTGCCTCGGACGAGAGGTCATAGCCGGCAGCAAATGAGTGGCAGGTATCGATGCAGATTCCAACACGGCTTTTGTCTTCCACATGGCCGATGATAAATTGGATGTGTTCGAATTTAAACCCCAGGTTGCTCCCCTGTCCGGCTGTGTTTTCTATGACTGCAGTAACCACTTTGGTTTTATCCAGCGTGATGTTGATCGATTCCGCGATCCGCAGCAGGCACTCCTCGTCGCTGATCCTGGCCAGGGATCCCCCGGGATGAAAGTTAAGTCTGTCGAGACCAAGTTGCTCGCAGCGCTGCATCTCATCCAGAAAGGCTTCACGCGATTTCTCCAGCCCTTCCATTTCCGGATGTCCCAGATTGATCAGATAACTGTCATGAGGCAGTATCTGAAATGGCTGATATCCTAGTTTTTCACAATTCTCCCGGAAGTGATGAATGTTCTCCTTTGTAAGGGGCGACGATTTCCACTGACGTTGGTTTTTTGTGAACAATGCAAATGCTTTTGCTCCGATTTCAGAGGCGTTTTTTGGTGCATTTTCCACGCCGCCTGACGCGCTTACATGGGCTCCGATGTATTTCATGGATGAGGGGGTTAGGATAAAAAAGTGACAAAGTGACAAAGTGACAAAGTAACAAAGTGACAAAGTAACAAAGTGACAAAGTAACAAAGTGACAAAGTAACAAAGTGACAATGTGACTATCGGCTGGTGTTTGTCAACTGTTTTCAAAAGTAATGAAAATAGTTGCTGTACGCTCTTTTTTCACAGAAATTTAACATTTTGGCATCAGGTCAGCATCGTTAAATAGTTACTTTTGTAAAAACGAAAATTCCATGAAAAAAATAATAATACTCCTTCTGTTTTCTATTTCGCTGTCACAGATGTTTGGACAGATTACATTGACTTACACGAACAACGGCATGTTGCCGGGGGATTCTTCGACTACACGTGAGTTCAACTACATGAATCCCGGCGGTTCCGGGGAGAACCAGGTCTGGGACTTCTCCGGGATTCAATACACCGGGAAAAGCAACTTCTGCGGGGTCACAGATGACCCTTCCTTAAAAGCAGCCGGTCCTGATGAAAAAAGCTTGATTATCAGCGAAGATGGATATGATTACCGATATCTTTCCGGGAAAACCGGCTACCTGGAAACGGGATATGTGAATAACGGGAAAAAGATAACCCTGGATTATTCAGATCCCATTGAAAAAATGAAATATCCGTTTTCCTATGGTCAGCAATTCAGCGATCCGTTTGCCGGCATTGCCTTTCACAGCCTGACCAGCAGAATTGATCTGAGTGGCCAATACACAGTAACGGCTGATGCATATGGCACGCTGATCCTGCCTGACCGTATTCTCAAAAATGTTCTTCGGGTAAAATCATATAAGCAATCATTGCAGATCAGTGTCTGCGGCTCTACTCAGGTAACGGTTGAGCGATATTGCTGGTATGCCGGAGGTTATCGTTATCCTGTTCTGATGGTTTGCTCAACCGAGAACCGGTATGGAGTAAATGACCCGGTAATTGTGAAAAACAGCTGGACGAATCTGAATCAGCAGACCGGGAGCGGGATTGCTGCGGCAATTGATCCAAAGAACGGATCTGAGACCGGGGAGAATTCCGTAGTTGTTTACCCAAACCCGTTTACAGAGCAGCTTACCTACAAATATTTTCTCCCGAAACAGGTCCCCGTAACGATTGAATTATATGATATATCGGGCAAGTTCAAT
>JAPLDG010000215.1:612-4971 GCA_026391845.1 Bacteroidota bacterium | reverse complement strand
GGATGGCATACAGGCGTGCTCGATGCCTCGGTACTCGCTTTGCCACCAGGTGTTTACTATCTCCGTTTCATGTTTGACAGGCAGGTGGTTGTAAGCAAGATCGTCAAGATATAATGGCTGGATCATGAATCTGAAATTGTTGTTTATTGCATTACTATCAGCCTTTCATATGGCTGGATATACAAGCGTTGTGACCGGAATTCACAGGTCGCCGGATACTCCTGAGGTTTCAGCCGATTACTGCGATTCCGTTCCTGAACTCAATCTGAAAATCACCGGCCTTGTGAAACAGCAGATTGGCGCTACGGTGGCCCGGGGCGAATGCTGGGATCTGGCAGCGCTTGTCCTGAATCAAAACGATGCGAAATGGGATGGCCGTTATGTATTCGGGAGAGAGGTTGATCCTGATAAAGAATGTGTTTATCCCGGCGACCTTGTTCAGTTTGAAGGAGTAAGCATCAAATATACCAGGGGTCTCACCGTATATTCTGAATCCATGGGCCATCATACCGCGGTAATTTATGAAGTAAAAGCGAAAGGCGTGTTCGTTTTGGCCCATCAGAATACCGGGACATCGGGCAGGAAAGTGGGATTAAGCGACCTTGACCTGAAGACCATCATCAAAGGGAAATATCAGATATACAGGCCGGTGGGTAAGGGTGAAGACTGAAATTGAAAGCGGATTTGTCCAAAGGTTAAAATAATACAACCAGAAAAAATGTCCGGGCGTATGTAATTTTCTGATTATTAATCGGTTTGCATACATTTTAAATGGCCGGTGGCTTGTACGCAGAAGGTTCGTCCATCATTGAAAGCCTTATCCACCTAGTAAGAGACCTTAAACCTGTAGCTATGGAGTAGCTATGAGTTAGCTATGAGGTAAGCGACTGATTGCTTCTTCAGGGCTGATCAGGTACTTACGGGAAGCATGATGGCCGGGATAATCATAAGCAAATACCCTGATTGCGTGGATGGTACTGAGTTTTTTGCAGCCTATCCTGTAAATCCATAGATCACTTTTCCGGAATTGTTTTGCCTCCTCCGCGCTTGTCTTATTGTCTGTATCGATCAGGTCGAGTTTCACACTTGCAACCATAAAATCATCCTTGGCAACAACCCTTACAAGGTATTCATCCATCTTCCTGGCCTTTCGGATATCGACGGAGACGATTACGGGCTGGTGCAGATAATCGGCGATTGCCAGGTTGTAGGCATTGATGCCATCGTGTTCCCGTTGCCGGTATAAAGCAAGCAGTTCCGGTTTCTTTATGGCATAGCTGGCATAATGGGCAGCAGATTTGAAAACCAGCCGTTGTTTAGCCTGGTTTTCAGTCCAATTAATTTTTTTTCCTTTTGGATAAAAACACAAGACAGGCTTGCCGTTTCGCTGTTTGATCACCAAAAATTCATTTAGCCTCCCATGAAAACCGTTCAGAAGGGATCCTTTTTCACCACGTGCCATAACTGTTGGATTTATTTTACAAACTCAATTACCATTCTCTCCGCGTGACAATAAAAACCGGAAAAAAATTAATATGCAGGCTCGCAGGTTTTTCCGATATAAGCCATGTTGGGTTGATATTAAAAACCTATTTACCTCCTTAATCGGAGAAATGATAAATAGTAAGCGATTAAGGTTGATTTGTTGAAAACTTTTCAGTTTTAAAATTTTATTATCTTCCCGGTCATTTCAGAGAGAAATATTTTTATCTTTGCACCCTTAAACTGGAGAAAAATCCGGTCAAATCGGGGTGTGGCGCAGTTGGCTAGCGTACTTGCATGGGGTGCAAGGGGTCGGAAGTTCGAGTCTTCTCACCCCGACTTGAAAATCAACCACTTACAAATTTGTTTTGTAGGTGGTTTTTTATTTTATACAAACAAATTCAATTATATTGGATCAGGAACAAAAATATTGTGGTTTTGTGGCGGTTGAACGCCCGTTAGCAGCATATTAAAAATCAGAGTAAATAATTATTCTGATCAATAATTCGTTGTTTGTCTTGCCTTGTATGTTGGTTTATTGAAGGAGTAACTTCCCGAAATATTGCTTTTTCCCGTCACTGAGAGAAACTATATAAAATCCCTTAGTCATGTTTTTCATATCCCTCGTAATATAATCTCCGTTTACTTCAATATTTTCCTGAAAAATTACCTTCCCTAACTTATCGATTAAAGATAGTGTAAGCACTTTTGATGGCTTAAAATCATATGGAATAACGGCAGTAAATTTACCGGATGTCGGATTGGGAAAAAATTTCAAAGATGTTATGGATGATAAATTATTTTCTTCAATCCCGACAAAACCATCATATTTAAACACAAAGACATCACTGGTCGTATGGAGGCCGGATCCGGAGTTATGCAGTGTGATTGAAGAATCAGGGCTAATGTATGACGTAAAATCTCCTGCGACGGCAATGTCAGATCCATCTGAATTCACAGAAAGGCCTATGGAATAATCATACAACTGGCCCCCTTTGATTTGTTTAGCCCATTGAACCGAACCTTCAGGTAAATATTTTACCAGGAATGCCCCCTTGCCTGTAAGTGTTGTCCCACCAAAAGTGACACTACCAAAATATACTTTTCCTGTTGCAAAACAATTCCCGGCTTTGTCAACCTGAATTTCATTGGCCTGGGAACCTCCTGTTGAATCGGCTCTGCTAATCTGGATTACATTTCCTGATGAATTGGATTTTACAACGAACATGTTGCCATTGTTAATGCCATTTATTGGTATAGAATCAAAAAAACAGGTGTTTGCAAACCACCCTGCACTATAAATATTACCTGAGACATCCACATCAATAGAATAGATTTCGGCACAGGGACTTCCAAAAAACTTCGCCCATTTAATTTTTCCGAGACTGTCGAATTTTGCCAGGAAGCCGGCGTAATAGTTCCAGCTGCTAATGTAATGCGGGTCTGAAATTACAGCAGTATCAACGGTAATCGTTTTCTTGTCGGAATAGCCTCCAATAACAATTTCATTATTTACAACCTTGATTGACTTGGGAGAAAAGAAATCAGATAAAGGAGAAAATTCCCGTTTAGCCCAAAGACATGTGCCCGACGAATCAAATTTGGCTAAGAAGCCTCCCGGTTGTACAGTTATGGATTGTATTGACATGGAAGCACGATTACCCCCGATTATATAAATACTCCCAGCATCGTCGGTACAAATATCCTGAACATAATCATTTCCGCTTCCAATAAAGTTTTTACCCCAGAGACAATTCCCGTTTAAATCGAATTTAGCCAGGAAGACGTCGGCATTTGAGCACACAAATACAACTGTATCAACTTTAACATTGCTCGTTGCATCTCCGGATAAATATAAGTGATCACTTATGGAATCATAAACCAACCCGCCGATACATGCCCGTTGGTCCCACCAATCGATTTAGCCCAGACAAGGGCGCCATTCTTGTCAAATTTAACCAGAAAATTGTTATCGAAACCATTGTTCATAAGCGTGACACCCTCAAGGTAAAAGAATAGCGTTGATTCATAGTAATATCCCTCGAACAAGGTTTCCACGACGTAACCGAAATTCCCTGCAACATAAGTATTACCGTAGTTATCCAGCGCAACATTATTGCAATTATCATCAAGTGAGCTTCCAAAACTTTTTGCCCAATGAAAATCCTGACCTGTTGTGAATTGAAAATAGAAAAAAGTCACCAAGAGTACAGAAAGAAATCGCTTTATCATCCTCGTCTCAGGTTTAATATAATTGCTGCTAAACATTTACTAGCCGCCATATGGAAGCTGTTTTTGACCATAGGCGCAATAAAATCGTCCTATTCTGTAAAAATAAGGAAAAAAGTGAATAGTTATTACATTCACAAAAAACATATAACAAGTTCTGGCCGGAAATAAAAAACCCTGCCTTCACTGACAGGGTTTGACTCACGCACTTACACAAAAACAATCTTCTCCATGAAGACAGAGTTAGGATTATAAACAATGGCACTGGCGAAAACAACCAATGAAGGCCTTTTAGGTTGAATGTGAAGGGTGTATACTTAAAAAGGAATTGGTGTTATTGTAGTCAGAGGGGTTGTGCAAATTTTACATTACAGACAGTACATTCCATCTTCCGTTGTGCTTGGTTCCCGATATGATCATCAAGGAACATCCCGACAAGAGTTGATCGGATTCCAGTTGTTAATTCGTCTGGCGTGACCATACGGAAGAATACAAGACAGCCAGTATAGTCGTCTGTTTCGGAATCGTTTGTCAGACAGTGGGTTACTGCACCTTCATGGGGTGCAAGGGGTCGGAAGTTCGAGCCCTCTCACCCCGACAGAGTTGAAGAGGCTTTCAGGTAAACTGGGAGCCTTTTTTCTTGTGTGC
>JAPLDG010000215.1:0-523 GCA_026391845.1 Bacteroidota bacterium | reverse complement strand
CTTGTGTGCCGTGCACACTTATAACCTTGAAGGTGCAAGTCCTTTATGGAGGTCGGTAGTTACCAACCATTAGCCAAGAGTAAGGGTGTCCGTTGTGAAGCGGAATCTGAAGGAAGCTGGAGGCAAAATCCCGAACCGAGGAACACGAATTGCATCAGGCATACCCGACAGGACGAGATTGCAAGACAAATCGAAGTCCAAAAACTACCTGGATGTTGGGGTGTAAATGCAGCGGTTACATGGGATGAAAGGGTATAAGTTTACCACGGGAGACCTGTTGGACGTGTGGAAACGGAGTAAGAAACACGGCTAACAATGGCCAACAGGAGTCAGCAGCGACCATAGTACGATATCACGGGCTGATATTGGAAGGGTCAAATCTTAAGAGGTGAGCATCAAATGATCGTTACCGTATGAATGGCAGAGAGCAGAAAACGGATAAAGACACCTATTTGCAGAAGGATAGAGCGGCACTCGAAAGCTATGCGGAAGGGCAGACATTCCTATGGATGACCGAAAAAGG
>JAPLDG010000030.1 GCA_026391845.1 Bacteroidota bacterium | reverse complement strand
AAGCGTCAGAAGTCAGGAAAAAATGTTGCAGGAACAACTTGGGAAAGTGGCCCCTGCAACATTTTTACGTCACTTATCTGAATAGGCTGGATTGACCAATGGCCTTACATCATTCGTTAAAGCCACAGGTAAATTGTTCCTGAATTATTCGCCTTCTGCCAGTCAACCCTGTACTTGGCCGGACATGCATCTCCGGTGACCGGATTGTTCCCGCTGTCGTATCCGAAAGTAATGGTAGCGCTTTTTGATTCTGCGGGAACCGAATGCTTCTTTATTCCGGCACAAGGGTTCCATTCGCAAAGCTGGCGATGAACAACCGGCTGGATGATTTCTGTATAAAACGTTTCACCTGCCCTGCTTGTACCCCATACCAGCAGATTTTGAAATCCATCTGCCGTGCCAAACCCGTTGACCGTCATGGTCAGATTGTTCGGAGCACTTCCGGTAAATGTCCTCATTCGGGCAATATTCCAGGTTTTCGAGGTTTGTGCGGTTCCTTCGCTGAAGGTAACCGTAACCTGCCCGGTGATACTGTGAACGAGCTGGTCAATCCCGTTTCCAACCTGCCAGATGATCCCTCCGGTTAGATTTTTATACATTTTTACGCCATTCAGGGTAATTGAATTCTGGTTTGAAACTTTCGTGATGGTGAAATCAATATGCCTGATGATCACAATGGCGCCCTGCTGATACCAATGCATGCCAACAAGTTTTTTAATTTCAACTTTCCCTGTACGAAAACGTGTACCATTGCAGTTCAGGCCATTGTAGGTAATGTAAAAGGTAATGGTGTCATGGGCTACCGGTGTTGAATCGATTGTTGCATTGCATGGAATCAGATGGCTTGATTTCATGTCTCCGCCGGAAAGATAATTGTTGACGTCATTCATCGACTCATCCATGGCCGATTCCATTGACTCCTGATCACCCGTGAGTTGTTGCAGCGACACTGAACTGGGGTAAATTTCTGTTGTCTTATCTTTCTTGCATCCTGCAAAAGAAAGTCCGAGGATGGCGATTACTAAAAATGTGAGACGGAACAGGTTTGTTGTTTTCATGGTTTTAATGATTTAGTGATTATTGAGTTTGGTTTCCTGATGATCATACACATGAACCGGAACTTACCCTGATCCGCATTGAAAAAAAATTTCAAGGTGTTACGATAATAGAAAGTTCGGTTACCGCGCAGGCCCCAAAGTACCCTGCTGCATCTCCGCTCAGGTTGGTTCCGACATTGGCAGGAGTAACTGAAAACAATCCTCCTGCCCAGTTGCTTTCAAGAAGCATCTCCCGGACAAACTCAGCGTGCTGGGATGTTAGTGAATACCTTCGTTCGGTGATCATCGTTCCAGCAGGAAAAATGACCGATTGCATCATGGGTGCAAACACTTCGCTGACATCAAGTGTGGGCAATGTGTAAAACAGCATTCTCGCATGATTATCCAAAGAATCAAGATGCTCAAATCCGGGTACCATCGACCAGTCGATCAACAACTCCCACATGGCTGCCTCTTCGGTAGAGAAGGCATTGGCAACCCAATCAACATGGTACAGCTCATTGTCCTCATTTTTTGCAACCTGCAGCTCCCTGAAAACCTGCCCTGCAATCATGGTGGTTTTCGCAGTGTAAACCTTGCCATCGAATGATATCAGCAAGGTGTAATTTTTTTGAAGCTGTGCATAAAATGATGATGGTGTTACATAAACTCCCGGATTGGCCGGATCTTCAGTCAACGGCCAGACCTCGTCTTCGTTGCTGATCAATACACCCGCTCCGGCAACAGGTTCAGGCTTCTGGTTGAGTTCAGATACCGGATAGGAAAGTTTTATCCGATGTTCCCTCACTTCATCGGTGATGATTGCATCCACGATGATTCGGTCTGGTGTCTCACCCTGCAGAGGCCATGAGGTCTCCTTCACACATCCGTGAAGAAAAAAAACCAGCCCTGTGAGGAATAAAATCTTTCGCATCAGAACTTGAATTGGTAGTTAATGGATGGAATAATGCCGGCCACGGAGATCGAGGTAGTCACAAGTTCATACGACCCGTTCAGGTTCGAGGGAACAACAAAATCCCCATTGTCATTCATCATTTTGTTGAAATTTACAGAAAAAGGGTTCATCCTGCCATACGCATTGTACAGGGTTACAGCGAGGCTGTGCTGATAACGGTTCCCGGGCTTGTTGAGTGTATAGATGGCAGATAAATCAAGTCGGTGGTAATCGGGCAGACGATCGTTATTTTTATCTCCGTAAAGTGGAACGGAAGTGCCGTTGTTGTAATAAAATCCAACCGGAGCGGTAAATGTACTGCCGGTCAGGAAAATCCAGTTTGCAGTGAAAATCCAATGATTCCGGGTATCGTAAGAAATATTGATGCAAATATCATTCGGACGGTCATAAGCGGCCGGGTAAACATTTCCGTTATTGATACCAGGCGTTTGGACCATCGCCCTCGACCATGTGTAACCAATCCAACCGGTCAGTTTGCCGGTAGATTTCCGCAACATGAATTCAACACCATATGACCATGCTTCTCCCAATCGCAACTCTCCTTCAATCAGTGTATTAAACAGAAGGTTCGCATGATCGCGGTAATCTGTATGGTGATGAAACCACTTATAATAGCCTTCGGCCGAGAATGAAAACCTGGCACGGGAAATATCTCTGAAATAACCCACGGCAACCTGATCGGCAGTTTGAGGTTGAATATTTGGCCCGCAAGGCGCCCAAACTTCCAGGGAAGTAAACGGACTTGTTGAATTTGAAAGGATTTGTAAAAATTGGGTGGTTCGGTTGTAGCTAGCTTTCAATGAAGATTTTTCGTTGATCTGAAACTGGATATTCAGCCGTGGTTCAGGGCTGAATGCCGTAAAATACACACTATTGTTCCCATAACCGATGGTGTCGATCACCTGGTGGTTGGCATCAAAATAGTAAACATCCGTGGGGCCGGTATCCTGCCACAGCGGTAACCTGATGCCATATCGGATGGAAAACCTTTTCCCGATCCGTTGCTCGTTTGATGCATAAAAAACATATTCCATGGAATGATATTGCGCCACCTCGGGTACATTCGTTGCAGCATTTCCGTTTTCAAGCGTTACATTCCCCGGATTAGAATGGTGGTATGTGACCTCCAGCCCCGAACGGATCGAATTTTGGTGCAAGATCTGTCTTCAGGGTCAGGTTTGATATGGTAGAATTCCAGTACCCGTTTTGCTCCTGAGGAAGGTTCAGCGAATAGTTGTAGCGACTGTAATTCAGGGTTGTATTATTAAAGATCCGGTTGCTGAAAAGATGGTTCCAGCGCAATGTTCCTGCAAGATTATTCCAGTTGATGCCCATGGAATTGACTTCCGTTGAGAGGTACCTGCTGAAAACATCCCTCCCGGTAAAAAAGGTAAAGAAAAAACGGTTGTTGTCGTTTAACCTGAAATTCAGTTTGGCATTGAGGTCGAAAAATTGAAAATCAAAACTTTTATTGAATGTTGGCAGGCTGTTCAGCCAGTTGAGTGTTGATACTCTTCCGGAAATTAAAAAGGAACCCTTGTTTTTCACAATTGGTCCCTCCAGCGTGATGTTGGAAGCATATGGGCCGATTTTTCCTGAAAACCCGAACCTTTTCATGTTGCCTTCCCGGGCCTTGATATCAATCACGGAAGAGAGCCGCCCACCGAATTTAGCCGGGAAATCACCTTTATAGATTTGCACGCTGTTAATGGCATCAGGGGAAAAAGCAGAAAAGAAACCAAAAAGGTGGGACGGATTGTAAACAGGCACTTCATCGATCAGCAAAAGGTTTTGGTCGCTGTTGCCGCCACGCACATAATAGAGCGCCGACCCGTCGCCAAAGGTTTGGATCCCGGGAACAGCCTGCAAAGCCCGGAGAATGTCGAGATCGCCCCCGAAACCGGGCAATTGCGATAGCGTCTTCTGTGAAAACCGGAATTCGCTCATCTGCGCCCGGGTGATATCTGATTCACGGTCGGCCGCCACGATCTCCACCTCTTTAATCTCCAGCTTATCTTCCTCCATATCAACCGACCGCCGGATGTTTTGGTTCATGTAAATGTCTGTCATCAGCTCCTTGTAACCCATAAAAGAAAAAACCATGGGATAGTTCCCGCTTCCAAGGGTCAGCGAATAAAAGCCATATCCGTTGGTCATGGCGCCGATGGTGGTACCTTTCACATATATATTGGCGCCGATCAACGCTTCTCCGGTGTTCTTATCCCTGAGATAGCCGCTGAGTGTAAAGCGTGAAAGAGTGGCAGAGATAACTGCCATTTTTTCCGAACCTTTCTGGTCGTGTTGCTTAAGCACCAGATGATTTTCAACCTTCACATAGTCAATCCCCTGTGGTACAAGCACTTCATCCAGGACAGCTGAAACAGGTTTGTTTGTTGCGTCAACCGAAATGTGCCTTTCAACAGGTAACATGGATGGGTTATATGAAAAATCAATCTGCGAAAGTCGGGTAATCTCTTTCAAAATATCCGATATCGATTGATCGGTTATCTTCAGGGTGATTTTTTGCTGAAGATCCTGAGAAAAAACCGGCGAAATAAGTACAAGGAAAAGAAGGGTGAGTAATAAAAGATATCTACAGCCTGCAGGTATCAAAGTACCATGCCTATTTATTCTGATAACAACCATGTCCGGTGATTTCAATCCCCGCGCCGGTGTTCCGGATCTGTAAATCAAGAGTGGCTTTGAGTACATTCAATACCGATTCAAGTGATTGCCTGTCAAAGGTAGTGGTAATCCTGCAATCATTCAACAGGCTGCCAGACAAACGGATGTTGGTATGATACACTTTTGAGAGCAATTCGACAACCTCAATCAAGGAAGTGTTGTTAAAAACCATGTGTTTCGTTTTCCAGGCCAGGAAGTTTACATCCTCATTGGTGGTCTTAATCACTTCATGGCCATTACCGGCCAGCACCGCCTTGTCTCCCGGGTCAAGTAATGCCGTTTTTCGAGGCATGTCGCTGTAATAAACCCTGACTATCCCGGTGGAGAGGATGATTTCTGTTTCATCATCCGGTGTTTTGGTATTGACGAAAAAGGAGGTGCCGACAACCCGGATCCGAACATTTTCGGCGGCGATGATAAATGGTTTGGTTTTATCAGGCGCCACTTCGAACCAGGCCTCGCCCTGCAGGGTTACTTTGCGCAGAGATCCCTCAAAACGAGATGGATATGACAGTATTGCACCGGTATTCAATGTAACGATTGTACCATCCGGCAGGGTTTGTTCAACCATTCCGGT
Source organism: Bacteroidota bacterium (assembly GCA_026391845.1). Classification (GTDB taxonomy): domain Bacteria; phylum Bacteroidota; class Bacteroidia; order Bacteroidales; family FEN-979; genus CAIVAT01. The sequence goes on along the minus strand of JAPLDG010000030.1, from coordinate 1,532 downwards.
GGTCACGATCAGCTGTTTTTCACTTTCATTGCCAAAATACCGGTACAGGAAAAACGTTGGAATCGCTGCCAGCAGAAAGATTGCAGCAATGCGAAGAGACCAGCGGAGGATCAGGTGTCGTGATTCAGCTTCTTTGATTGTTAGTTTGGGAACCAGAGTTTTCCATTCGAGGTCAATATCGGCAGATGATTCAACTCTGGCATTTTCGACCGCTTTCCAGGTTTTATGGTATTCCGAAAAAGTGACTTTGTTTTTCGGATCTGCCTTGACCCATGCCTCCAGTTCCCGGATCTCATCCGGGGTGGCCTCGTTATAAAAATACCTGGTAATCAGATCAATATAATATGTAGAATTTGTTTCCATAACTTTTCACCGGTGATAGTACACCGGAGATGGTTGTTACCCTGACAGGACAATAAAAAAAACAGCGAAATGGTAAAATAGTGAAGTAGCGAAATAGCGAAATAGCGAAATCAGTAAAAGTATCGGGAGATATTCGGCCAACCGGATGCGCATATGCTGCAAGGCCTTTGACATCTGGGTTTCAACAGTTTTTACAGAGATTTTAAGCTTGTCGGCGATTTGCTGGTACTTCAGATTTTGATAACGGCTCAGGGTGAAAACCTCCCGGCATTTTTCAGGCAGTTCCGCTATGGCACGGTTTATCTGGTCACGCATCTCCGATTCAACCAGCTTATCCGGCATATCGGACATTCCGTCCTGAGAAAGATTTTCCAATGCCAGCAGGTCGCTGCTGAATTTTTTATGATCCCGCAGATAATTGATGCATTTGTTGCGGACAGCGGTTGTAAGGTAGCTTTTAACTGGTTTGGAGAGGTCGATGGAATCTCGCTTTTCCCACAAATTCACAAATGAATCCTGTACAATTTCCCTCGCGGCATCCTCATTCTTTACATACCCCAGTGCAAACCGGCAAAGTCCGATGAAATGATTTCTGAATAGAACCTCCAGCGCGTGTTCATCGAGATTACCACTGCTTGCCATCACTTCCAGAGAACGTTGTGTTTCAGAAAATTCGTAATTCGTAATTCGTAATTCGTAATTACTTTCAGGTGTACATAAACCGCTTGATCTTCTGTGTTGCAGTTTTCTGAAAAGGGTTGGGTTGTGCAACAACCATCTGAACCTGTGAGAATTTATTGACCCTGGCGTTTACATAGTCCTGCAACTCCATGCGAAGTTCCTCGGTTTTTTGATCCACATAGTTGGTTACTTCAGCTTTCAGGAACCTGTAGCGCAATTCTATCTCCTCCTGGTTGAAATGAACCAGTGCGATCAGTTTGCCCTTTTTCTCAACAACCAATGATTCAACAACATAACGAAAATTATTGATCACCGATTCAATATCTTCGGGATAAACATTTTCTCCATTTGACCGAACGATCATGCTTTTCACCCTTCCACGGATGTATAAGTTGCCCGGAGCATCGAAAGCGCCGAGGTCACCGGTTTTCAGCCATCCGTCGGGTGTGAGTATTTCACTGGTCATTTGGGGTTCCTTGTAATAACCC
>JAPLDG010000298.1 GCA_026391845.1 Bacteroidota bacterium | reverse complement strand
CCTGCCCTGGAAATTGAATATTTTCGCTTTTATTGCCTCCCCGGTCTGATGACGGAGTGAAAAGGAAATATGTTCATCTGCCGGATTTGGAAATACACTCAAATCTTCGGTCGAAGCTTTATTATCTGCTATCCCTTCAGGGTGCAGCTGACTGAGGATCGTCTGTTTGCGGATGATAAAAAACGGCTTTAATCCATATGGAGAGTGGTCGTCAGATGCCTGCAGATAGGCATTGTTAAAATCGGCAATGGTATATCCATAATCCAGCGTGCGGAAATTATCGTCAATGGCAGCCTGCTGAATCAACTGTTTCAATGCGTCGATACGAGGGAAAACAGAATCAGGGTGCGTGATGGTATTTACAATGGTATCCAGATACAACTTGTATTTATTATAAAATTCGGGAATTGCCATGAGCTTTTGAGCAAGGGGCAGCTGCATCTTATTATTGATCCAGTTCCGGCAGTCACGTGTAGCCCAGTCTTTACCAACCCAGTCTATGCCAAAAGTATTGTCAGGATCATAGGTGATGAAATAAATGGTTGAATCGGATGGGTTTTCATACAGATAGTAGTTATTTTGATTGTAGCTGTAATCGTCCCAGTTGCCCGTTGCAACATCCAGCGCCAGCACTTTCAGAAAATGATCGACATTGAAAATAGCTGAAATATCCGACGCAAAAGTTCCTCCTGGTTGTTGATTAAGGGTGGTTATCAACTCAACAAGGCGGGTATAATCATTCTGCGATTTGTTCGTTTGAAGCTCATAAACCTGGCCTCCTGTGGCCGTTGTATTCTGAAGGTCCATGTATGTTTGCGGGTTGGGGCCATGATATACCAGATCGGCCGGATAGGAACATTTAAACAGGTTGCCTCCGTTTTTCGAAAAAACCAGGGTAAGCCACTCCTTCTCCATCTCCTCCAGATTGGTATATAACCCGTAATAGGAATTGTTGATATAAACTTTTACAAAACTCGTTCTGCGCTCCACCATTCCCGCTTTTTTCCATAGGTCATAATAGAGTTTTTCGCGGATCAAAGTCGGATCATTGTGCTCACCGTTAAGGTTTATTTTTTTAACTCCCTGGTATTTTCGGCCTGAAACATATTCGTTAAAGCTTATCTTAAACGATTTTTTCTGTGAATACCGGGAAGTGTTCCCCCTGAGACGGAAACCAACATTTTCCAATGTGTCCCGCTTTTCAAGGTCATCGAAAATGAACCTGGCCATATAATAATGGTCACTTAAGATTGAATCATACAGCACAGCCAGGGAATCCGGATGAATTGTAATATAGATCGACGACAACCTTGAATCGTCAAAAAGAGTATTGGTTTGACATACACCTGTTCCCGCGAGCAGGAATGCCAGAAGTCCGCCTAAAATAAGTTTTTTCATCGATTAACAGTTTATTTGGAAGGATTTCTCAGGCGCTCTGATTTCCCGTGATCACTCTTTTGATGCGAATAATGAAAAATCAAAGATAGCAAGAATTTTGACCTGCATGCACGAAATCTGGCGTTAAAGCATTGGTAAAATCAGTAACTTTGTTCTGCAGAGAAACTTTTCACCAACAAGACCGCCCCTTGTGCATGTTTATGAAAACGATTTACTTTCCATTTTTGCTGTTCCTTTTGCATTTATTACTCCTGGCAACCATTACCAGCGCCCAGTCCTCCTACCTGGTCAAACATTACACAAAACAGGATTATCATGCGGGAAGTCAGAACTGGTCGGTTGACACGGATCAGGATGGCAACGTTTATTTAGGAAACAATGATGGATTGCTGATTTTTGACGGTACTCACTGGACGATCTGCCGCAACCCTGATCAAACCATTGTACGATCGGTGTACGTGGCGCCGGATAAACGGATTTATACAGGCTCATACGAGGAGTTCGGATATTGGGAGCGGGATGAAACCCATGAATTGAAATACCATTCTCTGAAGCCTCTTTTGCAAAATATTCCTTTTCATAACAGTGAAATTTGGAAAATCGTCCAGTGCAACGAAAAAATCTATTTTCAGAGTTTTTCCTCGCTGTTTGTCTATGATCATCAAACCGTTAAACCTATCGAAATACCCGGCACTGTTATCTTTCTGCTGAAGGCAAGAAACCGGTTGTTCGTACAGTCGCTGGCAGGCAACCTCTACGAAATCGTTCATGATACCCTGCAAAAAATAGAAGCAGGCAACATCCTGGAAGGCACAGAAGTTAAAACGATCCTGCCATTCACCGGCAATTCATTTCTTATTGGAACCACATCGAGCGGATTATTCATTTTTGACGGAAAAAAAATTACTCCCTGGAAATCGGAAGCCAATGAAATGTTGAAAAACTGCCAGATCAACAATGGAATTATATCCGGGGAGAGATTGTTTTTTGGAACCATTGTGAAAGGACTGTTTATCCTCGATATGAAGGGAAAAATAGTGAACCATCTGCACAATGAAAACGCACTTCAGAACAATACGGTTCTCTCCCTGTGTGCCGACCAGAATGGGTCAGTGTGGGTTGGGCTTGACAGGGGCATCGACAATCTGTCACAGAATGCCCTGCTGGAAATATATCAGGAAAAGGGGGAGCAACTGGGCGCCGTATATACTGCTGCACTCCTCGAAAACACTTTGTATGTCGGGACAAACCGGGGTATCTTCACCTATACAGCCGACCCGGAAACCGGAATGTTTAAATATGACGGGTTATTGGATAAATCGCAAGGCCAGGTTTGGGATTTAAAAAAAATAAATGGCGTTCTTTTTTGTGGTCATACTGCAGGTACATTTATTGTGGAAGGCAAAAAATTGAAATCGATCTCCAGGGTGAGCGGAGGTTACAGTTTAAAACAATTTGAGCGCGATGGAAACGAATACATGATTCAAAGCACCTATTCCCCGCTGGTAATCTACAACCGGCCGGGTAAGGAGTGGCAATACCTGGAAAACGTTACCGGGTATCTTGAACCATCCAGATTCCTTGAACTGGATCACCTGGAAAATATATGGATCGGACATGCCGTGAAAGGGTTATACAAGTTACAATTATCTGACAATCTGGATAGTGTCACATCATGTGTCAGATTTGGAAAGAAAGATGGTTTTCCCTCCGATTTCAACATCCGTGTCTTTAAAGTTGACAACAGGGTTGTTTTCACCTCCGGAACAAATTTATTTACCTGGGATGACCTGAAAAGCAAGATGATCTACTATTCAGAATTAAATGGTCAACTTCAGGGATTCGAAGCGGCAACAAAGATTGCAGATATAGGTAACAACCTCTATTGGTTCATCAAAAAGAATGACGCGGCTCTTTTCAGGATAAAGGAAAACAAAGCCGATCTTTTATTCCATCTCTTTTTACCGGTTTACGCTTTGAATATGGTTGATGATTATGAAAACATCGTTCCTCTCGACCAGAACCGGAACCTGATCTGCCTGGAAAACGGATTTGCGATTTTTCATACCAACCTCCTGAAAAAGCAAATTCCGGACAGGACCAAAATGCTTTTCAGGGATGTGTTTTCCTGGGAATCGGAGGGATTGAAAAAGCGTGTCGTTTTTGATGCTGCGCCTTTTAACATTCGGCATTCGCGGAATAATCTCTCAATATCATTTACCTGCATCAACAGCCGGAACCTGATAAAATTATACCAATACAAATTAAATGGCATTGACAATGACTGGAGTGAATGGACAGACAATGCTGAAATTACATACACCCGGTTGCCCAAGGGAGATTATACTTTTCTCGTTCGCTCCCTTGATGAAAAAGGCATGCTCACTGAACCGATTTCCCTGAATTTCACTGTGACGGCAGCCTGGTATGCCAGTGTTGTTGCATATATTATCTACATACTGCTCATTCTGGGAATTACTCTGTGGAGCAGGTTCATTTTCCGGCGGAGGGTCATCCGGCATCATGAAAAACTCAGGCTGGAAGACGAAGCCCGCGCTCTGCTGGAAAAAGAGCATGCCGAACAAGAGATTATCAAACTGCAGAATGAAAATCTTCAATCCGAAATTTCCCATAAAAACATACAACTGGCCGATTCCACCATGGCCATCATCAAAAAAAATGAATTGCTGATCGAAATCAAAGAAGAGCTGGACAAACAAAGAAACCGGCTGGGTCAGGAATACCCCCAGCGGTATTTTGACAGGTTGCTTTCGCTGATCAACAAAAACATATCCAATGACAATGACTGGCAGGTATTTGAGGAACTATTCGACCAGGCGCATGAGAATTTTTTCAGGCGCCTGAAAACTGCCTTTCCAGAACTGACTCAAAGCGACCTGAAGCTCTCCTGACTTCGACACTGGGACACCCTAAAAATTTTTCCAAAAGTTTTCATCGAACAATTGAGCGATTGATTTGTGTCTTTGCGTCAGGAGCAAAGTCCTGGTCATCGTGTTACTGCTTTT
>JAPLDG010000276.1 GCA_026391845.1 Bacteroidota bacterium | reverse complement strand
GAAAAAATAACCCTGGTTTATGGGGGTGCAAACATTGGATTGATGGGCGCCCTGGCCGACACCATGCTGGCCGGTGGCGGAAAAGTGATTGGCGTGATGCCCAAATCCCTGGTTGAACGTGAAGTCGCCCATGTGAATCTTACAGAAATGCATATTGTGGCCGGGATGCAGGAACGCAAAGCCCTGATGGCCGGTCTTTCCGATGCATTTATTGCACTGCCCGGCGCGTATGGCACCCTGGATGAACTTTTTGAAGTACTTACCTGGAATCAGCTTGGCATCATCCATAAACCAATCGGATTGTTGAACATCGACGGATTTTTCAATCCTTTGCTGCAAATGCTGGATCATGCGGTGACAGAAAAATTTCTTCGTCCCGAGCACCGGAATATGCTGCTTACCGGTGATAACTTTGTGCAATTGATGCAGGATCTTGACCATTACCAGCCTGTTGTTGCTGAGAAATGGATTGAACGACTCAAGGCTGGAGACATTTAGAAAAAAATGCAGGCATTGGAAGCAATGCAGGCAATGGAAGCAATTTTTAATTTTCGCCATGATTATAATCGGAATTACCGGGACGATTGGGGCCGGCAAAGGGACTGTAGTTGAATATCTCGTAGAAAAAAACGGATTTGACCACTATTCCGTTCGAACTTACTTACTGAAAGAGATCAATCGGCGTGCCATGCCGGAAAACCGTGACAGCATGGTTGTGGTTGCCAACGAGTTGCGTGGCAGGTATGGATCAGCATATGTTACTGATCAGCTGTTTAACGAAGCTGCCCGGGTAGATAAAAACTGTATCATCGAAAGTATTCGTACGCCGGGTGAGATAGAATCATTAAGGGGAAAGGGGAAATTCTTCCTTTTTGCCGTTGATGCCGAACCGGTGATCAGGTTTCAGCGGATAGCAGGCAGGCAATCTGAAACAGATCACATTTCATTTGAAACATTCATTGAGAACGAGGCGAGGGAAATGAACACAACAGATCCCAACAAGCAAAACCTGAAGGCATGCATCGCTCAAGCCGATTTTGTTTTCACGAACAATGGTCCGAGAGAGGAGCTATTCCTGCAGGTTGAAAAAGCGCTGACGCAAATTACTTTGTAATGGTCAGTTTACGGATCATTACATCCTTGTCTGTTTTGATTTTCAGGATATAAATTCCAGATGCAGCAAACGAAAGGTCAAAAGTAAAATCCTTCCCACTTTCGCCACAGACACCGGCCATCTTTTTCCCGGCACAATCAAAGATGGTGATTTCACGAATAAATTGACCATCCATCCCGGAAGTTACCCTGAAAATCCCAGGGGTCGGATTTGGGGATACCCGGACGCTACTGGCCAAGTTTTCTCCCAACCCGACTCCGGGTATAACGTCAACCTGAATATCGTCAATGCATACCCCAAACCCCCAGCGGGCGGTTCCGGCGAATCCAAATTGAACTTCATTGGAACCGGATGGCAATGCAATCGTTTGTTCTGTCCACGCTGAAACTGACTGAGTGTAATTTTTCAATATAACCCAGGGAAAGCCGGGATTGTCGCGATACATAACCTTTAGTTCATCTTGTCTCGATCCCCATTTTTGCATAAACATCCAGAATTTAATCTGAACATCCGGATATCCCGACAAATTAAAAACAGGGGTGATCAGGGTGTTGTAATCAGGAGTTGTCGTGACATCGTACAGACATGCGTTGCGGGCTCCTGAATGGGCGGCGTCGGGATACCCGTACAGCCCACCCAGGCCGTTGCCAGCGCAAAAACGCCAGGAAGGGTCCGTATTGTCTTCAAACCAGCAGTCTGGCCGGCCAGACTCGTTTTCAAATCCTTCGAAAAACGGCAAAGTGGCCGTACTCGTGCACAAGGTAAGGCCATTGCATATTGTACCCAAAGAATAGGCGTTCCCGGGCAACAATGACCATGCTTTGTAAAAATAGGTTTTCCAGGGCAAAAGTCCTGTATGGACGAATGTCGTGGCTGAGCCACAATAGATGACATGGCCTCCTCCCGGAATTGAACCGCCCACGGTATAAGTTCCTCCATCAACGGGTGCACCAAATTGATTTACCGTATCAAAGGCGATCATGACATTGTTGCCGGATGAATTTTTTTCCCAGGTTAACATTATTTCTGAAAAACTTAATGAAGAGGCAGAAAAATGAACCGGATCATTGAAATTATGATAGTTAACCGTGAAAGAAATGGTTGAATCCGCTGCAGTCACATTTGAAATATCCAATCCTCCTGGCGTACCATCCTGAAGAAAAGAACTTGGGTTGGTCAGGTCATTTATTTTGGTTCTGCCGGTTCCTGATGCAAAATATGCACTCGAGGTATTGCCGTTGGCAGTCGGAGTCCCCCCTGGCCTATAGATGTAGACTTCATCCGGCGGACCATTTGCATTTCCGGTATTGGTTGGATCAATGCGGTAAACAATTAAACCTGAACCTGGCAAGGTTCCTTCATAAGTGCCCGTTTTTTTCCGGTATTCCACTACAAAAAACTCAGTCGTAGAATTGGGTGAAGCGATAGAATAACAATTGTTGGTTGCAGATGTTGACAAAGGATGCAGCGAGTAAGTCCCTGATTCGGTAATGGCCGGAATGGATGCTATCCATGAATTCTGCGTATATCTCCACTTCATATAGGCGCCCATATGTCCACTGCCGCTTCCCATCAAATCCCAGATGCCGGCAGGTGCGAACCCGTCGCTGGAATAATGATACAGATCTGGAGCGCCCAAAGCATGGAACATTTCATGGCAGAGCACATTGACGTCAACCTGCGACTCGGGTTGAAATGTATAGTCGTACACCTGTTTCCCGTTGATATTAACATTATAGGAATTAAGCACCCATCGGTGCGCCCAAAGCAACTCGGCCCAGGCGCCGTTTCCGCCTCTGATAATAAAACAGACATTGTCAACTTTTCCGTCATTATCACCATCAATGTCTAGCCCCGCGGGAACCGGAGAATTGGTATTAATCCAGGTTATCGCATCCCTCAGCAAGGTATGTTCTCTTTGTCTGCGCTGTGTATCTCCATTGTAGCCGGTCGGATTGGTTGTTGCATTATATGGCTCAAAATATTTCCGGTCATGAATATCCTTATAGGAGAAATTTGTGGTCATGGCACATTCAGGGTAATGTGTGCTGCTGATGGTTAAAGCAGAATAAGACACTTCAGTATAATAGGAGTTTAAGGAAGTACCCGTCACAGGGTTGAATTGATTGTCATACGCCTGACGGGTCAGGGTAAACTCTGTGTCGTCATTAAACCGGATATAGACTACCAGGTTGTTCAATATTCCTGAATGCGGAGCCCTGACAGACTGATCGGTATTCATGGTGTAAAATGCTTTTCGCTCATTATATTTCGACAAGAAATTTTTGCCCATTTGGAAATGCCTGCCTGCGAAGGGTTGATTTTATGGGCCAGCATCGTGGTTGGGACCACGATATCACCCTCGGTGGTCCCCCAATAGTAATATCCGTCATCTCCCTGGATAATGGTATAACCATCCTGGTCATGCAGCCAGTTGAAAAACTCATCCCCTGAGACAAAACAATTGATTACAGCGCCATCCGGCTGTGTTACTGTGTATGGAAGAAAGCTGAAATTGGCAGCTCCAGCAAACAGGATGTTGAAGAACAAGATGACAAACAACAGGGTAGGTTTTCTCTTCATAACAATCAATTTTTAAAATTTTGCCTTGACAAATATAAGGATATTGGGTCATCCAAATCAATCAAAGTTGCTCTTTTTACCGTTAAGTTAAAATGATTTGTACCTTTACAGGAATATATACTGCACATGGAACCATCAGCCTATGCCCGTCCCACCTGGGACGAATATTTTATGGAGATTGCACATACTGTTTCAACACGAGCTACCTGCGATCGTGGCCGGAGTGGTTGCGTAATCGCCCGCGACAAACAAATACTTGTTACCGGCTATGTTGGCTCTCCGCGTGGTTTATCACATTGTGATGAGGTCGGACATCTGATGAAAAAGGTGTTGCATGAAGATGATCGCACTACCCAACATTGCATGCGCACGGTTCACGCCGAACAGAATGCCATCTGCCAGGCCGCCCGCCTCGGAATTTCATTGGAAAAGTCAACCTTGTATTGCCGCATGACACCCTGCCGGACCTGCGCCATGCTCATCATCAACTGCGGCATCGTGCGGGTTGTTTGTGAGCGGAAGTATCATGACGGTGCAGAATCGGAGGATATGTTCAGGCAGGCCGGGGTGACCCTCGAATATGTACACGATGAAATACAGCAATATGAGAAACAATGAGGGCCTACATCATTTTTCTGATCAGGGCCTGAAAGTTGATCAGCCCGGTGATTTGCAGAAGGGTTAAAACCACAGACAACAAAATAACCGCCCGGATAAACCCGGCCCCTTTCTTCACGGCAAGATACGAGGCAATTAACGCTCCGATCATGCTGCCAACTGAAAGGATCACCCCGTACAAATAGTTTACCTTTCCATCAATGATGAAAACCAGCAAGGCAAATATTGCATAAAAAAAGACAATGAGGTTTTTAACAGCATTGGCTTGTACCAGATCATATCCAATGCCCAAAACCAACGCCATCAGCAGAAAATAACCCACTCCGACCTGAATAAACCCACCATAAAACCCGACAACAAAAAAAATTGCCAGCTGCCACCATTTAAGTTTCCCGGAGAGTAAGGATGAATTCTGACTGAGCCATTTATCGGGTTTATAAAAGAGGAAAAACAACATGACGACCATCGCCACGGCCATCGCGATCTCAATCACCCGTGTGTTTACATCCACAGCAAGGTAAGCGCCTAAAACTGCTCCAATGGTTGCCGGGATTGCAAGCCATACCGGGCGCAGTTCAGTAAACATTTTTTGCCGGGTGAAACTGCCGACAGAAGATAAAGTCTGAAAAAAGATGCTGATGCGGTTGGTCCCATTGGCAATGTTGGCCGGCAGCCCGAGAATAAGCAACAATGAAAGACTGATCACCGATCCTCCTCCGGACAGGGTGTTGATGAAACCGACAAAAATACCAGCAACGACGACTACAACAATTTCTGTGATTGACATGTTACATAATTAAAGCGTGACACGTGACGCGTGACGGTTGGCGCGTGTCACGTGTCACGTGTCACGTTTTCACTTTTTATAAGTTTACTATGCTTACTTCCATAACTAAAGTAGATGATGAGCCCGATGGCAAGCCACAACAAAAAACGCAACCAGTTTGTAACACCAAGCTGGGCCATCAGATAAAAATTTGTCAATAAACCAAGTACCGGGATCAGCGAAAGTTGCCTGCGAATCCCAAACCAGGTCAGTACAATTGCCACCCCGATAAAAATAAGAATTGGGAAATCGTTGCGGAGCACATGGGCCATGAGAGAGCCGGTATCTGATGAATCGGAATATCCTGATAATGAATTGAAAACATGATCGATTTCGGGGCGGTTCCAATAAAACAAAATCGCAAAAAGACCAACCCAGATTACCGGCAAAAAATAGCGGCTGTTAAAATATGGCACCTGAAAACCCTTATCCATGTCTGGAATATCTCTCTTTTTCCAGTCACCTTGCAGCACGAGTACGCCACCGGAAACCAGGATAAAGGCAAACAAGGTACCGATGCTGGTGAGATCGGTAACTTCTGTAAGGTTCATAAACAAAGAAGGAACGGCAACCAATATACCGGCAATAACTGTCGAAAAGTACGGCGTTTTGAAGCGTGGATGGATTTTCGAAAATGACCCGGGCAGCAGCCCGTCGCGGCTCATGCTCATCCATATGCGTGGCTGCCCGACCTGGAATACCAGCAACACACTTGCCATGGCAATCACCGCACTCACAGCGATGACACCCGACAGCTTTGTCAGATGCAATTTCTGAAATGCATAGGCCAGCGGATCGCCTACACCGAGTGATGGCTTTGGGCAGATCCCTTCTGGGATTACGGCACTCCGCTGCCGTGGGTGATATAGCATCAAATCCGATGTAAGCAAAAAAAACGGCAGAGACACCTTTTAAAACCCCTGAAACACCGTTTGGCGCAAAGGGATGCCAGTTCGCCGGCTCAATGTAAAATGAGCCAACACCAATGATCATCAGAAGGATACCGACCTTAAGCAGTACCATGATATTGCTGGCAACTTTGGTTTCATAAATACCCACGAAAACAAGAACGGAGATAAAGACTACGATGGAAAATGCCGGAATATCAGCAATGATCCTCAATCCCCCGATGACGGGAGCCGATTGCCAGGCCGTGTAAGCATCCCTGAGCATGTCAGGCAGATTTGACAAGGGGACCCCTCGCATCATTTCAAGCGTCGCCTGATGATATCCTCTTGCTGCTGAAAGATAGTCAATCCCCAGATATGCAGGCACATGCAGACCAATTCCCCCAAGAAAACCCGTAAAATAATCGGACCAGGAAATCGCCACAGCAATGTTTCCAATGGCATATTCCATGATGAGATCCCAACCGATAATCCAGGCGATGAGTTCGCCAAAACTGGCATATGCATAGGTATAAGCGCTGCCGCTGATTGGGATGAGCGATGCAAATTGTGCGTAACAAAGGGCTGAGAAAGCACAAGCCATGGCCGTAAAAAGAAAAAGCAGAGAAACGGCCGGACCTCCGCTGGCAGCAGCATTTCCGATGGTGCTGAATATACCTGCGCCGATTACTGCAGCAATGCCAAGTGCTGTCAGGTCAAACACATTCAGGCTTTTCTTCAATCCCGAATGTTCACCCTCCCGGAGATTTGCATCCTTCAAAATATGACTGATGGATTTCTTGCGGAATAAATGCTGATTTGACACAGGTAATTTTTCGCTAAGATAAATATTTTCTGACAGACGGAACAGAGGGGTGGGCAAATGTAAAGTCGTGACACGTGACGCGTGACGCGTGACAGATTACCGGATGATGATGAACTTTCCTGTGTGCAGCATGTCGTGACCTGAGAAGACACAGAAATAAAGCCCTGCCGGGTATTTGCTTGTATTGATATTTGTTTCAGTAATGCCGGGAGGAAGTAATTGTTCGGTCATCAGGCGCCCGGAATGATCATATACACAAATTTTTCTCTCATCTTTCGCCAGAGATTGCTCGTGCCGGAGAGTCACCAGGTCGGATGCCGGGTTCGGATATATCCGCCATGCGTCGTGCAGATCAAGTTCAGCAACAGCGCTGATGGTATTGCCTCCCGAAATGAGTTGGCAGTCAGGATCGAAGATAACAGAGTCAACTGAAAAAGGCACCATGGCGGTGAAAACCTGACCTGAAAAAGTGTTTGAAAACCGGATGGTTGTATCCTGCAAAGCATTTTTAAACCGGATGGGTATCGTCATCCTGAAAAAAGGAACGGAAGCGTGTGATTGGGTTTGTTTGACCATCAGGGTGATGGTTTCGCCCGCCCCGGCCCAGCTGATGTGATAGGACGGGTAACCTTCACCGGTGAACCACTCATCAAAATACCCAGCCAGATCGCAATCACAGGAGCTTTCAAGATGCGAAACCAGGTTGTTTGTCCTGGCAAATCCATAAGCCAGGCCGACATCAGAGATATAATTGCCAATAGCGGCAAAAAACACGGAATCACCAAGGAGCCACCTCAGCTGATGCAACACCATCGCCCCTTTGGAATATGACAGTCTTCCGTCAAATATACGGGAAACGCTTGTCGTATCATCGCAGTAAACCGAGCCGCCTGGTTGTGAAACGATGCTTTGAACCCTTACCTCCCTGAACCGTTTCCAGTACATTGGTTCCAGAAACTCGTAGGACAGTCCCGAAAGGTAAGTAGCAAATCCTTCGTTTAACCAGATATCCGTCCAGCTGCCGCAAGTGATCTTATCGCCGAACCATTGGTGGGCAAGCTCATGTGCCAAAAGTTCAAAGCCAAAAGAAGAAACAAAAGTCATGGTTTGGTGTTCCATACCTCCTCCCCATCCAAACTGGGCATGTCCATACTTCTCGCGCTGAAACGGATATAAACCGAACAGGCTGTCAAAGAGCTGGATCATCGGTACGATCATTCCTGTTTGTGATGCCGCCGATAAGGAATCTTCCGGATAAACATAGTTAACAACCTGAAGTGTATCGGAGTTGAAAGGAACCAGATGTGAATATCTGGCATAATTTGTCACACCCAGGCAAACGAGATAGGAGGCAATCGGATATCGATGCTTCCAATGAAACAGTGTATTCCCTCCAACCGGCAATTCCGATATAAGAAGACCATTGCTGGCTGCCTTACAAGCAACGGGAGTCCGGATAAAAATATCAACAGAATCGGCTTTATCGGTCAACCCGTTCTTGCATGGCCACCAGTCACTTGATCCGTAAGGCTCTGAAAGCGTCCAGATCACCGGCGTACCTGAATGTGTGCTCCGGACAAATGAACCGAACCCATTTTCAGGCGGAACACCATGATAATATACGGTAACAGAGTCAACTGTTTGCAGCGGAATGACGGATGGAAAAAGGATTGTCAACAGATCTGACGCATGGTTCCAGGCTACTGCATGATGGTGATAGATCACTGAATCAACAAAAAGCGCCGTTGCCAGATCAAAAACCAAAGAGTCAAGACCTGCTGCCTCAGGGGTAAACAATGTGGTTACATTTCCGGAAATTTCCTTTACAGCCGGATCAATGTTCCAGCAGCATCGGTACCATTTTACATCATAATTTGAGGCAGCTTCAATATGCTTTGGGGAAATTTTTGCTGTATGGGCCTCCCGTTCTGCCTTGACAATGTTCGACAGATCACTGGCATTGAAAATGACCTGGGCGTTCAGCATGCCGGAAATAATCAGACAAATCAGAATGACAATATTTTTCATCAGATCCTGGTTAAATCATCCTCAGTTGCTCATTCACATTTTCCAGTAATCGCCCTAGCGTGTGAAAATGATCTGAAATAACTGATTTCTCGGCTGTTGCTAAATCCAATCGCTCGATCTGCCCAATAATATCTGTCACCTTTGTAACGCCCATTACCATGAACGAGATCTTCATTTTATGCAGCATGGCTTTGGCAGATGCATAGTTCCCGGTAACATTCAGTTGCCCGATTTCCAGTAAAATTTTTTCATTTTCAGTGATAAAAATCCCGATCATGTCCTGAATGAAACTCTCGTCACCTCCTGCCGTAGATCTGAGCTCCGTCAGGTCATACAATTGATTGGCTTTATTTTTCATGGTTTAAAGGTTTATCATATCAGCTTATTCTGTTTCATCCGGTAAAGAGTCGATTTTCCGACCCCTAGTTTCTCCGCCACAAGAACGACATCATCCTTGTACTTTTCCAGGTAGCTCCGGATAATGATCCGGTTATATTCATCGAGTGTCATTTCTCCTGCGTTTAAAAAATCGGTGGGTTGAGAGGTTTGCGAAAAAACAATATCCTGGGCGCCCAAAACCTTCCCGTTCGACATCACCACCGAGAGGTCGATGATTGCTTTAAGCTCCCTGATGTTGCCAGGATAAGGATATCGGAGCAGTTTTTCACTCTCTTTACTGGAAAACGCAACCATCGGCAACTCGTTTTCTTTACAAAACGCTTCGGCAAAGTGCTTGGCCAGGATCAGGATGTCGTTGGCCCGGTCACGCAAAGGTGGCAAATGGATAGGCAGGCCGAGCAACCGATAAAAAAGATCTTGTCTGAAGTTACCTTTGGTTACCTCATCCCTGAGATCCCGATGGGTTGCCAATCCCTGAGATCCCTGTGGGTTGCCACGATGAGCCTGAGATCGAGCGGAATGGTATCCTTCCCTCCTATTCTCACCAGCTCCCGCTCCTGAATGACCCGAAGTAATTTGGATTGCAGCGCAAGATCCATATCGCCAATCTCATCCAGAAACAGCGTGCCTTCAGTAGCCTCCTCAAACTTACCTGTTTTGCGTGTGTTTGCACCGGTAAACGCCCCTTTTTCATATCCAAATAACTCGCTTTCAAGCAGATCCTTTGGGATGGCCGACATATTTACGGCAATAAATGGCTTTTTTCTGCGCACTGAATTATAATGAATGGCTTTTGCCACAACCTCTTTGCCTGTCCCTGTTTCGCCTGTAATCGAAACGTTGATGTTGGTCATCACCGCCTTTTCGATGAGGGTGTATATATTTCTGATTACATCGCTTTTGCCGATGATGGTCTTTTCAAAATCATATTTCCGGGTCACCTCCTCCTGAAGCCGTTCCACCTGGTTTTTCAACGACTGATTTTCGCGGATGCGCAGGATCACATTCCACAACCTCGATCGGGAATCGTGGTCTTTCACAATGTAATCATAGGCTCCATCCTTGATCAGATCAAGCGCCGTCGGAATATCCTTCTGGCCGGAAACGATCACCACCTGGGTTTCCGGACTGATCTGCCGGATTTTTTTCAACACCACGGCGCCATTCAGATCCGGCAGGTGATAATC
>JAPLDG010000085.1 GCA_026391845.1 Bacteroidota bacterium | reverse complement strand
TCGAAGTTGATGAATTACCGCAAAAGTATGACGATATCATCCGGATGATCCATCCCGACGATTACCCGCACATGATAGCACAGTTGCAGAAGCATCTTTCGGGCGACCATCCGAATTATGAAGCTGAATTCCGCCTGAAAGCCAAATCAGGGGAATGGCGCTGGTTTTTTGACAAAGGGAAAGTCGTTGAGACCGATATTCTGGGAAAACCTGTCAGACTTGCCGGGGTTCTGATCGATATTCATGAACGGAAAAATATTGAAAATGAACTTGTCAAATCACTGGATACCGCGGTTGACGACAGTCGGGCCAAAAGCCATTTTCTGGCCAGTATGTCTCATGAGATTTATACTCCAATGGCAGGAGTTATCGGGATGGCGGAAATTCTGAAACAATCCAAACTCAGCCAGGAACAAGAGGAATACCTCACTGCCATTGTGAAATCGGCAACAAACCTGATGAGGATCCTGAACGATATCATTGAATTCTCAAAATTGGAATCCGGTAAATTGGAGTTCCATGAAAAACCATTCAGCGTACATCAGGTTATTGAAGAGGTAACCGGGTCATTTGTCGAAAAGGCCCATGCCAAAGATATAGAAATCCTTTCATTTCAGGATCCCAATATCCCGGTTGAAGTGGTTGGGGATCCTGTGAGGTTAAGGCAGGTGATGAAAGTGTTTGCAGACAATGCCTTAAAGTTCACCGAAAAGGGAGAAATCAGGATTGAGGCACACTTTGTAGAATGGGACGATGAAACAGTAAAGGTCAGATTTTGTGTTTGCGATACAGGTATTGGTATTTCAGAAGCCGGGAAGAAACGACTGTTTGGTTCATTCTCCAAAGTTGATTCGCCCGAGTCGAAGAAGTATGGAGGGGGCGGTCTGGGACTCGCAATCGCACGGAGGCTTATTGACCGCATGAATGGCCATATCACGGTGGACACCGAACCAGGAAGTGGGACAACTTTTTCTTTTACCGTTGTTTTTGAACGCTATAAAGACTCTGAAATCACCGATCCCATGAAAAATGTGTTGCAAGGAGTGAAAGTGTTGATCCTTGATCCCAACTCAACCCGGCGTTCCATACTCGCAAATTACATGATCCGCTGGGATGCCGAGGTTGTTGAATGTGGTATTCCTGCAGAAGCCCTGAAATTGATCCAGCACAATGCGGAAATTAACAAACCCTTCGGATTGATTGTTGTGGAAAATATCATGCAAGACATGGATGGACTGAAATTTGCTTCTGCATTGAAACACGCTGCATGGGTGAAAAAATCAAAAATATTGCTGACAACTTCGCGTAAGGATTCTGTGTCATCAAATGAATTGGCTTCCGCTGGAATATTGGTTGCCTTGGTGCGTCCTTATACTTTAAGCCGCCTCAGAAGCAGAATTAAAGAAGCGATAACACAAACAAGAAGAGAATTTGCGGGCGAACCGGATGAGGTTGATCTTCACCTGATGGATGATCAAAAGAAGGTACTGAGCATCCTGCTTGCCGAGGACAATCTGATCAATCAAAAAGTTGCTCTTGTTACCCTCGAAAAGATCGGCCACGATACAGACCTTGCTGAAAACGGGAAAATCGCTGTTGATATGTTCCCCAAAAAGAATTATGATCTGGTACTGATGGATATGTTCATGCCCGAAATGGATGGATTGGAAGCCACAAGGCAAATTCGTCAGTTTGAAGCCGCAAATCCGGAACGAAATCCTGT
The DNA here is from genome assembly GCA_026391845.1 of Bacteroidota bacterium. Lineage (GTDB taxonomy): Bacteria > Bacteroidota > Bacteroidia > Bacteroidales > FEN-979 > CAIVAT01. The sequence goes on along the minus strand of JAPLDG010000085.1, from coordinate 1,546 downwards.
TTACATTTGCGCCATCACAGCGAACAGATCTCCCGAAGATGAAGAGAAATGCTATCAGGCAGGTATGAACAACTATATCACCAAACCGTTCCATCTGATAGAACTGGTGAAAATATTAAATCGTATCTAACTGAATCGTATTGCTTTAACTGGAGTTACCCGCGATATGATCAGGGAGGGTATAATGAATATCAGATAACAGACCAATAAAGTTCCTGCGTTGATTATCAGGATATTCAATACATCAAGGTTGATGGGAATGACCGACATATAATAAGTTTCCTCAGAAAGTGAGACCAGAGAGAACTTTTTTTGCAGCAGACAAAGCGTGAAAGCGAGGCAATTTCCCCAAAGCATTCCCCACCCAACAATATATAAAGCATTGTACAAAAATACTTTACGAATGCTCCTGTTGGGCATGCCCAGCGCTTTCAGAATACCGATCATGGTAGTACGCTCCAGAATCAGGATGAGCAGCGTGGAGATGATGGTCGTTGAAGAAACCAGGATGAGGAGAATTAAAATGATCAATACGTTGATATCCTGCAGATCCAGCCAGTCGAAGATTTGTTGATTGAGCATTTTAATTGTGGAAGCATCAAGGCTGAACCCGATCTGATGATACACATAAACCCCCATGCGGTCGAGGTCGTCAAATTTTTTAAGAAACACTTCAAATCCCCCGACCTGACCATCAGTCCAGTTATTTAACTTCTGGATATGATGGATATCACAGATGATATATAGCTTGTCAAACTCCTCCAATCCTGTGTCGTAAATACCGGCAATTTTAAATTTCCGCCCGGGAGTCGTATTCCCGAAAATAAAATACATCCGCAAGTTGTCATTCAGATGAAGGTTCAATAAGTTCGCAATCTTTCGTGAAACAATAACTTCGTCGGTCCGGCTGGTATCATTGACTTTAAAGGTTCTCCCCTCCACTATTTTATCCTTAAAAAAGTCCCAGTTAAAATCAGGCCCGATTCCCTTCAGAAGTACGCCCTGGATATGGTCTTTGGTTTTGATGATCCCTGCTTTGGTCGCAAAAACCTGAATGTGGCTGATCTCATCCGTTTTCTTAAGCTTTTCGTAAAAAGGTTGCTTTCTGTCAATGGGCTCAGGGTCAAAACTGGAATGTTCAGAAAAACGGGTAATCTGAATATGACCGCTGAATCCTACCACCTTTTCCCTGATCTCTTTTTTAAACCCGGTCAGAATCGCAACGGCAATAAACATAATTGCCAAGCCCATCGCGATGGATGTGATGGCAATAACCACGAAGGTCCAGGAAAAATTTCCCTTGCTGCGTGAAACAAGCCGTGATGCCAGAAAAAATTCCGTGTTCAAATGAAATGTCTTTACTTTGCAAAAGTATGTGTTTTTTCAGAAGCATTTTTTTCCTGGCGATATTTCTGTTGCATGCTACCATGCTGCAGGCACAACTTCGCATCGGTGCGGAACGAACCGGATTGTATTATCCCTTTCTTAAGGACAAAAAGATTGGCGTTGTTGCCAACCAGGCTTCGGTTGTCGGGAAAATCAATAT
>JAPLDG010000094.1 GCA_026391845.1 Bacteroidota bacterium | reverse complement strand
GCACGGCATGGAAACTGAAGTACTCCCCAAGCTCATCATCGGTGGTATCAGGAAAACATTTGATCCATGCAGTGATTTTATTCTTGCAGCGATCAATCTCATCAACAGATCTCTTATGTTCATTCATGTCCGGAAGGAGAGAATCACCGGCTGATTTTTTCAGATCAGCCAGGTCCTCTTCGTTCTTTCTTTTTTCAAAGACGATCCTGATCACCTTGTCAGCATCTTCAGTGGTATAGAGTCCGGACAAAAACAAGAACCGGTAAAACTCCTGTACAAAGGCTATGTTCAGATGGGTCAGTACCGGGATGCCATAGAGGTGGGAACAAGATTTCATGCGAGTATTGGCTTCAGGTCAAAGATGTGCCAAATATATTTATTTTTGGGTTTCAAATCCGTATCATTTCAGAAAATATGAAAAATTATATATTTGATTTGCAGAAACACCTGCAACAGTTGAAAACCGATGGACAAAAGGAGGACTTTGTAAACAGATATGAGGCTTTTGTACAACCATTGACTGGTATCAGGGAATTCAGCGATTTTCCTTTCTATGAACCATTCCTGGCAAAAATGATCACCGTTCCATACGTCATTCCTGAAGAATTTGCCGATCATTACGACTGGGAGTTGCTTTTCAGGTTAATATGCGCAACCAGGGCTACTGCTGTTGTTTTCGAATGGAACCGGGATAAGGCTCTTCCCGAGCTTCAGATCAGCATCCCTTCAGAAACGGAAGAGATACCAAAGGCAAAGCGGGTTGATAAAGTGAGCGAATTGATGTCGTTCCAGGTTCTCAGGTTGTTTGAAATCTATACTGAAGAGTTGATGAATAACGAATTGCTCTGCATGGAGGATCCCATCGGAGACAATGGGCTTGGTGAACGAAACGAACGCATGCTTAAGAAAAACAGGGAACTGGTTTTACAAATCAAAAAGACTCAACTGATAGAGAATCTTCTCATCTGACACATGCCGTCTGCAGGTATCCTGTTTATTTAGACCTGCTCTAAATTTTACAAATTATTTGCCGGATCGTTGCCTTGGTTATTATTGTCATTAAATTAGACGACGAAAATATAACCTATCAATTATACAACCAATACTGCCAGGAGAAGAGCTGCCAACACCATGGTGTGACAAATCAGAACAATGTCTGCCGGTTATTTGTTTGATGCTTTAAACCTGTGACGATCTTTGATCTGATAACCTAACACCTATGCAATCAAATTTGGTGCGCATTGCGCTTGAAGAGCAACTGGGTCTTGAATTATTCCAGCTCATGGAAGGAGATTTGCTTGAAGAGATCCTGAGTGAAGGAAAAATTGGCAAATTCGAAAACGAATGGAAGTATATTCTCGAGGGGCATAGTTTTAAAGCCACCCGCGAACTTGCCCCGAAACTCCATGAGTTGTTCGCCTCGGTGGTTGAAACGCTGGAATTCACCGAGCCGGTTGAATTCTTCATCAACAACTCACAGGAATTCAATGCCTGGTCGATGTCGAGCCTCGAAGCCGGGGAGCCTCATATTGTAAATATCAACGCAGGGCTGGTTGACAAGCTCGATGATGAGGAGCTGCGTTTTGTGGTAGGTCATGAGATCGGCCATCTTATTACGCACAATGCAAGCATCATGAAGCTGATTAATTTTGTCTTCCCCGATGCTGCGCGTATTCCCGTGATCCTGAACCACAAGATCCAACTTTGGCAAAAACTTGCCGAACTCTCGGCCGACCGGTATGGTTTTATAGCCAGCCCGAAACTGGAAAAATGTGTCTCAGGATTTTTCAAACTGGCCTCCGGACTGGCTGCCGAGCGGATTAACTTTGATTATACCGCATACCTCACCGAGAATGAACGCATCCTGGGTTTCTTTCGCGACAACAAAGCCGGTAACCTGATGTCGCACCCGATCAACCCGATCCGCATCAAAGGCATCCAGTTGTTCAGCAACTCGGAAACCTACCGGGCCATCCTCAGCAAGCAGCCATTGGAAAAGGATGAGATCCTGGCCGGTCAGATCAACGACCTGACCCAGACCTTGCTGGTACTGAGCAGTTCCGAGGCCGATTACCACCGGAAGTACTTCATTGCCTCCGCAGGTTTGGTAATGGCCGGGGTGGATGGCGACATGAACGCATATGAATATGAGACCATTCTGAAACAGCTCTCCGATTTTACCATTTTCCCTGCAGGCTTCCTGGAGGAGATCATGCAGTCGGGAAAAGTTCCGGAAATCATGGAAAAGTCGGCCAAAGCGCTGATTGACCTCAATCCCGGCGACCGGTTCGCGATGTTCGACATGCTGATGAACGTTGTGATCGCCGACAAGGACATCTCAAAGGATGAAATAGCCTTCCTATATAATTATGGTGAATCGGTGTTTAACTTTTCCCGAAAGGAGATCGCCCAGATGCTGGCCAACGGGATCCAGCAGAAGTTTTTGCCGAGGATTTACAGTTAGTTTTTGATTTGATGACAGACCAGGATAACTATATCTTT
>JAPLDG010000012.1:20126-24233 GCA_026391845.1 Bacteroidota bacterium | reverse complement strand
GATTGTAGAAATGCATGACAAATAAACCACCAAACCCCGAAGGGGTGACATGATTGTAGAAATGCATGACAAATAAACCACCAAACCCCGAAGGGGTGATATGATTGTAGAATCGTATCGCAAATAAACCACCAAACCCCGAAGGGGTGAAATGATTGTAGAAATGCATGACAAATAAACCACCAAACCCCGAAGGGGTGAAATGATTGTAGAATGGCAGGAACATTTTCACAGATATATATCCAGGTTGTGTTTGCCGTTCGCGGCAGGAATAACCTTTTGCAAAAACCCTGGCGGGATGACGTATTCAAATACATAGCCGGCATTATTAAGTCCAAGGGTCAAAAGCCGATCATTGTGAATGGCGTATCAGACCATGTGCATTTGTTTATTGGTTTAAAGCCTGCCATGGCCCTATCAGATTTAGTAAGAGATGTAAAGAATAATACGAGCAATTTTATCAATGACCACAAATTTATTCAGGGAAAGTTTTCATGGCAGGAAGGATTTGGTTCGGTTTCATATTCACATTCCCAAATCGATCAGGTTTACCAATATATTCTGAATCAGGAAGAACATCACTCGAAAAAAACCTTTAAGAATCATATCAGCCCTTCGGGCTTGTTTCTGCGAATATAACCACTTGAAAACACCAAATGAAATTGGTGCAGGACAAAAATGATTTCAGCCCTTCGGGCTTTTTTTATGCGCAAATTCTACGTGCACAAAACCCTGAATTGGTAACAGAATTGTTGATTAAATTCCTAAACCCCGAAGGGGTGACACGATTATAGTTCAGGACCACGCAGGCACAACAAAACCCCGAAGGGGTGACAAACTTATAGTAGAATTGGACCGCAAATGAGCCAAAAACCCGGAAAGGGTGACATAATTGTTGTGAAATATTTGGATTTGTTGCAAAAATTTGAAATTGAATTTGACGAAGAATATCTTTTTGATTGGTACGAGGAATAATTTCACCCCTTCGGGGTTTCCAATTGACACATATTAATCGAACCTAGAATCCTGTCAGCCCTTCGGGCTTCTAAATTCGGAAGGGCTGACATAATTGTAAAATTAGATCGCAATTTGAACCACCAAACCCCGAAGGGGTGAAATGATTGTAGAAATGCATGACAAATAAACCACCAAACCCCGAAGGGGTGACATGATTGTAGAAATGCATGACAAATAAACCACCAAACACCGAAGGGGTGACATGATTGTAGAAATGCATGACAAATAAACCACCAAACCCCGAAGGGGTGACAGGATTGTAGAATCGTATCGCAAATAATCCACAAAACCCCGAAGGGGTGACAGGATTGTTGATGAAACCCCATACGGACAGAATTTCACATGAATTTAAATTTTGCACCATGTGGCAGCCTTGATAAAATATCATACTTTTGAATCATGAACGCGTTGCCACTCGTAATCGCTGCCCTTGCAATCTTTGCCTTAGCCTACCGCTTCTATTTTGGATTTATCGCATCCCGGGTGCTCACCCTGAATTCCACCACCAGCACACCGGCCTTTCGTCTGTACGACAGACAGAACTACTATCCCATGAGCAAGTGGGTCTTGTTCGGACATCACTTTGCGGCGATTGCAGGTGCCGGGCCATTGGTCGGACCGGTACTGGCCTGTCAGTTCGGGTATTTCCCTGGATTTATCTGGATGATCGTTGGTGCCGTAATGGCCGGTTCGGTTCATGATATCGTCATCCTCACCGCTTCGGTAAGGCATGATGGAAAAGGTCTGGCGGAGATTGCACGTATTGAAATAGGAAAAAAGACCAGCGGAATTACCGCTGCCATTGCCACTTTCCTGATCATCATCATTGCCATTGCCGGGCTGGGGCTGGTTGTGGTAAACGCGCTGAGCGAATCGTCATGGGGGTTGTTCACCATTGCCTCGACCATCCCCATCGCCATTTTTATGGGGATCTGGATGTTCCAGTTCCGCAAAGGGCGGGTATTTGAAGCTACCATCATGGGAGTGGTCATGCTGACTTCTGCTGTTATTGTCGGAAAATTCATCCCCACTTCCCCATTTGCATCCTGGTTCACCTATGATCACAAGACGCTAACCATTTTACTTGCCGTGTATGGTTTTTTCGCCTCCGTTCTTCCTGTTTGGCTGTTGCTATCCCCCCGTGATTACCTGAGTTCCATTATGAAACTTGGGGTGATCGCCATGTTGATTGTCGGGGTCGTTATTGTGGCGCCCGACATGCAGATGCCTGCATTTACCTCGTTTATCCATGGCGGAGGGCCTATCATTCCGGGAACGCTCTACCCCTATCTGTTCATTACCATTGCGTGTGGGGCCATTTCAGGATTTCATGCCCTGATCAGTTCAGGAACGACCCCCAAGATGATCATGAGCGAATCGCACATCCGTCCTGTCGCCGCCGGGGCGATGCTTGCAGAGGGCATGGTGAGCATTATGGCATTGATTGCCGCAGCCAGTCTTCATCCGCTTGATTACTTCCATATCAATGTTTCCGCTGAAAAATTCACACAGATCTTACCACAACTGCAGGCGATGGGATTTACCCAGTCAGAATTGCCCACACTTGCAGCCAGGGTTGGTGAGAATATCACCGGACGAACCGGTGGAGCCGTCTCCCTTGCAGTAGGCATTGCCCAGGTTTTTTCGAACATTCCCGGGTTGGACAAACTGATGTCCTACTGGTACCACTTTGCCATCATGTTTGAGGCTCTTTTCATTCTCACAACGATTGATGCCGGAACCCGTGTTGCCCGCTTTATTCTGCAGGAGCTGTTCGGTAAATTTTACAAACCATTTAACAGGACAAAGTGGCTGCCCGGAAACCTCATCTGCAGCGGGTTGGTGGTCATATTCTGGGGTTATTTCATCTACACGGGAAGTGTAACGACCATCTGGCCGATGTTCGGCACAGCAAATCAACTTCTGGCTACCATTGCCCTGACAATCGGTACCTCCTATATCATCAACCACGGAAAGGCAAAATATGCCTGGGTCACCCTCATTCCCCTGGTTTTCGTCGGTATTACAACCATCATTGCCGGGATCATGAACATGACCGGTATCTATATCCCACAACTTTCAGCTCCCAAAGATTTTTTCCAGGGGTTGGTCAACCTCCTGCTCACCGCGGTGATGCTGCTTTCTGTGGTGATCATTGTAAAAGATGCTTTCCCCGGATGGATCAGGGGCTTAAAGGGAAACACCCTTCCTGGTCAGCAACAGGCACGCTGATCTTAGCGTCTGGATACTCAGACATATAACAGGTCGATCATCTCTGCTGCAGCGTGATCGACCTGCTCTTTTTTGCGGATCTCATCAAACAGGGCCAGCAGATCGGCCGCTTTCAGCCTTTGTTTTTCCAGCCCGCTGAAGTCATACACGATCCGTCCCTTGTGCAACATGAGAATCCGGGTGCCCATGTTCACCGCCTGCTGCATGGAGTGGGTGACCATGAGGGTTGTAAGGCGCTCCCTGTTCACCACTTCCTCCGTCATACTGATGACTTTTGCAGCAGTTTTGGGATCGAGTGCAGCGGTGTGTTCATCAAGCAGCAGTAACTTTGGTTTGATCCAGGAGGCCATCAATAAGGTAAGTGCCTGACGTTGTCCGCCCGACAATTTCCCGATCGGGCTGTCGAGACGGTCTTCAAGTTCCATGCCGAGCGGCCTGACCCGTTCACGAAACTCCCTGGTGACAGCTTGCGGCAGTGCCCAGCCAAGACTTCTCACTTGCCCTCTTTTTGCGGCAAGTGCAAGATTTTCGGCAATGGTCATGTCAGGCGCGGTTCCGGAAAAAGGGTTCTGAAACACCCTGCCGATATATTTTGCGCGTTTGTGTTCGGGCATTCTGGTAAAGTCAATTCCATCCAGCAGTATCCTTCCCTGGTCGGGGAAAAAATTTCCGGCGATGGCATTCAGCAGCGTGGATTTTCCCGACCCGTTGGTCCCCACCAGGATGACAAAGCTCTCCGTTTCGATCGTGCATGAAATATCGCAGAGCGATTTCACCTCGCTGATGGTGTCAACGTTGAATGTCTTACTTATATTTTTGATTTCTAACATCCCGGTTACGCTCCTCTCTTTTTATATC
>JAPLDG010000012.1:0-20068 GCA_026391845.1 Bacteroidota bacterium | reverse complement strand
ACAACCATCGGAAGGACAAGCGCGATAAATACAAATACCGCAGTGACCAGTTTCAGATCATTGGGGTTCATGCCAAGTCTCAAGGCAAGTGCTACCAGCAATCTGAATATCAGTGATCCGCCAATGGCGCCTGCTATCAGATAACCGAGTGACTTATCGCTGATCAACGCCTCCCCGATGATCACGCTTGCAAGGCCAAGCACCAGCATGCCAATACCCATCTGAACATCGGCAAAACCCTGGAACTGTGCGAGTACAGCACCCGACAGGGCGATCAGGGCGTTGGAAAGGGCCAGTCCGAGGATGATCATGAAGTTGGTATTTACCCCCAGTGCGCGGATCATCTGCTGGTTGTTCCCTGTTGCACGCATGGCCGTTCCCAGGTTGGAATTAAGGAACAGGTAGAGCAAAAATCCCAGGGAAAAGACGATGAAAAATATTGATGCCAGCGTGAACAGATCTTTTCCATGAACAGAGCTCCCGAAGAGGGTTACACTGCCCGATACCCGAAACACCGATACTCCGAGGTTTTCAATCCCTGTGATGATGGTCTTGTTGGACATGAGGGGTACATTGCTTTTCCCCATCACGTGCAGGTTGACAGAATAAAGGGCTGTCATGACCAGGATTCCCGACAGCAGTCCATTTACGGCGAACCTTGTATGGATGATCCCGGTGAGGGCACCGGCCATGAACCCACCGGCCAGGGCAACCAGGGTGGCAATCCAGGGATCATAGCCAGCCACGATCATGGATGCTGAGATCGACGCACCAAGGGTTATCGACCCCTCTGTGGTGATATCGGCAAAATTGAAAATCCTGAAACTGATGAAAACTCCCAGTGACAAAAGCGCCAGAATTAAACCTATTGTGAAAGCCCCGATCAGAAGTGACATCTTGCCTGCTTGTTAAGAATTAATATTGCCGATCCAGCACATCCCGCTTTTAAATTCACTCTCCCCTGCCCCGGTAAATTCCCGGGCATCATTGATCAGGTGAAGCACTCCGAGGATTTTTTCCTGCTCAAACAACGTGGATATGGTTTCATCCAGATCAATGTTGGATTTTTTAAAAGGATGATGTGAGAATGCTGCTGTATGGAAATGTTGCCTGATACGACTGCCTGAGAAAAGCGGACGGGTAAACTCCGCTGAATCATCCCCGGTTGCGGAGACGATCCCCGCCGTGATGGTCATCATCTTTTTATATTCAGGCTCGGTTGTGAAATTGACGTTTTCCCTGATCTCAGGAAACACAAAAGGATTTGCTGAACGCTCCTGCCCGGCAACGACAGATGTGTTGATTGACAACCCAACCAGTCCTGAGGTTTCGGCCAGCATGACCATCGCGAACCGTTCATATCCGTTAATCCGCGACAACTCGGTAATCAACCGGCTGAACCCGACAGATTCATCATGCTTTTCCGATGAAAAACTCACCCTTTTGCTGAAGTCACCCTCGAAGGAAATACCGTACAACAACTTGACAGCAGGGATAAGCGTCCCCGTTTTAAGCACGTAGTCGGGACTTGTGGAATTTCCTGCCGGGCAATAGACGAGAGCATCTCCAAGGGCGATGAACTCGCCGAACCTGTTTTTACAATCTTCGAAATCATGGCCGATGGCACCCAGCCCTATGCCATAGTGTTTTCTCCCGAATTTCAGGTTTTTGCAATCATCGCCGGTATAGCCTCCCTTCCTTATTCTTGTTGGATCTCCCATGAATGTCCATTTCATCGGAAGGCTGCCTTGCAGATCGGAAATGGCGTATTTAAAACCTCCCGATTCAACTGTTTTTATTACATCTTCTGCCTGGGATATCGCCGTTGCGGCCTGCCATTGCAGAACGCTCTGCAAACCTGACCTCTCCAGGATTTGCTGAACGTTTTTCGACGCGGATACGATCCCGAATCCCCCATTTACCTTGCGATACAGTTTGGAATATTTCAACATGGTACTGATGCCCATGGAACTCATGTAATGAACATTCGTGAGGTCAAGGGCGACACTGTAAACGCCGGTGTTAAGCAGGTCATCGAGGTAGTCATCAAGTCGTTTGGACCAGTATCCATCAATTCTCCCGTCGATTTTCAGAAGTGAATATTCGTCGCATTCTTCCCTGATGATTTCGGGTTTTTCCTCCATAAAACTTATTTTGTGATGATAATTCCTTTTTGAAGGTATATGTCTTTGGGAAGGTTTATTTTAAAAAACGCCGCCGCCGCAGGGTTTATGAGCAGTTCGGTTTTACTCACAAACTCAAAAGGAATTTTCGCAGGACTTTCACCGTCGAGAACTCTCTTTGCCAACCTGGCAGCATCTGCGCCGGCCTGGTGGTAATCCCGCGAAACAACGATAACAGCACCTGCTTTTGACTGGTCGCTGACAAACCCGAAGACGGGGATTTTCTGATCCCGTGCAATCCTGATGATGCTGCCGGCTGAAGCAGAAGTCAGGTTATCCACGATCTGGCAAATGACATCCGGCCTGCGTGCCGCCAGCGAATATACAGCATCGGTAACCTCCTGGCTGCTGTTTACAGGTACCGTGATCAACTTTATTCCGGCCAGCTCCGCGAAATTTTTCAGCACATTCATGTTTTTTACCGAGTTCGATTCTCCGGGGGAAAACAATGTCCCGATCTGCCTGGCCTGTGGCAGGATGATTTTCACCCACCTGATCATCCCTTCATAATCTCCGAGGGTAGAAATTCCGGTGAAGTTAGGAAGATGATCCTGAAACGATGACCCCGCTCCTGCAACCAAAGGGTCGGCAACAACGGTAAAAATGACCGGCAGCGTCCTGATCTTTTTTACTGCCGCCTGCAGGGTGGGTGTTGAGGAGATGAAAAGTATTTCCGGACGATCGCTCACGGCTTTATCGAGCATCAGGTTCAGTGCGGCAATATCACCCTGCGCGTTCGATACGTCAAGGTCGAAATCCCTGCCTCTGATCAGGCCCAGGGAAGCCAGCCCGTCAATGATGCCCTGCCCCGATAACTCCGACAGCGGAGAGTCGTTAAACTGGATAAGGGAGAACCTCTTTCTGGCACTGTTGTTCATGCTGGAAATTTTATCAGTTAGCAGCAGCGCGGCAGAGATGACAATGATGATAACCAGCATCTTTACAAGCGGCCAGATGGAGGCCCAGGCCCGTTTAACCAGGGAATGTTTCATTGTATGCCTTTGTTTACATGAGCATGCAGTTCATTCATACTACGCAAAGATAGGGGATTAACGCGCATTAACAAATTTCACCGGAAAGAGTGTCGCCGGGTTCCATATTGTGATCAGGCAATAAAAAAAACTGATTGATCACAATCTTGCCAGTGAAATGACCCCTCCCCTGACCCTCCCCTTGGAGGGGAGGGAGAAGTTTTGCCAGGAAAATAAACGAATTCGTTGTTGAAAGTATGAAAATCAATATTACACAAAATACAACCATTCATTATTGACTGGTACAGGGTCCCCCTCCATACCAAGGGGAGGGAGACCCTTCACCAGAAGATGAAGTAGGAATTACTATGTTTCCCATGCGCATGATTGAAACTTCCTCTATTTTCTTCAGGACTTGCTTAAGGTGGTACCTGATTTCGTCATTGGAGAATCGAATAATCATTATTCCAAAATCTTCAATTACGCCATCCCGTTGTTGATCATGCTCACGACGATCAGTTCTGTCATGGATCGGGCCATCCACCTCAATCACCAACCTAGCCGCATGACAATAAAAATCGGCAATATAAAATTTGATCGGATGTTGTCGTCTAAATCTTAATCCAGCTAATTTGTTGGTTCTCAAACGCTGCCATAGAACTTTTTCACAAGGTGTCAGTTTTCGCCGGAGTTGTTTGGCCAGATCAATGGTTGTTTGATCTGAATAAAATAGAAATGCAGGTTCGCGGGTTTTTCCAATGTATGCCATAATAGTTTGAAATTTATGAAACTCATTTACAGCTTAATCAGAGAATTTACAAATAGTGAGGAACAAAAGTTGAATAGTTGAAAACTTTTATCAGGGGTATATTTAATATCCATCCAAGACGCCGAATTTAGTAGAAATCCTCGACAAACGTTCTCCCTCCCCTTCAAGGGGAGGGCAGGGGAAGGGTCATTTAGAATTAAATGTCCATCAGTTATTGGATACTGGTGTGATTGCGCTTAATCAAAAAAAAACATAATTTCCTCAACATGTCTGTCAGGACGCTAGTTGCACTCTTACTACTTATCAGCATTTCACACCTGGTTTGCGAAGCTCAGAACAAACCACAGCCCGGCAGTCTGACTGCCGCATCCAATGCGCTCAATCCGGTAGCCCCGGTTGTCAAATTCCAGGTACAGCCAATCTACTCGATCTTTTATTGCGGCGGACAACAAATCAACTTGAATACAAATATCTGACATGAACGACCCACCGGGATAATTTTTATTATTTATTTTGTACCCATTTACCTTAAAAACGACACTATGAAAAAACTTATCAAATTCGGTGAAGATGTGGAAGGATTCAATATCCCGGTTTTAAACGAGCGGGAAATACGGGCAGCCGCAGGAATCCTGTTTTTGGCGACCTTTACCTCCCTATTGTTCATTCTGTTTAACGAGAACTTTGTTCCGATCAAGTATGTAATAACCATCTTTCTCGCGGACTTTCTGGTGCGAGTTTTTATCAATCCCGGATTTTCGCCTACCCTGATTTTAGCGCGGCTGATTGTCAGTAATCAAACACCTGAATATGTCGGAGCCGCCCAAAAAAAGTTTGCCTGGATCATTGGCGTAGTGTTGGCAGCCAGCATGTTCATCTTTTTTATCATTGTAAATGCCTATAGCATGATCACAGGCATTATCTGTCTGATTTGCCTCATATTCCTGTTCTTTGAATCCGCTTTTGGAATTTGTCTGGGATGTAAGTTTTATCCCCTCTTTTTTAAAGATAAAGTACAATACTGCCCGGGCGAAGTTTGCGATGTAAAAAAAAAACAGGATATTCAAAAAACTTCCTTCACTCAATTGCTTGTTTTGCTGGCCTTTATTGCTTTCATCGTCTTAACGGTGCTTGTCATGAATGACAGATTTAGTGAAAAACCTCACGACCTGATGGGAAATCAAAGTATTGAGCAAACCAGGTAAAGAGTAGTATAACACCATCGACGTTCCTGAAATTTGCCTGTTGGTTCATAAATCAGCCATGTTCGTTAAAGGGATTTTTATATGGTCATTCGCCTACTGATCTTTGTTTCATGTTTAACCAGTTAAATTCAAAATCATGAAAAAGTCAGTAAAAATAATCATGCATGTCTGTTTCTGGGCGTTAATTCCGTTGACTTATATATTGTTCAGCTGGGCCACTCAGGCGGATAGTTTTTTTGGTCTTCCCAATAATTCGAAAAGTTATTTTCAGATCCTATATGGAAACTTCCTCTCTTTGTTTGTGAGACCCGACATGGGAAGTGAACCATGGAGCCTTTCAAATGTAACCAGCATCGTTGTTAATGTTGTATGGTACACTGTTTATCCCGCTATCGTATTCTACCTGTTCTATGGATATTTCTCTCCGAAATTATTGACAAAAGGAGGTTTCAGGAAATATTTCGCACCGGCATTGTTTCTGGTCATTTTACCTTATGGCATCGCAAAGCTTTCAAGTTTCTTCATATTCATGGTAAATCTGAGTTATATTTATTTCCTCAGCCTGACATATATAATTACCCTGTTCTATGCCATTTCAGGTTTTTTCTTATACCTCCTCGAGGATTGGTTGCAGCATGAAAAACTTGCCAGGCAAAACCTTCAAAGCGAACTGGCATTGCTTAAAAACCAGATCAATCCTCATTTCCTGTTTAATACGCTGAACAATATCGACAGTTTGATAAAAAGCAATGCCGAGAAAGCATCGGCAACGCTGCTGAAGCTTTCGGAGATTTTACGGTACATGATTTATGACACGAATGTAGCTGAGATACAATTATCTGATGAAATCAGGCACATTGAAAGCTATATCGAATTACAAAAGCTGCAGTTTGCAAACAGGGAACTTGTCACTCTTTCGGTTCAGGGTAATCCTGGCAATATCCCGATCGCCCCCATGTTATTTATACCGTTTGTTGAAAATGCCTTCAAACATTGTACGGATAAAAGTATCCCCAATGGAATAAGAATTAAGTTTACCATTCAGAAGGGCCAGGTCCTGTTTGAATCAATCAATGCATCCGACAGAACTCAACGAATCAATAAGGATGAAACAAGTGGTGTTGGATTGAGCATTGTCAGGAGAAGACTTGATCTCATTTATCCGGACAGGCATACACTTGTAATCAGTGATGAGGACCAGACCTTCAGCGTAACTTTATCCGTAAACACCCATGAACATTAATTGCATCGTTATAGACGACACCCCCCTGGCTGTTGAAAAGCTGGAGGGGTTTATCAGGCAGGTTCCGATCCTCAACTTATTAAAGACCTTCAATAGCGGACTTGAGGCCATTTCATTCATGAAAACCAATCCTGTTGATCTGGTATTTCTCGACATTCAGATGGAACAATTTTCGGGATTGCAATTTCTTGATTCGTTGCAGAACCCTCCGCAGATTATCATCGTGTCGGCATACAGCCAATATGCCGTAAGCGGGTTTGACCATTCGGTTACCGACTATTTATTAAAGCCCTATTCATTTGAACGGTTCCTGAAAGCCATTGATAAAGTTCAACCGGATTTGGGTGTCAAATCTCAAAAGGAGTACATGTTTGTAAAGACGGAATACCGGATGGAACGGATCAGTTTTTCAGACATTTTATATATCGAGGGGAAGGGTGCTTATCTGAGGATTGTTACTCGAAAGTCCGGAATAATGACGCTGCAAAGTTTTCAGAATATGGAGAGTATGCTGCCACCTGATAATTTTCTGCGCATTCATAAATCATTCATGGTGGCATTGAATAAAATTGAAAGCATTGAACGGAACAGGATAAAGATCGGAGATCAGGACATCCCCGTTGGTTTAAGTTATCGTGAGCGGTTTATGAAGGCATTAAATATAAATGCCGCCGACAAAAAATGACATCAACGACTTGAAAAAACAGTGACATCATCACGCTAGAGCATGGCGATCAGGGTGATTTTTCGTGTTATGACACCTTTGGTGGTTTCAATCCGAAGGATGTAAAACCCGCTTTTAAAAGCCGAAACATTGACATATGCCCGTTGACTTTGATTTTCAGCACTGTAAACCATCCGGCCATCCGCAGAAGACAACACCAAACGGGCGTTGGTAAAATCTCCATTGATAATAAGCTGGTCTGTAGCCGGGTTCGGATAAACCCTGATCTGTGTCAAACCATTGCCGGGGATATTTACAGGATTCAGATTAATCGTGGCAACCTGCATGGCATGAGGGCTTATTCCTGTAATCCAGTCCTCCTGACCTGAACCATCGAGGTTGGCTCTGATAATTTTTCCATCGGGGGCCCAGTTTGAGTTCTTAACGCCCCAGAAGAGTTTGTCACGGGTTTGGTCCAAGGTGATGCCCCACGTTGCTTTAACACCATAATCGCCGATCCTGGTGAGGCTGGTGCCATCTAAATTACACATGTAAACGCCATTTTCGGTGACAACAGTTCCTGCCGCCCCATAAAAGACCAGATAAGCTTTACCGCTCCTGAAATCCATCTCCAGCGCTGTTCCGTCAACATCGGGAATAATTTCTGTAAGTCCCGTGCCATCCATATTTACCGACCAATAACCGCCGCTGTAATCACTCTTGTCATTGACGAGATAAATTTTATTGTTGGCGGGATCGTACTGCATGTCGATCGGGTATTCGGGTGGCGCCCCTCCCGTGCTGATAAAGACCTCGGGGTTGGCGCCATCGAGGTTTGCCCGGTAAACTCCACCAATCCCGCCCCAGTATATTTTATCACCGAGCACGAAAATGGCCTCGGCATTTGCAGCCATCTCCTGTCCGGGAACAGTGGCATCAAGAATTTTTAAAGGATTTTTACCATCTGCATCGAAACGGTAAATCGCCCCATAATAATAGTCGGTGATGTACACTTTCAGGTGGGCTGTATCAACGGCAATTCCATAGGGTCTCAGCATATCGGCAGGTTCAAAATCTTGCACGATGGGTGCCCCGTCGAATAAAATTACCAGATGCCCGTTACCTCCAATGCCGTTGCGCGAGGTATAATATAGTACCTGAATCAGGTCATCTGCCCGATTTGTTATATTTTCCAGGAGTGCCTGCGAGAAAGCTGAAACCCCGAATGCAAGCGCTGCGATGATAAATAATATTTTTTTCATAAGCCAATATTTCAGGTGTTTGTATTGCAAATATATAAAAATCCGATTCACATTTTAAGGTCGCTTTTATCAATAAGTTCTGTCAAATTCTCCCACGCCGTTCTTTTCGCAGAGCAGACAAAAACTTTTTTTGATTCATTTACTGTTGCCCTCTTTGTATTACCCGGATTAACCCTGCATTAGCCAACCATTATCTTATTGTTAAAATTTGTTAATGTTTAGAATTGGTTTAAATAAATAAAATATTTTAGTACTTTTACCGCCATTTAAATTTCAATTTAAGTTTTTTATTACCACATGGTCAACCTATCAATGAACTGATAATCTTTTATTGATAAGATTTTCAACATTCATTGCATATGCATAAACAATCATTAATAATATTTTATTACACATAATAACATAGTATCAATCAAATCTAAACAAAAACCTTATGAGAAATATATTCCTATTTTTGTTCACGCTGACTATCGGGGCAGCGCTGTGTGTGCAGCATGCCAACGCTCAGGTTACCACGAACAGCGGATCCGGACTTTCTCCGACTTACGGCAGCCTTGATCTGGCCATTGCAGCATTGAATGCAGCCACGATTACCTCGCCGGTGGTCATTACACTTAGCGGTAATGAAACAGCGCCTGCCGGAGGGTATGCCATTACCCAGGCCGGAGGTACTCTTGCAAATACCATCATCATCCAGGGAAGCGGCAGCACCATTACTGCATTTTCCCCGCAATCATCAGGAAATCTTAATGATGCCATTTTTAAGATCATCGGTGGTGATTATATTACAATCCAGGGATTTACAATGAATGAGAATGCTGCGAACACCACCCCCGCAGCTGCAACAAACAACATGACCGAATGGGGTGTTGCGCTGTTATATGCTTCAGCAACCAACGGAGCACAGCACAACACCATCCAAAACAACACCATTTCGCTGAACAGAATATATCTAAACACTTTCGGGATATACAGCAACACCCGACACACTGCCGCAGATGTACTTGCCACAGCGGAAGCTACCGATTTTCCGGGTTCAAACAGTTATAACAAAGCATACTCAAATTCGATCAGCAATGTCAATTTCGGGATTGTATTCATTGGTGCAGGCACCAATCCTACCGCGATTGATATCGGAAACGACATTGGCGGGTCCTCTCTTGCAACAGGGAATACCATAACCAACTGGGGTGGCGGCTCTGCACTGTCTCTGTATGTTTCACTTACAGCAGGCAACTATTGCATTTTCGCGAACCAGCAAATCAATGATAACATTTCTTTTAATACGATTACCAGTGCCTCTGTTTCTGTCTTGACTATACAGATTGGAGGGATCTTCAAGGCATATTCAGTTGCCAGTCCGGTTGGGGGTGTCATAACTTCCAACATCAACGATAATACGGTGACACTGACCAATTCTCCGACGACCAGTCAAATGACAGCCATAACCAGCCAGGGGTTGCTTCCCCTGAGCACGGTAACCCAGAACATCAATAACAACAAGATCTTAAATTGTTCTATTCTTGGTACGTCTGCTACCTCGGCAGCATTTGTCGGAATTCTTACAATCGTGGCTCCCGGCACGCTCAACATCAATGGCAATACCATCAGAGGAATTTCGACCAGTGCAACCACGGGTCTTTATTCCGGGATCCAGCAACAAACAAACGGGGTAATCAATGCCTTGAATATAAATAATAATAACTTTGGCGACAACATTGCCGGTGCCTTTACATTTACAAGATCACCCTATTCAGGATCGGTTAACTGTATAACAGTTACAAATACTGGTGCAGCCGCCACATGCGCAATATCTGCATCAAACAATAATTTCCAGGGGTTTGTTTACCCGAGCGCAAGTTCAGGCGCTTTCCAGTGCATCAACATTGCGGCGACCGGACTTACACAGACCATCAATTCAAATAATTTCAACAACCTGACGGTCAACACCTCTGCAACCACGTATGGCTTTATGATCTCCGCAAACAACAACACACCTACGACAACCATTGATGGGAATTATGTAACAACTCAGTTTACCAATGCAAATACGACAGGAGCTGTAAACTATCTCGCAATTGCAAATATTGGGGGTCTGGCTACAACCGGAATTTCGACAATTTCGAACAATACCATTTCAAATGTCACATTTAAAACAACCACCAGTTTCGGCACCATGATCTATTGGATAAACGGTACGGGTGCAACCTGCACCCATAACATTGTTATTACCGGGAATACCTTTTCCAATATTTCAAACACAGGAACCGGGACAGCTACCCAAGCCGCAGGTCTATATGCCATTTCCGTTTCAGCCGGGTTCGCAAACGTCATTTCAAATAATACCGTTTTTAATATCAATGCTGCCGGCGGCGGGGCGTATGGAATCCTGACTTTTACCGGAAGTTCAAATCCGGCTGGCACCTATACCGTGAATAACAATCTCGTTTATAATATCAAATCCACATCTTTCTTAGGCAGCGGTTATTCGGCGGCCGGTTCGGCAACGGGCATTTTTTTACAGGCTGGTGCCGCGATGAATAATGTTTATAAAAACAAGATTTATGACATTTCATGTGTTGTAGCTTCCGGACTGCTGGGAGGACCTGCGACCGGAATGATAATTTCGTCGTCAACCTCCGCCGGGCTGATAACAAATGTTTACAACAACTATGTCGGCAGGATCTATTCTGACAACAGCATTTATTTTCAAGCCGTTAGAGGAATTGCTGTCCAAAACACCATTGCTAACAGGACGAACCTTTATTATAATACCGTTTACCTGGACGGAGTTCCCGGGTTCTTTTCGATCTGCTTCTATAAAAGCAGTTCACTGACAAATGTCGACCTCAGGAATAACATATTCGTAAACAATTGCATTGGCAGTTCCGCGGTGGAGCAACTGGTCATTTATGAACCATCTCTTACTGCCTCCTATCTGAGTACCTCAAATAATAATTTATTGTACTGCGGCACACCCGGCCCTCTGAAATTGATCTATGCCAACGGCTCTTTCTCTACACCGCCACTTACAAATCCTAAGCAAACCCTCGCCGCATTCAAGGCCTTTGTTGGTCCCACCCGTGAAAGCAACAGCATTTCACAAGTGGTACCTTTCCTGAATACCCTGACGGGATCAGGCAGCAATTACCTGCATGTTGACCCTGCTGTTGCTACCAGTGTTGAAAGTGGTGCAATTAACATTGCAACTTATACGGATGATTACGACGGCGACATTCGCCAGGGAAATCCAGGGTACGCCGGAACGGGTACCGCTCCCGATATCGGCGCTGACGAATTCAACGGTATCGGCCTCCCAATTTGTTCAGGAGATCCTGCAGCCTCAACGATCGATGGCCCGATCTCCGTATGTTCCGGTACAGGTACCACGCTTTCATTGAGCAGCGTTTACACCGGCCTGGGCATTACCTTCCAGTGGAAATATGCAACCACTCCCGGCGGACCTTATACAAATCTCGGAACCAATGCAACGCAGGCAACCGGCGCACTTACAGTTGCTACCTATTATATATGCACCATCATTTGTACGAATGGTGGCGGATCCTTTACCACAGCTGAAAAAACAGTTACAGTGGAACCCTTTCCCCCCACTGCCTCCGCATCAAGCAATGCGCCGGTATGCGCAGGTGCAACGTTGAACCTTACAGGTGTTACCGACATCGGGACTTCGTTCAGCTGGACCGGCACGAACGGTTTCACATCAACGTTACAAAACCCGGTTATTTCATCAGCCAGTGTTCCCGGAATATTTGAAAGCCGCACCTACCAATTTATTGCCACCAAGAATGGATGTTCATCTACTCCCTCGACCATCACCGTTGTTGTAAATCCTTATCCTGCAGCAATTACAGTCACGCCACCTTCCTCCACCATTACCCCGGGCGGCATCCAGCTGTTGACGGCCAGCGGAGGCAAGACTCCTTCAACGGGCTCCACTGGTATTGGACCCTTGTCCACTCAATCAGGCTCTCCTTACAAAGGTTTTTATGGCGGAACAAAAACGCAAAATATATATTTATCCTCAGAACTTACAGCAATGGGACTCACTGCAGGGTGTGAGATCACCTCGATTTCCTTTTATGTGAAGAGCTTCACCGGTCCCTATACATTCAATAATTTCACCATCGCGTTGAAAAACACATCTACAAGCAACTTAACCTCAACCATGGAAACAGGAACAACAACGGTTCTGGCACCTTCCAGCCTAACCCTGTCGGGAACTGCTCCCATGATCGTTACACACACATTCACAAGTCCGTTTACATGGAATGGAACGTCAAATTTGTTGGTTGAGACCTGTTTCAATAACAACGATGCCGGCGGTGTTTCAGGAAATACGGCGGTGATGGCCTGCAGGAACAATGCATTTTTCAGTTTATCCTCTTCCTTTTCGGCTGACAGTGATCCATTGCTATGCTCAAGTCCGGGGGTGGCAACACCTTTATTTGACGACCGTCTTGACATTGATCTTGGGTTTAATGTTCCTGCCAGCATTAAATGGACCCCGTTTACCGGTCTGTTTACGAATCCGGCGGCAACGGTTCCATATACCGGCAGCGTAACCAATACTGTTTATGCATCACCTGCAGTTACGACTACCTACACGGCCACAGCTGCTTACGCTGCAGCCTGTCCGACCACGGCAAATGCAACAGTTAATCTGTCAGGCGTTCCGGTGAACAATACCATACAGGATATTACTTTAACCGGCTCCGAATGCTACGATGCAACCAATACCATCACGGTTGCAGGCGGCGGCACCTCATTTATTGTTTCACCCACCGGCAGTGCAACATTCATTGCAGGGGTAAAGATCAGTTTCCTGCCAGGCACCAAGGTTCAGAGCAATGGTTACCTGCTTGGAAAAATCTCAACCAGCTATTGCGGTGCAGCAACTATGATGCAGGCACACGTCACAGGTCAGGATGAGACCCCGTTCAGCCCCGTGCAGAGCTTTTTCACTATTTATCCCAACCCCACCAATGGCAATTTCACCCTTGTGCAAAAGGGCGACCGGCAGTATGGCAATGTAAATGTTGCAGTGTATGGCATGCACGGTGAAAAGGTTCTCTCGATGCAAATGATCGGCGAAAAGAAGCACGAGTTTGTTGCTTCCGAACTTCCCGCCGGCCTCTACTTTGTAAAAGTTGTTGCCGATGATTATACGGAGACGATCAAGTTGGTTAAGACCCGGTAATGAGGCATGAGCTGAAGCAGGGATAGTTTGTTTCTTGTGATGCCCAAATAGCAATTAGTTCCCGCAGATTTTCGTGAAAAGTACTCGGAAATCTGCGGGGTTTTTTATTCAACTTATGAGTTCATCACACATCATCAAACTGGTATTGTCAATCGCATTACCCCTGGGGTTGGGGGCCATTGCAACAATACTTAATGCTGGTTATTATTTTCTTAATCGAACTTGAATCTCCTCAGCAAGCTGGATGAACTTTCAAAGTTACAAAGGGTTTACCAAAAGCTGAATGCCACCCCTCTCCTGCCGGAGCTGATCCTTGTCGAGGCTACTGATTTGATCCTTCCCGGAAGTATTGCTGCTTCGTTTATCTGGAAGGCAAAAGGAGAAAAAGGTTAATCAGACATAACATGGAATCAGAACATAGTTGGTCCCACTTCCGTTGAAAAATACATGAAAGCTTCAAGTTTTGAAAACCCTTTAATCGTCAGTGGAAACAAAATTCACTATTATAAGGCTACGCAAGCATATACAATACCATTTGCTTTAACCGAATCTCCGGTGTTGGCAATGCCAATTGGTCTCAACTCCCGACATTTGCCCATTGGTATTCAGGTAGTTGGTAAGAGATATGAAGATTTCAGGCTATTGCAAATCGGGAAAGCACTCAATAAATATATTGATCGGATTGAATATCCTTTAAACAGGAACTGAATTGGAAAAATAATAAAACAAATCCGGTGGGGCGTAGAAAGGCCCCGCCGGATGTTCTTATCCGACAGGGCTCTTTCAGAAGGATGGAAGTTTGCTATTGAACGCAAACCATTATCCCAGAATCGGTGAGACGTACCTTTTTCCGGTCGGCATTCAACCGGACATACACAGAATACTGGATGGAATTGTCCGCCAGGATAAGTTGTTCAGCCTTGTTGCTCAACTGGTACGTGGCATAATTTGCACTGATGGATTCTTTGACCGCCAGTGGTGCAGTCGAATAGAGTATGCGGATTGCCTGCATCAGAAAGGTGTCGTTGGAATCGAACACCAGCTTTACCGGTTCAGATGAACTGATGCCAATCATAACCTCCTTCACAGCCCCTTCCGGGCACAAGGTGTCATATTCGGCATGTATGACCGAGTAACCAGCATAATTAGCTGAAATATAATCTGTGATCATGACCGGAAGTGAATCAACCAGAATTTCATTTCCATGATGTCCTCCGTGATGTCCGCCTCCATGATGTCTGCCTCCATAGATCGTATCACCATGAATTGTATCTCCATCGTGGTGCCCGCCACGATATTGCTTCCCATCGCCCAGATAATCGCCGGTACTTGTAAATGCCAGCTCCTCCGTTGTGTTCAAAACTGCAATGTAGCTGGCCACGGCATTTGTTTGGAGCAAAACATAATCAATGGTTGCATCGGGATAGTTATCCACGGCATAAGAGGCAGCTTTCGCGGGTAACACCGTTGCATCTGTAACCTGGCTTGAAGGCACAGCCTGGTCGTTCTTGTTGCAGGAACTCAATGTTGCCAGCATGGTGACAAGCATTACAATCATTACTTTTTTCATGTTTTTTGTTTTTAAATGACACCTCTCGTTTTCGCATCAAGGCATGGCGTCCGGTTCTATCGGATAATGACAGAAAAGGAGGTACTATTGCTTCATGAGTTTGCCCGCCAAGATCATTTTTCCACCAGTTGCCCGCACCAGATAGATCCCGGTGTCAAAACTGCTGCCGTTGAAAGTTTGATTACCTGAAACGCCATTTTTCGTCATCACCATCCGTCCGGTAATATCCAGGATGTGAACATCAAATGCTTTATCCTGTGGCAGTTGAATTGTAAAATTATGTTCGAATGGATTGGGGTAAATGTTCAGATTCTGTTGAATGTGACCTTCATCGATCGTGCCAACAGTCCCGCAATTTCCGTCGAGCCAGGTATTAAAAAATGTCAGGTATTTCGCATCCTGTGCGGTATTGTGCCAGAATGCACCGCCGTGGCCCTGCCCGGCCATCAACTCAAAACTTGCCCGCGGACTGCCTATCACAGGCACCATGGCTGAACACAGATTCTGACCTTGTGTATAAGGAATATTTTGATCAACATCACCGGCTGAAATAAAGAAAGCAGCATCATCGGCAGAAATATAGGTTGTCGGATTGGCCTTTGTCACCAATTCGGGGATGGTTTGAACCGGGGCGCCCATCAACTTTGATTCGGGGGAAGTGGCCGAATTGGTATTGATTACAAAACCAAGTACCAACGCTTCAGCATCCATGGTTAAAAAGTTGATTGGACCGAACAGATCAACCACCGCCTGAACACGGCTGGTTGCGTTGGTGCTGCCCAGGTGCAATCCTTCGAGTTCAGCCACTCCGCCTGTTGTTCCCAGCATGGAAACCAGATTTCCGCCGGCTGATTCGCCTATGACCCCTATTTTACAGGTGTCGATATGATACTGTGCTGCATGGACTTTCAGAAATCTGACAGCCGCCTTACAATCATGGATTTGTGCAGGCCACAAGGTATCGCTGCTCAAACGGTAATTAATATCGGCACAGATGTACCCGTTGTTGAAAAATGTAACAAACGATGGTTGCTCCCCCGTTCCCTTGCTTCCCATCATGAATGCACCGCCGTGGATGTGAATGATCAGGGCAGTTGGTGTCGTTACTCCACTGGGAATATAAAGGTCGAGCATTTGTTTTGAGTTGCCTTTGCCTACGTAATCGACATTGGAATAAGTAGGGACGAGGCTTTGACAGGATCCGGCCAGCGCTGCGAGCGCCAGGATGATCAGTGACATTGTTTTTTTCATAATCCTGGATTTTTTAGTGTTTCAAACTGATGCAAAATTGCAGCAAGCCTGGTGATTCAGGTGGATGAAAATGGGTGAAACGGGAAAAAATGCAGTCGAAACCGCCCGGAATGATTCTGAAACATCAGGACTGAAAATTCCTGAATAATTAATGGAAGGCTTCAAACCACCGTTTGAACGCTGAAACACGTTCTTTGCTGATATAGATGGCTTCGGTGGTATTAACTTTCAGGTTGAGGAGGAGTCTTCCGTTGAAGTGCACCGCCATATCCTGGATCGACTTACGCGATACGATGAATTGCCGGTTTGCCCTGAAAAATTGTTGCGGATCGAGTTGCTGCTGCAGATCGTCCAGGTTCATGTCAACAGGAAATTGTTTTCCACCCGGAAGCAACAGGTAAACAATTCCATTGTCGATATAGCCTGCCATTACCTCGTCAGTTGTCACAGGAAGCAACCGGTCCTGGTATCTCACCAGGAAACTATGGCGAAAGTTTGGCTTTCCCAACCGGGCGGCCTGCATAAGGTCAATGATCCTTGTCCCGGTCAACAGCTGCTGATCCCTGAATTTTTCTCCCTGAATTTTTTCAGGCTGAAACTGATCGATTCCTCATCGATGGGTTTGAGCAGGTAATCTATGCTATTCAGCTTGAATGCTTTAATCGCATATTCATCGTAAGCCGTCGTAAAGATGATGGGCGACCGGGGCCTGACGCTGTCAAAAATTGAAAAAGAGAGGCCGTCGGCAATCTGAATGTCGGAAAAAATCAGATCCGGTTCCGGATGTCCATTGAACCAATGCATCCCATCTTTGATGCTTTCAAGGATGGCCAGCACTTCAATATCCGGTTGAACCTTCTTCAGCAAAGCAGTCAGGTGGCTTGATGCGGCAAATTCATCTTCAATGATCAGGCATTTTATCATCCGGCAGGAATTAACGGCATTACAACAGTAAATTTGCCATCCTTGCTGAAAATTTCCGGGCTTCGGCCGGCAAGCATCCTGAATCGTTCATCGAGATTTTTCAGTCCGATCCCGGCCCCCCGGGCATCCACTTTTGGTTGAAGATTGTTGCTGATGGTAAGTGACTTGTTTTCTTTATCGAGTGCGATCTCTATTCGCAAAGGCTGACCGGTGGAAATGACATTGTGTTTGATGGCATTCTCGATCAGCATCTGGAGGGTCATCGGCGGTACTTTGTAATGTCCCGCATCATCCGCATGAATATCAAGCATCACATTGCCGCCAAAACGGATTGAAAGCAGGTGAAAATATGCCTCTGCCAGTTTGATCTCTTCTGTGAGCAGGATAAGATCGCTTTGCTGCAGTTCGATTGACGATCTCAACACATAGGAGAGTTTATTCAGATATAACTGGCTCTTTGCCTGATCCTGACTAATCAGGTAACTGAGTGTATTCAGCGTATTGAAAAAAAAATGCGGATTTAACTGATTTCGCAAAACTTCGATCTGATTCTGCAGGTTCGATTCTTTCAACGCCTCGTTTTCATGAAAGATCTTTTCCCGATTCGATTGAATTTTCATATAATTGGTGAGGAAAACAGAAGAAATGAGTACCAGTAATCCGCGTGTTGCCACTGAACTGATAATCCATGAAACCTCATGGATGGTGAAAAGAATGAGTGCCGACATCATGATAAAAAAAATGGCAAACTGGCCGGAAACCACCCATAATACAGTCCATTGAAAACCCTTGTTTATTTCTGAATTCCACTGGTGGTTCCGAAGATACCGCATCAGCAGATAACCAAAAAGAAAGGTAATCAGCAATTGTACCAAAAGGCCTGGAAAGGCAAATTCAGGCAGGTGGCGAACCTGTACATGGGATTCCGCTCCCACCTCCTTAACCCGATGGAAAACCATGTCGATGACCGGGAGGTTGGCCATGATGCTGATCAGCAGGGCCGCCCAGGCCGGGAAGTGCCAGCCTTTTTCATCCTTAAAATTATATTGTTCTGCCATGCAGGAAAACCTGGTTATTATTGATCAATCATCTTATATCGGATAAAAGTATGATTGAACGAAATTAATCATTTCATTCAATCACATTGAACATGATCGGTTTTATTTACCTGATCGGTCCGGCAAAACTATGCTGTTATTTATTCCGAACCGGGTCATTTGAAGTGAAACAGGGAAATCAGGGGTTGAAGCAGCGAAAATGAAAGGTGAATTATTCCATCATAAAGATATTTTATGAATGGAAATAAATTTGGAAAGAAGTCAAAACCACATTTTATTTATATATTTGTTTACTGCCACATATTTATATCTGGTTCGATGGTTATAGCCAACACTAAGAGGAACAGGGCATTTCAATAATTCCAAACAATCTCAGCTATGAACAACCAGGACAACCCCAAAGAAGAAATCGTCGTTGAGGCACAGGAAACTTCGTTCAGTGAACTGTTCAATCTTGCTGATTTACAGCATTTGCAAGATTTGTTTGCCGATGCACACGGCGTGGCTTCAATCATTACCGATACGATGGGAAACCCGATTACACAACCCAGCAACTTTACCCGATTGTGTAATAACATTATCCGAAAAACGGAAAAGGGACGTGCAAACTGCTTTCAATCCGATATGTTTATTGGTCCTCACAACCCATCAGGTGCGATTGTTCAAACATGCCTCAGTTGCGGTTTATGGGATGCCGGCGCCTCAATTAACATAGGTGGCCTGCATATTGCCAACTGGCTGATAGGCCAGGTGCGAAACAACCAGGTTGACGAACAACGCATGATGCAATATGCCGAAGAGATTGGCGCTGATAAAGCTGATTTTATAGCCGCTTTTTACGAAGTTCCGGTGATGCCGGCGAAGCAGTTTCAGAAAATTGCAGATTTGCTTTTTGTTTTTGCCAACGAGCTTTCCAGCAAAGCCCATGGCAACCTCCAGCTTAACAGGCAAATTGCAGAAAAAGAAAAAGCGCTCTTCCAATTGCAGGAGCAGAAAGAAAATCTGTCTACTACCCTCCATTCCATTGGTGACGGGGTAATAGCTACCGATAAAAATAGTTTGGTTATCCACATGAATCCGGTTGCCGAAAAGCTGTGCGGCTGGCAATTGAACGAGGCATCAGGCAGGATCCTGACTGAAGTTTTCAGAATCATTAATTCCGAAACACGCATAGCAGTTGCAGATCCCGTTACCGAAGTTTTTAAAAAAGGTGAAATTGTGGGGCTTGCTAACCATACAGTTTTAGTTTCCAGAAATGGAACCGAGTACCAGATTGCCGACAGTGCTGCACCCATCATGAACAAAGATGGTGAGATTACCGGCGTGGTTTTGGTTTTTTCCGATGTTACAGCGAAGTATGCCGCACAAAAGCAGATAAAGGATAGCGAAGAGCGGTATCGAAGTTTATTAAATAATCTTGAAGCAGGCATTGTAGTTCATGCTCCCGATACTTCTATTGTGATGAATAATGCAAGGGCGTCAGAATTGTTGGGACTAACCAACGATCAGATGAAAGGCAAGGCTGCCATCGACCCGGCATGGAAATTTATACATGACGATAACACACCGCTCACACTTGATGAATATCCCGTTAACCGGATTGTTGCAGGTATGAAACCAATAAAGAACCAACGATTAGGTATAAGCCAACCCGGTAAAAATGGTGTTGTTTGGGTAACCGTGAATGGTTTTCCGGTGTTGGATACGAAAGGCGAAATTACCGAGGTGGTCATTAGCTTTATTGATATTA
>JAPLDG010000061.1 GCA_026391845.1 Bacteroidota bacterium | reverse complement strand
GGATGCACCGATACAGAGACCACTTCCATAACCGTTCACCCGCTTCCCACTGCCGTGATCACCCCTTCAGGACCCACCACTTTCTGCCAGGGAGGCTCGGTAACGCTGTCAGCTTCTGGGGGAATGGGATATCTTTGGTCAACCTTGCCCACGACTTCTTCCATCACGGTATCTGAGAGTGGAAATTATCAGGTCACGGTGACCAATGCCAACGGATGCACCGATACAGAGACGATTGCCATAACCGTTCACCCGCTTCCCACCGCCGTGATCACACCCTCAGGATCCACCACATTTTGCCAGGGGGGCTCTGTAACGCTTTCAGCTTCAGGGGGAACGGGATATCTTTGGTCAACCCTGGCGACGACTTCATCCATCACGGTAACCCAGGGTGGAAATTATCATGTCACCGTAACCAATGAGAGCGGATGCAGCGATACATCAATTATTATCATTGATACACTGCCAATGTTGCCGGTGTCTCTTTTGATTTCCCCATCATCAAACCCTGTCATCATTGGCACTTTGGTTTATTTTGTGGCTTCATCGACTAATTCTGGAACGAATCCATTATACCAGTGGATGGTTAATGGTACAATCATTAACG
Organism: Bacteroidota bacterium; assembly: GCA_026391845.1. GTDB lineage: Bacteria > Bacteroidota > Bacteroidia > Bacteroidales > FEN-979 > CAIVAT01. The sequence goes on along the minus strand of JAPLDG010000061.1, from coordinate 1,758 downwards.
GAGCCTATGAGAGCATTTTTGCCTATATACCCAGTGACAATGATACCATTTCTTGTATTTTGACTTCGAGCGAACCATGCATTTCCGGTAATCCTGCATACTCAAATGCTGTTATTATTTCGGTTACCGGTATTGCCGTTTTTACATCGGTCTCAGGTGTCATTTTTAACCAACAAATTGTCTGTTATGATGCGATCCAAACAATTGCCGTGGCTGGAAACACATCCTCTTTTTCCATTCAAAATGGTGGTAGTGCAACCTTAATTGCAGGGGAAAATATTTTATTTCTTCCCGGCACAATGGTGGTATCAGGAGGATTCCTGCATGGCTACATCACGGCTGATAGCCATTTCTGTGGTTGGACTGCTCCTTCAATTGCATCCAAATTAGTGTCAACAACAGATTTAGAACAGGGGAGTCCGGAAGAGACAGAATTTGTGGTATATCCCAACCCTGTAGCCGACGCTTTTGCCATTAAAGAAAGAAATGGTAGAAAATTCGGCAAAGTAACTGTAGAAGTATATAACATGACAGGAAAGTCCATCATGAAAAAAAAATTTGAGGAAGAAAGGATTTACATCCGCCATTTTTCTGAATTTCCTGCAGGGTGTTATTTTATAAAAATTGTTGGAGATACATTTTTTAGGACAGCCAAATTTGTCAAATCAAAGGAATAGTAACTTGAAAATAAGATTTTTATGAAAATGCTTATTCTGCTTCTGCTATTAGTTTTCTGGAGCCTGCGGATTCAGGCGGAAACTGTCAATACCATCGGAACCGGAACGTCAACACAAAAACAGCCTTTTGGCATGTACTATGGTTATGAGCGCTGTGCCACACTTTATACTACGACAACCGGATATATCACCTCACTTGGATGGTATGTTGGGACGGGGAATCCGGTTACATGCCCGATCAGAATCTATATTAAGCAAACTACCTCTTCCACCCTCAGTTCATCAACATGGGCTGTAATGAAGAATGGTGCGACACTCGTGTATAACGGCACGCTTAGCTTCCAGACTGTTGGCTGGCAAACGATTGATATTGCGGATTATACCCACACAGGAACAAAGATTATCGTACTTTGTGAATCAAATTATGGGGGGATTGGAGCTTCCACTTATCCTGTTTTCCGGTATTCAAATTCTACCGGCGCTCAAGAGTGGTGGCAGGGTGATGACAGCACTTCCGTAAATACAACCCTTGGAACCATCAGTGCCAACAGGCCAAACATTCAAATTACCTACAACAGCATCAGCAACCCGGCGCCTCCATCAGGATTTCTGGCTACTGCAGTCAATTCGGAACAAATCAATCTGAATTGGATTAAAAATTCAGCCAACGATAGTGTAATGGTTGCTTATAATTCAACCAATGCGTTTGGCACACCTTCAGGCATGCTTCATGTAGGGAATACGATTACTGGTGGAGGAACAATCATCTACAAAGGTTTGGGATTATCTTTCAGCCATTCTTCCGGGTTGAGTCCATCCAATACCTATTATTACAGAGCATGGTCCGTTCATGCTTCCCCGCCTCTATATTCAGCAGAAACATCTGCCGCAGCGACCACACCATGTTCGATAACAACCTACTTTCCTCACCTGAGTGATTTTGATTCAGCGGTATTTCCACCACTATGCTGGTCTGTGGCAGGTTTGCATTGGGCGTTTTCATCATCTGCCAGTGGATATGGTATTGGGGGAGGGGCGGTTGTAGCCGATTTTTTCAATGTGGCTTCCGGCAACTTTGATC
>JAPLDG010000336.1 GCA_026391845.1 Bacteroidota bacterium | reverse complement strand
TTCGGACTTGGTTTTGAACGCCTTATACTTTTCGTTACCGGTATGTCAAATATCCGGGACGTGATTCCATTTCCAAGGACCCCGAAGAATGCGGAGTTTTAGGGAAAAAGTAACAAAGTAACAAAGTAACAAAGTGACAAGGTGATGGATAGGGAAGGTGAATGTGGGAGTGTTCAATTCGGAAATATTTTATAATTTAGCGGTAAGAAATGTAAGATGGATAAGTGTTGGGTGCTGAAACCACCGGGGGAACCCGAAAAAGTTAAGGAATTATCGAAGGTATTGGGCATTGACCCTTCATTGACAAACCTTTTGGTGCAGCGAGGCCTGACAACTTTCGATGAGGCCAAGACTTTTTTCAGGCCTACGCTTGACAATCTTCATGATCCCTTCCTGATGAAGGACATGGACAAGGCTATTACCCGTATCACCAGGGCGATTGATCATAATGAAAAAATACTTGTTTACGGTGATTATGATGTTGACGGAACTTCAGCAGTTTCGCTTGTTTATACTTTTTTGCATAGTTTTCACAAGGAGATCGACTTTTATATCCCCGACCGGTACGACGAAGGATATGGCATTTCTGTGAAAGGGATTGATTTTGCTGCACAAACCAATGTTAACCTCATTATCGCACTTGATTGCGGAATAAAGGCGGTTGAGAAAATCGCCTATGCATCTTCCCGCGGCATTGATTTCATCATTTGCGATCATCACCGGCCTGGCGCTGAAATTCCTGCTGCTGCAGCAGTTCTTGACCCAAAGCAAAGCGACTGCTCCTATCCATACAAGGAGTTGTCAGGTTGTGGCATCGGGTTCAAATTGATTCAGGCATATTCCCAGAAGAACAATCTGCCATTTGAAAATCTGATTCAATATCTTGATTTGGTAGCCATCAGCATTGCTTCTGATATAGTGGATATTACCGGCGAAAATCGGATCCTTGCCTATTTCGGGCTGAAATTGATCAACACAAAACCAAGGCCTGGTCTGGAAGCGCTGCTTCGTTATTCAGCCATGATGAAAAATGATGATGGCATGGGCGGATGTGTGTTCATCCGTGAATTGACCATCACCGACCTTGTTTTCATGATAGGGCCGCGAATCAATGCTGCAGGCAGAATCGAAAGCGGGAATAATTCAGTCAGATTGCTGATTACCAAAGATCTGGATGATGCAAAGCAGGTTGCGGTGCAGATTAATGCCCACAATACTGAACGGAAAACGCTGGATACTCTGGCTACGCAGCAGGCGCTCGGAATGATCGGTGCAGATAAAAAGCTCAGATCGGCACGATCAACAGTCATTTATCATCCCGACTGGCATAAAGGAGTGATTGGCATTGTGGCTTCGCGCCTCACCGAAACTTATTACAGGCCCACCATTGTGCTTACACTTTCAAACGGTCTGATAACCGGTTCTGCGCGCAGTGTAAGAGATTTTGATATTTATGAAGCCGTGGATGCCTGCAGCGACCTTCTTGAGCATTTTGGCGGGCATAAATTTGCTGCCGGTCTTTCTCTCAAGCCGGAAAATCTTGATGCTTTCACCGATCGTTTCGAACTGGCGGTTGCAGAGCGGTTGCAGGGGGTTGAACTTGTTCCGGTGCTGGAGGTGGACTCATCACTTTCCCTGAATATCATCAATTCCCGTTTTTACAGCATTCTGAAGCAATTTGCACCTTTTGGTCCAGGCAACATGGCGCCGTTATTTATGACCAAAGGGGTTATGGATGCCGGCGGATCCAGAATTGTTGGAAAGAATCACCTGAAATTGTCCGTTGTTCATCCTGACATTGCCGGCGGACCCTTTTCTGCCATCGCTTTTCAGCAGGGGGAAAGGTTTGGATTGATTGAAAAGCAAATTCCTTTCAACATCTGTTATCACATTGAGGAAAATGAGTGGAACGGTTCTGTGAACCTCCAGCTCAACATCAAAGACATTAAATTTGCGGATTAGCGGGTATCTTTTCCAAAGCAAACATCCATGCGACGTGCTTTCTCAATCAGGGGATGGTCTTCGGGGACCAGCCTTAATTTTCCACCAACTTCTGCCAATGAAACCGAGGTGACCGAATCGCCTTTGAGCGAAACCATCTCACCGAATCTTTTCTGGGCAATCAATTCAACAGCATAAGCGCCATATCGGGTGGCAAGAACGCGGTCCATGGGAGAAGGGCTGCCACCCCGCTGAATATATCCAAGAATGGTTTCCCTGGTTTCGAGGCCGGTTAACTCCTTGATGCTGTTGGCCACATAGTGGCCGGCCGATTCACCTTTTGGAGTGGGGATTCCTTCGGCTACAACAACAATGGAGTAGGGTTTTTTGTTGATGGCTCTTTTTTTCAGGCATCGGGCCACCATGTTAATATCGAAATTAATCTCAGGAAGCAAAATGACATCTCCGCCACTGGCCATTCCTGAATAGAGTGCAAGCCATCCTGCATGATGACCCATTACTTCAATCACCATGATGCGTTTATGGCTGTTGGCTGTGGTATGCAGCCTGTCAATAGCCTCAGTGGCTATCCACAGGGCAGAATCGAAACCAAAGGTAATATCCGTTCCCCAAACGTCGTTGTCAATGGTTTTCGGAATACCAATCACATTCAATCCGACCTCCGAAAGTTGGGCGGCGGTGCGCTGGGTGCCATTTCCTCCGATACAAACCAAGGCATCAAGGCCAAGTTCCTGATAGTGTTTTTTAATCAGTTTTGGCTTATCAATGGCGTTGAAAGTATTGCTTTTTTTGAAGGGGTTTTCCCTGGAGGTTCCCAGGATGGTGCCTCCCAGTGTTAGAATCCCCGAGAGAACGGTTTCATCGAGTTGTACGTATTCTTCATTGATAAGGCCCAGAAAGCCCGAAGAGATGCCGATTACCTCCATGCCATACTCAAGGATGGCCGTTTTGCCAACGCCTCTGATGGCTGCATTGATACCCGGGCAATCGCCTCCGGCTGTTAAAATGCCAATACGCATAAGAATGGAATTATTTCAAATCAAATGAACCGGTTCCTATTTCTTTGTCATCTGCAAAAACAGTGACCATGTATTTTCCTTTCATTGCCGGTTTGTCGGTGTCTTTCTTGGTCCAGTCAACACAAACCTTCTTGGCTTTGCCTTGATAATCAATGTCTTCGCGTAGTGAAAAAGGCAATGTCTGCCCGTTGAAAACAAATGTGTCATATTTGCTTTTGATCACCACAATGTTGTCGGGGCGAAGAAGACGAATGTATATATTTATCTTTCCGGAAGCAACCAGCGGATTTTCCCCGATGGTAAAGCAAACCCTGATCCGGTCGGTGCGACTGGCTTTATCGGTTACCTGTTCTTTGGCTCCTCCGGATTTTAATTTAAACGGGGTGGCGGTCACATCGTATGCTTTGATAAAGGCAGCCTGGTTCATTTTTTCTTTCAGCTCCTCCTTGTCTTTCATCAGATTTTGATTCCGGTTCTGTTCGGTCTTCACCACCTGCCTGATCCGGTCGTTTTCAGCCGTCAGTTCACGGTTAACCGTATAGAGTGAATCCATTTGGTGAACATAACCCTGGGCAACTTTCTGCAATCGCTCAAATTTTTTATGGATGGTATTGTAATCCCACTGATTGTCGAGCAATTTTTTAATTTCCAGGGCATTGACCTGGATAAGGCTGTCTTTCGCTTTCAGTGAATCCGACAGGGCTCCGTAGGAAATCTTGATTTTATTGTGTTCAGCCATCAGTGAATCGAGGTTGTGCTGCAATGCGATTTTCTCGGTTTCTTTTTCCCTGACCAGTTTCATCATCTGTGATCGCTGAATAAAGAGCCAGAATAGCAGCACCAGTAAAAGAAGCGCTAAAACAGACAGATATATCTTGTATTTGTTGGATGAAGAGGTTTGTTCTTCCATGCGATGCTGAGTTTTCCTGAATGGTGGTGCAAAGATAAAATAAAAACAGGATTCAGCGATGGCTAAATCCTGTTAATATAAAAAGGCAGTAATCCTGCAGGCTGTATTTAATGTCCGGCAGGCCCAATCTGTTTCAGAACATCGCCATGTTGTTTGACGATTTCTTTCAGCCACCATTCAGGGTATCCCGGTTGCGAGGGCATGACAGGCATGTTGTATTGGTTTGTTTCAAATTTTCCGTCCTTTTCCTTCTTGACATTTCCGTCGATATATTTGACAAGCAGGTACTGGTACATCTCCTGCCAGCGTTTCACAGTTGCCTGGCCGGTATTGACGGAGTAGCTGGTGAGGAATTTAATGCCTTCAGCCTTGTCTTTTTTATAGAGGTCGGTCGCTTTTTGATCGATAACGACAGTTTCGGCTATATATTTCTCCTCCATCTGCTGCTGAACGGGCCGTATATCCTTGATCATGTAGTTATACTTGGTATAGGCCCAGTTGGAGACCATAGTAAAGGTCCAGAAGGCGGAAGTGGGTGAAAAATGAAGCAGGTCGCCATTTCCAACCTTATACGCTTCAGGTACTTCTGTTATGCCGCAATACATGGGTGAATAAACCATGGTGTAAGTGTCGTCAACGCCAAACCAGAAAATTCCACCAACAGGGTCGGGCAGCCAGTTGCGCGATTGTGCGACGAAAACGAACCCTGTCTGCTGAGTGGAGGTGGCACGCTCCTGAACATAGGAAATGCTGTCAACCTTAAGTGTCATCGGGCGCCAGCGATAAGGGCATTCAAACGGGCCTGCACCGATATCTTTGGTCATGTCCATTTTAGTTCCTTCATAATGGTCGCGCATCAGGTTCATAACATCATGCACACTTACCTTCTTATCGGGTTTTATCCACAAAGGCATACGGTTGGTCGTGTAACCCCAGTTGCCCCTGATGAGGTGCCCCATGGCATAATCCTCATATTTGCCCATATCCGGATTCACGCGGTTGAACATCGACCACACACGGGCTTCACATGCACGTGCCCCACTGAAGGTCACGGGCGCATAGGTATCTGAGAAGCTGAATTCAGCATCTTTACCGTCAAACCAGCCTTTGGTACGGGCAAATGAGATTACATCCTTGGCATAGAGACAATTTTCAGGATCATTCAATGGGAATGTAGTGATGCGTGCCTGGTTTGCATGGCCGCAAACATACCCGTCGGGGATACGAAGTGCCACCCATACCGCCCCCAGCTGGCCTTCACCTTTGCCGATCATCTCCAGTATCCAGGCTTCATTGGCGTCGGAAATGGAGAAGGATTCCCCCTCGCTTGCGTAACCGTATTTTTCGGTGAGATCTCCAAAGATCTGAATTGCTTCCCGTGCGGTTTTTGCACGTTGCAGGGTGATATAAATGAGAGATCCGTAGTCGATAATGGCTCCTTTTTGCGTGAACAACTCCTCACGGCCGCCATAGGTCGTTTCACCAATAGCTACCTGGTTCTCGTTCATGTTCCCGATCACGTTGAATGTATGCGCAACCTGCGGTATTTTACCCAATGGTTTTCCGGTGTCCCATTCGGTAACATCCACCATGGAACCGGCAGGCCAGTCGCGGGCAGGCCAATGGTACAATTCACCATACAAGGTGTGTGAATCAGCTGAATAGGTTATCATCACAGAGCCATCCGTAGTGGCTCCCCGTGTGAAGATAAAATTGGTACAGGCCAGCGAGTGATAATTGAAACCGGCGAGTAACAGTAACAGGATAAATAGGGTTTTTCGCATAGAGGATTAATTATGTATGAATGAATGATTGTAGTCTGCCAACTGCCAACTGCCAACTGCCAACTGCCAACTGCCAACTGCAGATTTAAAGGCCAAAAGTACAAAAAAAACCAAATGGGTTTACTTGCATAACAACTTGCTGAGCAATGTTTTGAATTTTTGACGAATGGGGTATTGCAGAAAATAAGTAAATTTGTCATCCTGTATATGAGGGAATTATGGGAAAGGTGTTTTTGTTTATTCTTTTATGTGTCTGTAATTTAGACACATATGCGCAGTCTTCCGAAGCGAGACCGGATACCGCAGTTCACCGGAATACGGGATTGGAATTATCCGCCGGATATTCCCTGCCCCTGGGTGCCTATGCGTCGTCAGACATGGCCGATAAAGAATCCGGATATGCCTCTGGCGGATGGCTGGTACAGCTCACTTTCAACTGGATGGGAAAAAAGGATTTTGGGCTTGCGGTTCAATACTCATATCAGCAAAACCCAATGCATAATGCTGCCAATTTGTTGTTTCCCAATGGAATACCTGATTCAATCGGGTCAGGTTCCTGGTCCAGCAACTACCTGATGGCTGGTCCGGTTTTCATGAAGACCATCAGGAAAATCCATCTTGATTTCAAGGTTCTGGGCGGGGCAATTATTTCTTCCGGCGACAATTTCGACACCCCCGATCCTGCCGATACTGCGAAATTGAAATCCACCAGCAACGTTGCGACCGGTTTTGCATATCAGATTTCGGCAGGTGTCGGATATACGATTTCTGCTCACCTGACGTTTAAATTTAATCTGAGCCTTTTGGGTGGGTGGCCGGGAATCAGCAGGCATTATGGCGCTCAATTATTAGGATACGATGTTGTGAAGGATCCGGTAACAGGAATAGAGACCATCGAGCCAGTATATTCTGCCCCGGTGGAATACGACGTTAAGAAAATTGTATCCACATTAAATCCTTCAATTGGTTTGGTTTACAGGTTTTAAAATTCTAATTACCCCATGATGCATTGCACCGCACGAACCATGTCAGCAGTCTTTCTTCTATCGTCATTCAGTTTGTTTTCACAGGTAAACATTCGTGACTCTGCTATTTTCACCCCTATGATTTACGCTACTTATGGTTATCAGTTTCCGGGAGGAGACCTGGCAAAACAATTTGGGAGCAATTCAAGCATCGGCGGTGGCTTTATGGTTAAAACAAAGAAAAACTGGATGATTGGCGCCGAGGGAAATTTTATGTTCGGTCAGTCGGTGAAGAACAGCGATTCATTGCTCAGAAATATTACGACCAAGGATGGATTTCTCATCGATGCCTCCGGTTATTATGCTGACATTATCTACTATGAGCGCGGGTACAATTTCTTTTTAAAAGCCGGGAAGGCAATACCTCTGCTCGCTCCGAATCCCAACTGCGGATTTACCGTGGTAGCCGGCGCAGGTTATATTCAGGATAAGATCAGGATTCATAATCCCGGAAATACGGCACCTCAAATTCTCGGCGATTATAAAAAAGGGTACGACCGGTTAAACGGCGGAATCGCTTTGACCGGTTCACTGGGATACATGTACCTGAGCAATACCAGGCTGCTTAACTTTTCGGCCGCTTTTGAATTCATGCAGGCCTGGACTACGCCTTACCGGGAACGCGATTTTGATTCTGGCAAGCAGGACACACGAAAATTGAGCAGCCAGTTTTATACCGTTAAGGTATTTTGGATGATTCCTTTGTACAGGAGGGTGCCGAAGGAGTTTTACATGTATTAAAATAGCGAAGTAGCGAAATAGCGAAGTAGCGAAAGGCGAAATGGTGAAATAGGAGCAATGGGGCTGATTTATTCCTTTTTTGTACGTTGTTATGGATTGGTCATCCGGATTGTGGCTCTCTTCAATATAAAAGCCAACCAATGGATCGCAGGACGCCGCGGATTATTCGACAAACTTCTGACATCTCTGAAGGAGGTTGACCGCAAAACAAGTTCAATCATATGGTTCCACGTTTCTTCGCTTGGTGAATTCGAGCAAGGGAGGCCTGTTATTGAAGCTTTGAAGAGGCTCTGGCCTGAAAAGAAGATACTGCTTACCTTTTTTTCACCTTCCGGTTACGAGGTACGGAAAAGTTATAATCAGGCCGATTTCGTTTTTTATCTTCCCCTTGACACACCCGCCAACGCACGGAGGTTTTTGGAAATTGTTCAGCCGGAAATGGTCTTTTTTGTCAAATACGATTTTTGGTTTAATTACCTGAAAGCTATTCATCATCAGCATGTTCCACTATATTATATTTCTGTATTATTCCGAAAAAATCACTATTTTTTTACATGGTACGGGGGATGGTTCCGCAAGCATCTTCGCTTTGTGAACCATTTTTTTGTACAGAACCGCGGATCCGTTGAATTGCTGAAATCGATTGGAATCGAACAGGTTACATTGACCGGCGATACGCGGTTTGACCGCGTTTATTCCATTGCCGCGCAACAAATCTCCATGCCCCTGATCGAAAAGTTTTGTGCCGGGAAACCGGTGTTTATTGCAGGCAGCAGCTGGCCCCCTGATGAAGCGGTGTTTATTCCAGTGATACAACACAGTGAGCTGAACCTGAAATACATCATTGCTCCGCATGATACTTCACCCGGACGCATCGGATTTATCCGGGAACATTTGAGTGAACCTGCCGTTTGCTATTCGGAGTTAACGGATGATAATGCCGGCCGGTACAACATCCTGATCATCGATTCCATCGGAATTCTTTCGAATTTGTACAGGTATGCCACCATTGCTTTCATTGGAGGAGGATTTGGCAGCGGAATCCACAACATCCAGGAACCTGTTACCTTTGGAGTTCCGGTCATATTCGGCCCCGCTTATCGTAAATTCAGGGAGGCCGTGGATCTTATCGAATTGGGTGGCGTTTTCAGTATTGATTCTTCCAGTGAATTGATAAAAAAAGTAATTGAAATAACCGGCAATTCCGCAGAACACAGCCGCATATCGGCTATCTGCAGCAATTATGTAGCAGACAACCGGGGAGCAACGGAAAAGATCATGAAATTTCTGGAAAAAGCAAACAGATAACAGGTCATTCGATAAATTCACGACAGGCAGGTAGCCGCCTGTCAGGTTTTTTTAGTTTTAGTGTATTAAATATCTTATTTTTGCGAATAAAATACGAAATCATGAAAACAGCAAAAATTTATTTTAGTCTATTGGCAGTCGTTGCTGCCTTTATCCTCTCGTCGTGTGGTTCGCCGGTAACCCTTACCAGTTGGAAGAATCCAGATTTTAAGTCTCAGCTGTCAAATGTGGTTATTATGCCATTGTTTGACAAACTGGAGTACATGAAGCCATTTGAACAATCGGTGGATGCCTATTTTGAAAGACAAGGTATTAAAGCCATTGGCTCACTTGATTTTCTGAATCCGAACATCAAATATCCGATCGAAGACATCAAGCGGAAATGTGACAGCCTTGGTGCTGATGCAATTCTTGTTTTTGTTTACAAGGGAACCGATAAAACCGAAAGTTACGTTCCGCAAACCACCTATGTAACTGGTGGCTATGGCGGCTACTGGGGTGGCGGCTACTGGGGTGGCGGCTATTATGGTGGCGGCTATTATGGTGGAGGCGGTTATTACGGCGGCGCAGTTTCAACCGGAGGATACTGGACGACAACGGCCGTAGTGAACCTGAAAGCCAGCCTTTACATGCATGGCTCAAAGGATGCCGTTTGGACCGGAGACATCACGGTTACAGATCCTCAGTATATCGATCAATCGGCTGTCAGCATTGCATCTTACATTTATGCAGACTGGCAGAAATACGGATTGATTAAATTCCCGGCAAAAAAGTAAGGCTGTAAAAAGTAGTATTTTCTAAATTTTAGCATCTGAATACAGGTGCCGTATGTTTTTTGATTTCCTAAAAGATCTTCGCAGGCGTGACCACAAACCCGGTTTTGGTGGGCTTGACATCCTGAAATATATCGGACCAGGATTGCTCGTAACGGTTGGCTTTATCGATCCGGGCAACTGGGCATCGAATATTGCGGCCGGTTCCGAGTTCGGGTACGAGTTATTGTGGATGGTCACCCTTTCAACCATCATGCTGATTATTCTGCAGCACAACGTGGCTCATCTCGGAATCGCTACAGGGTTATGCCTTTCTGAAGCAGCGAACAAGCATACCCCTGTGTGGGTTTCGCGAACCGTGCTGATATCAGCAATGGGCGCTTCTGTTTCTACTTCTCTGGCTGAAATTCTGGGCGCTGCGGTAGCGCTGAATATGTTGCTGGATATTCCAATCCCGACCGGGGCAGTCATGGCTTTTGTTTTCGTGATGATCATGCTTTTTACCAATTCTTACCAGAAAATCGAAAAATTCATCATCGCTTTTGTCTCCATCATCGGACTCTCTTTTTTGTACGAACTGACGCTGGTTGACATCAACTGGGTTCAGGCAGGGATCGGCTGGGTAAAACCAAGCATTCCGCAAGGGTCGATGATCATCGTAATGAGCGTGCTTGGTGCAGTTGTGATGCCTCATAATCTTTTTCTTCATTCCGAAATCATTCAGAGCCGTCAATGGAATCTGGAGGATGAAAAGGTGATCAAACGACAAATGGATTATGAGCTTTTCGATACCCTCTTCTCCATGGTGATCGGATGGGCCATTAATAGCGCCATCATCCTGCTGGCAGCCACTGCGTTTTACACAAATCGCACACAGGTACATGAGTTACAGCAGGCTGAGAGCATTCTGAAGCCACTTCTTGGTAACCATGCTGCCATTGTATTTGCCATCGCACTCCTTTTTGCAGGAATTGCTTCAACCATCACATCCGGCATGGCCGGAGGCAGTATTTTTGCAGGCCTGTTTGGCGAACCATACGACATTCACGACAGCCATTCGCGCCTCGGAGTGATGACTTCCCTGGTCATTGCAATGCTCCTTGTTTTTGTGATAAGCAATCCTTATCAGGGATTGATCATCTCGCAGATGATCCTCAGCATCCAATTGCCTTTTACGATATTCCTGCAGATCTATCTCACATCATCGAAAAAAGTGATGGGAAAATATGTGAATTCAACTTCTACCAAAACCACACTTCTGATTGTTGGCGGGATTGTGGTGTTGTTGAATGTTAAACTGCTGGTGAGTTTTTTTTAGAAAGAGTAACAGAGTAACAGAGTAACAGAGTAACAGAGTAACAGAGTAACAAAGTAACAAAGTAACAAAGTAACAAAGTAACAGAGTATAAGAATGCCGTCGAATCGTAAGATATACTGGGCTCTTTTTACCTTGCTGGTGTTGTCAGCATTGATCCGGGGATTTATTGCCGGATTTATTGAACTTGGCAACGATGAGGTTTACTATTGGACCTACGCGAAATTTCCGGCGCTCAGCCATTTCGATCATCCTCCCATGGTCGGATTTATGATCCAACTATTCACTTTGAACCTCACTTTTGAAGATGAGTTTTTCATCAGGTTGTCAGCCATAGTGCTTGGGACCATGAGCACCGGTCTGATGTTCCTGATTGGCCGTCACATCAAGAACCCCCTTACCGGTCTCTATGCCGCCCTGCTTTTTACCGCTTCATTATATGGGTTTATCCTCAGCGGAACCTTTATTCTTCCCGATGCACCGCAGGTGTTTTTCTGGTTGCTGACTATGTATTTTCTGCTAAAATCGCTTGCAGACAGGGATTTGATGCCGAAAAGCAGATATTTGCTGCTGCTTGCAGGTTTTACAGCCGGGATGGCTTTGTTGTCAAAATATCATTCGGTTTTTTTGCTCACCGGTGTTTTTTGTTACATGCTGTTCCATCATCGCAGATGGTTCAGGGTTAAGGAGACGTATCTTGCCGCCCTGATATTTGTACTTCTTTGCATGCCTGTGGTATTATGGAACTTTGAAAACAAGTTCATCAGTTTCACCTATCATGAAAACCGGATCAGCATTACAGCCTCGGGGTTGAAGCCGCAATATTTTCTGACGGAAATCGTCGGTGAGTTCTTCTACAACAATCCGGTGAATGTGATCATCATCCTGACAGCTATGGTGGCGCTCATACGCCGCCGGCAGTTTATCCGTGCTGATTACAAAAGGATTATCTTGTGGATCAGTTTACCGCTGGTGCTGGTGTTCCTGTCGTTTTCGCTGTTCCGCAGTACGCTTCCGCATTGGACCGGACCAGGATACCTGGGTTTCATCATGATTGCTGCTGCTTATTTGTCGGAGCCAAAGCATCCCGATTCCAGGATGCGCCTGTTCCCATGGCCCGTGTCATTATCCCTGGGTTTTTTAATGATTGTTGCAGTAGCAGCCATCGGCCAGATCAGATATGGGTGGGTACCGCTCAGTAAATGGAAACTTCAGGATGTGTCGCACGACATGACCGGGTGGAAACAATTAGGAGAGAAGTTCGCCCCTCTTGCAAAAGTTGATGAAGAACAATCCCTTATGAAAAAAAGTTCGCCGATCCTCACTTTCCGATGGTTTCCGGCAGCAAACCTTGATTATTATGTAGGTACAAAAATCAACAAACCTGTTTATGCCATCGGAAGCCTGGAGCGAATTCATAAATATCACTGGATCAATCAGCTTCGGGGCAATCTAAACCCCGGAACCAATGCATATTACATTGCCCTGAGCGATGATTACGAAGACCCGCTTTCACTATATGGGAATTTGTTTGAAACGATCCTTCCGGCGGATACTTTGTACATCATGCGTGGCAATGACACCGTGCGAAAGGCTTTCGTTTACCGGATGATTTCACTGAAGAAAAAGATGGTGTTTAATTGAAAATTCAGGTTATTTGAGGTCAGGGATAATAATATTCGCCTTTTTGCGCCAGCCATCGACTAAACCTTTATCCATTGTATATCCCAGGGATTGTGCTGCCGTGCCATATTCATATGCTTTTGCAAAATCCATTCTTGCGGCGCAGGTGATGGCACGGATATAATAAGCATCAGCGTAATCTGGCGATAACTCAAGTGTTTTCGCACAAAAATACAATGCACTGTCATAGTTTTGTTTTTTGTAATAAGCTACAGCAAGATTGTAGTTGCCATGCTTATCATCGGGGCGGAATTTCAGGAAGTACCTGAAGTCAGAAATCGCACTGTCAAATTTTAAGAACCTGTCGGTATAAAGGATACCTCTTTCCTGGTATGTATCGTAGCTTTTTGGATTTTCTCGGAGAGCCGCTGTAAAATCAACCAGCGCAAGGTCGTATAAAGCCAGATGACGGTACGCTGTTGCACGGTTCACATATAGTTTGGACTGCGATGAATCAATTTTCAGCCCGTCGTTACAATCCTGAATAGCTTTATCAAATTGTTTGTACTGGATGTACATGAAACTCCGGTTTATATAGGCCGACATGCACGAAGGGTTTTTTTGCATGACGTCCGTCCACAGGGAAACACTATCTCCCCATACTTTTGTCCTGTTCCATGTCAGGATGCAAAGAGTGAGAATAACCCCTATACCGATATAGTTCAGGGTCTTTTTATTACCGGAAGATTTTATTCTGTCACGTAATTGTACAAACAACACAGCAATGATTATAAATAAACCAATGTAGGGCGTATAAGAATAGCGCTCGGCCACGAGTGCCCGTCCGACCGGCAGGAACTGCAGTACGGGAAAAATCACCACGAGGAAAAAGAGAAGCCCGAAAAATATTGAAGGCTGTTTTTTCCAGGTTTTCAGGAGTATGAAAAGCAAAACGATGATCACAATCGGTGAAAGATAAATGTAGAAGGGGACGCCGCCATCTTCCGTGACCGGATATTCATATAGACAGGTCAGATTGATCGGGAGAAATAGTTTGAACAGGTAAACAAAAACGCTGTATTGTGCATAAAAAAGGCTGTTAACGACAGGAATATTGAATGAATTGATCGAGCCATCAGCGTCCTGAGCTTTGATTGCAATAATGCCAAATACCAGGGAGAGTGCGAAAAACGGGATCTTCTCCAGAAACATTTTTGCGCCTGGTTTGCGCACCATGAAATAGTCAATCAGCAATAGCACAATGGGAAGAGAAACGGCCTGTGCCTTTGAAAGCAGCGAAAGCAAGAAACAACCCAGCGTATAGTATAGATATTTCTGCTGACTGGTCTTATTGTAGAACGTATAAGATAACATCGCCAGCAGAAAATACATGGTAAACAGCAGATCTTTTCTTTCAGAGACCCAGGCGACTGATTCGACATGCATGGGATGTATTGCAAACAGGATCGATACGATGAATGCCACCAGATCGTTTTTCCTGAACAAATGCCAGGAAACAAAAAAGACCAGTACTGCGTTTATGAGGTGCAGGATCAGGTTATGCAGGTGGTATCCGGGGGCGCTTACTTTGAAGATGGAATAATCGAATGCAAAACTCAGCATGGTCATCGGGTGGTAATTGCCCATGAAAAAAGAAGAAAATATCCTGGTCAGATTGCTGAAGGAAATGGTCTTGATCATGTCGTTGTTCATGATATAAACGACGTCATCCCAATTCACAAAGTTATTCCCGACAGAGGGGTAAAATGCGGCAGCAGTAACAACTACTACCACAATGGCGTAACTGAAATGATGATAACCGGGCCCCTGATTCTTGTTTTTCTTTTTAACTGCCATATTCGATTATTTCGGGCCGGTCATCTTTTTCGGATCAACGATTTTGGTAAATTCTTCGTCTGTCAGCAATCCTGATTGCATGGTGGCTTCCCGCAGAGTCAGGTGTTCTTTGTGTGCTTTCTTGGCAATTTTCGCAGCGTTGTCATAGCCGATATGAGGATTGAGCGCGGTGACAAGCATCAATGAATTTTCCAGGTTTTTATTGATGGCAGCCATGTTTGGTTCAATCCCCACAGCGCAGTTGTCGTTGAAAGAGACACAAACATCGCCGAGCAGCCTGGCCGACATCAGCAGGTTTGAGATCATCAGGGGCTTGAACACGTTCAGTTGAAAATGGCCACTGATGCCGCCGATGTTGATGGCCACATCATTGCCAAGGACCTGGGCGCACACCATGGTCATGGCTTCTGGCTGAGTGGGGTTAACCTTTCCAGGCATGATGCTTGATCCGGGTTCATTTTCAGGGAGCATCAGCTCACCGATGCCGCACCGGGGGCCTGAAGCCAGAAGGCGGATGTTGGAGGCAATGTGCATCAGGCTTACCGCGAGTGTTTTCAGCGCTCCGGAAGTTTCCACCATGGCATCATGAGCCGACAATGATTCAAATTTATTATCTGCTGTGATAAATGGTAATCCGGTAAGGTCGGCGATTTTCTTTGCTACCAGTACATCATAACCTTTAGGCGCGTTCAATCCTGTGCCGACGGCGGTGCCGCCAAGCGCCAGTTCAGAAAGATGGGGGAGCGTGTTTTTCAAGGCTTTCAGCCCATGCTCAAGTTGAGAAACATAACCTGAAAATTCCTGTCCCAGGGTAAGCGGGGTGGCGTCCATGAGATGTGTCCGGCCGGTTTTTACAATTTCCTGAAATTCTGCAGATTTCCTGGTAAGTGTCCCCTTCAGAAGTTCAATCCCGGGAATGGTAACAGCGGTTACCATCATATATGCGGCGATGCTCATGGCGGCCGGGAAAGTGTCGTTGGAAGACTGTGATTTGTTGACATCATCGTTCGGATGGATCATGGTTTTGCCCTCACCGCCCAGCACACCACCACCCAGCACGTGTGCACGGTTGGCAATCACCTCATTGAGATTCATGTTGGTTTGGGTACCCGAACCTGTTTGCCAGATCACCAGCGGGAACTGGTCATCCAGCAGGCCATCGAGAATCTCGTCGCATGCTTTAACGATCAGTTCCATCTTTTCTGCTGAAAGCACGCCAAGATCGGCATTGACCATGGCTGCGGCTTTTTTCAGGATAGCCATACCCCTGATCATCTCTTTGGGCATGGAACCCGGTTCTCCGATTTTAAAATTGCTGAGTGACCGTTGTGTCTGGGCTCCCCAGTACTTGTCCATGTCAACCTCAATGGGGCCCATGGTGTCTTTTTCGATGCGTGTTTTCATGGTGGGATATTGAATGGTTATTTTTCTGGTATCATGTTAAAAGGGGTGCGATATTTTCGACCGGGTCGCCAATTACAGCCTTATAAACTCCTTCAACAACCGGACGACTCATGAGTTTGGGATTTTGTATTAGGATCTTAATCCATTCATGATCTTCAAAATTTTTCCCTTTCAGATTTTTTTTGTAATAATCCTCCTGGGTTCGAAGCAGGTCAGCCGGTTTAAAATTGAGTTTTACCAGCAATTTTTCCAGCTCCTTTTCCGTCAGGGGGTTTTTCAGGTATTCAACGACTTCGAAGTCCTGGCCTGATTCCTTCATGTACTGCAGCCCTGCGCGGGATTTTTTACATTGCGGGTTATGATAAATTCTCAGCATGATCTTGCTATTTTTCATTTGAATTTTGCCATCTACCCGGCATTCCCATATTCCATCAGGTAGGCCTTGATAAACTCTGTCAGGTCGCCATCGAGCACTGCCTGGGTATCTGATGTTTCAAAGCTTGTGCGAAGGTCTTTCACCATTTTATAGGGATGGAGCACGTAACTCCGGATCTGGCTGCCCCATTCAATTTTTTTCTTGCCACTTTCAATTACGTTGATTTTTTCACGTTGTTTGCGCAATTCAATTTCATACAATTGGGATTTAAGCAACTTCAGGGCTTTTTCCCGATTCTGACCCTGGGAGCGGGTCTCCTGACATTCGATTACAATGCCTGAAGGTTCGTGTTTGAGACGGACTGCGGTTTCTACCTTGTTCACGTTTTGTCCGCCTGGGCCACTGCTCCTGAAGGTATCCCAACTGATGTCGGAGGGGTTTATTTCGATCACGATGTCGTCATTGATGATCGGGTAAGCGTATACAGAAGCGAATGAAGTATGCCGTTTGTGGTTGGAGTCAAAGGGAGAAAGCCTTACCAAACGATGCACGCCGTTCTCTCCTTTTAGGTAGCCGTATGCATAATCCCCGTCGAATTCAAGGGTTACAGATTTGATTCCGGCCACATCTCCTTCCTGATAATCAACTTCCGTGATTTTAAATTTACTGCGCTCGGCATAGCGGATATACATCCGCATCAGCATTTCTGCCCAATCCTGAGATTCGGTTCCCCCGGCCCCTGAGTTGATCTGTACAATGGCGCCGAGCTTATCCTCTTCACCACTCAGCATATTGCGGAATTCAAGATCCTCAATCAAGCGGAGAGTCTCTTTGAAATGATTTTCGAGGTCGGTTTCTGTACCTTCTCCCAGGATGAAAAAATCCCACATGATCAGCAGGTCATCACGGCTTGAAACAGCCTGGAGATAAGCGTCTGTCCAAAGTTTTTTATCGCGTATGGCACGCAATGCCAGTTCTGCTGTTTTGGGATTGTTCCAGAAATCGGTGGCTTGGGATAATTGTTCTTCTTCGGCTATCTGTGAAAGTTTTTTGTCGATGTCAAAGGTACCTCCTCAAGACATCAAGTCTTGTCTGAAGGTCTTTCAATTGGTCGGGTGCTACCATGTCAGATTTTAAGTTCTGTTAATACTTTTGAGATCAGGTCAAATTCAAATCCTTTGCCTGTGACAAAAGTGATGATTTTTTCGCGGATGTTCAAATTTTTCCCGGTATTTATTTCTGATTTTTTTTTGAGAATCAATTCCTGGATGGTTCTGATGTAATCATCGTCACCGATCTCCTCCATGGCCTTGCTGATCAGGTTGTCGGGAATATTGCGGTATTTCAGTTCATACCGTATTTTCGTGCGTCCCCATTTGTTGATGTGAAATTTGCTACGGACAAATATTCTGGCATATCGCTCATCATCAATGAATCCCTCCTTCTTCAGGTGGGTCATTATTTTCCTGATTTTATCAGTGGAGACCTTCCATTGTGTGAGTTTAAGGTCAACATCGAGGCTGCATCGTTCCTGGTAGGCACAATAATGTTGAATGCTGGAAAGGATCGACTCCAGTTCATTTTTTGACGAACCGCTTATTTTTGATTTCAACATCGTTTAAATGAAAAACCGATCACAGTTTATGTGGTCGAAAATTCATGTAAAGGTAATGCTAAAGTTGCATTAAAAAATCACATTATATGATTTTTTTTTGAAGAGTCAGATTAGGGAGTTCTATTTTTGTTTTTCAAACACATCCACTTCCCTGAAATAGAATGGCCCGTGTGGCGTGCTTTCGCTGACCCAGAGCAGGTAGCGGTATTGTTTGGATTTCCCGGGAAGCGGGATGACGGTATATAGCGCTTTGCGGTTGCCCCAGATATCATCGGGCGGTGCAATCGCGATAAAGCTCCAGCCTGCCGTACCGGGATCGCCCTTGACAGCCGGGCACTTTTCGCCGGTGGCGCCCCAGAGCGAAAAAGATTGCCCTCCGCGCCTGGTGCTTTGTCCGGTAAAAATATGCAAGCTGTCGAGTTCAATCTCATGCTGCAGGTCTATCAGAATACGACCCTCTCCGGTTTCCGACCATTTGTCGTTGAGGGAGTCTCCGGGCAACAGGTCATACATGCCATCGTTGATGGCAGGAACATTCATCCCGTCGGTGATTGATCCTTTAAAGGTTGTATCGGCATCCGTGAAATAATAGGTCGCCGTCACCCCGTTTGGCTGATGGATGTCGGCATAGTCTTTCATGGTAAGCCGGGCTGGGAGCAAAGCCTGGTTTCGATTGCTGTTGACGATGAATTTCGCGGCAGGCAGCATGTTTTCCTCCACATAGCTTTTTGCAAGGATGGGCGTTAGCGTGGGTCGTCCGGTAAAATCGTCGTAAAGAGGAAGGGCCGGTTGAATCTGATCATAAGGGTTGTCGGACAAAGAGATGGCAAATATTTTAATGCTTTCATTCTCCGGAAGCAGCAGTGTTTCGCTGGCAGGACCGGCATCGAGCATGTATTTGTATATATAGGAATATTGATAGGGCAGGACCAGGGTGTCGCGGTGAAGGTGGGAAGCATACCACGCGACTTCATCTTTTTTAATAAATCCTTTTTGCATACCTGTCATTCTTCCGAATTTATCCCAGATGCGGTTATCGAATTGCCCGATGTTGCCATGATATGCCTGTACATGAACCGTGGACTTTAACCCGCCAATCTTGAAGATGCCTGAAGTATCGGTAATCGCAGCAGCAAGGATATAAACATGGTTGAAATTACCTGTTTTGGGCAGGGCGATTTTTTGGCCTTTACAGGATAGTACATTGTTCTTGCCGTCGGCAGTCTGGCCAAGATTGAATTGAACACCGTCAACCATCAGTGTTTGCGGAAAAAGTTCGGCCGGGATACTGATCTTTTCCTGATCAAAACGTCCGTTTTTTTTGTTTTTCGCGCTTGAAACAACATCCTGGTCAAATGCAATGGGCAGCTCAATGGAGACAGGTGTGGTAAGTTTTTCCGCTGGTTGCTCAATTTGAATGGCAAAACTCCGGATGGCAAATTTTTGCATATCGACCAGCAATTTTCCATTTTTAATAACGGCTTCGCCAATCAGGCGTTCCTGTCCATCGACTTCCCAGGCTTTTATAATTTTTGAAGCCAATGATACTTCCACATTCCGGATTTCCTTTCCGACCAATTCCTGCAGCCGGATCACCACATCTTTACCATTCTCGGCTTTTTTTATCGTACGGATGTCAACCTGAGGTACGGAAACCTGGGCAAATGAAAAACTTTTTCCCAGGAACCCTGCATGTTGTGGTGCGAGGAAAGCCCGCAAAGGCTGATTCAGACTCCGTCCCTGCCATTCGGAAAGCCCCGTACGCCAATCTCCCTTATGGCTGTAAATACCATACGTGATTTCGTGTATTCCCCAATCCTGTGTAGCCTGGTCGTGGTAAAAATTGGTTGTAGGAGTATATAATAAGGTGAGACGCAGGGTTTTGTCGGTTGGTTTGTCAGATCCGAATTTGGAATCTTCAAAAACGGTCACGCCGAAATTTCCCGATTTATCGGTTAGGTCAATCCATTCGCGGGATGGAACCTCATATTTTTTCTCACTGTTGTTTTCCCGCTCTACGGTTCCAAGTCCAAGGTTGTAGGTTGCTAAACTGTTGGAGGCTGTGAGCGGGAATGAGGCCTTCAGGCTCACACCGTGTGATTGCCAGCCGATGATGTTCCGGATGACCAGGTTCTCTTTACCTGAAGCCAGTGAAATAAATTGTGTAAATGTCGAATTCAGGGAACTACGCTCGATTTTGATGGTCGCACGAACAGGCCCTTTCTCCATGACCGTTATTTTAGCGGGTCCTGATACATAACCAATGGGAGGGTTTTTCCGGTCATTCCAATCCATATTCCAGGCCGGCCAGCGTTCCGGATGCTCTTTTTGAAATTCAAGTCTTGCCGGTGCAGAAAGCAGTTCTTTTCCCAGCTTTTTATCAATGATGCTCGAAATGTCGCCCGCTGCATTGATGGTGACTTTCAGGAATTCATTGTCGAGCATTTTTTCAGAAGCCGAGAGGGATGATTTCCCGGGTGTTTCATCTTTGGCCGGCTGTATATCATAGCATGCAAATCCCAAAGAGGGTATACTGCAAAGAAAGAGAATCCGGATGCTTTCTTTCGATGTACGGATGATCTGTGCCGGCAACTCATTGTTCAGTGCGTCGAAAACTTTAACCGCCTTTGGTGCGCCTTCGGGATAGCGAATTTCAGCTTCAACCACATCTTTGCGATTGATGGCGAGCGGATTGTAAACAACCAGGGTTTTGCCTTTACCACGTGTGTCCATGGCACGGATCACAACTCCGGCTGAACTTACCAGCGTGGAGGAATACTTGTTCAAGGCCAGGATTTCGTCATTCCAGGCATATTCATAGGCTTTCGGGATGCATGTTCCGGGCAGGATATCATGCATCTGACTCCCCAGGACAAGCCACCAGGCCTCGTTGAGCGCCTGCTGGGGATATCTGATTCCGCCAAGCCAGTCGGCTATTACCGCCACCGGCTCTGTGGCTATGGCAAGTTGTTCATTCTTTCGGTTCCAACGCTTCATATATGCCTGAGATGTGAGGGAACCCGATGAATGTTCGGTGAGAAGCAGGTCGCCGGAATAGGTGGGGAGCTGATTTTTCTGTGCAGGATCCAGGTCACGGAACAACTGATCGGATGAGCTCAGGTAGACATTGATCTTGCTGTCGGGCTGGCCAACGCTTCCGATGGCGTTCGTTACATCCTCATCCCGTGGGGCGCCACCCTCATCGCCCACCCCGTAATACCTGTAATCGGCAAAAACACCGTACTTCTTACCGTTTTCCATGACTCTGTTTACCCAGTATGCCGAGGTGTCAATTCTTTTTTTCACCTCTCCGCCATAATCAGTTGCATTGAGGGCAGCGATGATCCCGTTGCCATCGGGCCCCACCCAGTTGCCGATGTTGAATGGAATTCCCATGGCAGAACCCCACGAAAGCTTCTGGGTTGAAAACCCTCTCAATCCGGCATGAGCCAGCACAGAAGGAACGTGTGCCTGGAAACCGAAGCAGTCGGGGAGGAGAAAGTCGATGCTCTCCTTGCCAAATTCAGCTCTGAAGTAACCATTCCCATAAAGAATCTGACGAATCACCGACTCCGGCGACGGGATATTGACGTCACATTCGTCAACAGAAGAACCGCCGACAAACCAACGGTCCTGAGCAACATATTTTTTCAGCCTGATATATTTTTCAGGATAGTACTCCTTCATCATTTTATACCGGCGGGCACCGGAGAAGGTGAAAACAAAAGGTTTATATTTATCAATCCGCTGAAAATTTTCATCCAGGGTATTTTTCAGATATTCGCTGATGGTTGTTTCATAATCCCATCGCCATTCAGTGTCGAGATGAGCGTAACCGACCGTATAGAGCACCGGGTCCTTCGACAGGTCAAATTTTGGTAATGCAGATTTGGCCGCTTCGGGCTGGGCGTCTGCCACAAACCCGATCAACATAATTAAAAGACCAATTGCAAGGGAATCAGGGCGCATCATAATAATTGTTTTTCCATGTAAAATTAGAGATTTATTTTGTTTCTCAAAAAGCGTTACTTTTGCCCAAACATCATATTAGAGGAGATTAAGTCATGAGAAAAATAGCATTTATACTGTTTATTACTACGATCCTTGCTTCTTGCATGGACAATAAAAACCAGTTTACGATCAAAGGCAGCTTGCAAGGGGTTGATACAGGAATGGTTTTTTTACAAAAATATGACTCAGATAAATGGGTCATTGTTGACTCATCCATACTCAAACAGGGCGCTTTTTCCTTTACAGGAAAAGTTGATCTTCCCGAAATGAGGAATATAACCATGCGGCAAAATCAGATTCTGGTCCCGGTTTTCGTGGAAAACGCAAATATTGAAATTCAGATTTTTCCCGACAGCCTTGATAAATCCATCATTAAAGGATCATCAACACAGGAAGTTTACCAGCAATATTTAACCATGAATGAATCTGTCAATTTAAAGATGGATGATGTATATAAGGAGTGGAAAAAGGCAAAGGAGACCAATGATACCATAGGGATGCAGCGAGCCGACTCCATATCGGACTCTTTGGATGCAATGATGAAGAAGCAACTTCAGGATTTTGCCAAAAAGAACAATAAAACGGTTGTTTCTCCCTACCTGGTGATGCGGAACAGCTGGCAATTTGAGCTGCCCGAGCTGGAGGAACTTGTGAATACGATGGATACAACGCTGAACGGCTCACCCTACCTGCAGATATTACAGAAACGTATCGATATTCTGAAGCGTGTCGCGGTTGGTCAGATTGCTCCTGATTTCACCATGAACGACAGCGTTGGAAACCCGGTTACATTATCCTCCCTGAAAGGTAAAGTGCTTCTTGTTGATTTCTGGGCTTCCTGGTGCAGCCCGTGCCGTGCTGAAAACCCATCCGTGGTGAAGGCATATCAGGACTTTGGGAAAAAAGGATTTGATATTCTGGGATGTTCTTTCGACCAAAATCGTGAAAAATGGATGAAGGCGGTAAAAGCGGATAACCTCACCTGGACCCAGGTTTCGGATCTGAAGGGTTGGGGTAATGCGGCCGGAAAACTGTATGGGGTCAACTCCATTCCGGCAAATGTACTGCTTGACAAGGATCATAAGATCATCGGAAGAAACCTTCGTGGCGAGGATCTGCATAATATGCTGGTAGAAATATTTGGACCCGCAACAGTAGAAAAGAAAACAATCAGGAGAAAATAAATGCAGACAATGCTGAGAATGCAAACAATGTAAACAATGTAAACAATGCAAAGAATGCAGACAATGAAAATACATCATTCTCAAAATTGCTTTCATTGCTTTCATTGCCTTCATTGTTAATTGACTTTTATGAGAAGATATCTTGTTTTAATCATACTGGTGGTTTCCGGGTTGGCGAAAGCACAAAACACCATTGAGGGTACCATTCTCAACCATGATGCGAAAACGGTTTTGCTGATAAGCATTTATGGCGAGAAAACAAAAGCCATTGATTCGACAACCACTGATCGTACCGGCAAATTCAGATTCTCGATCAGCAACCGCTTACCCGGGATGTACCGGGTTCAGTGGTCTAAAGAGGGTTTCGTTGATCTGGTCTGGAACCAGGAAGACGTAAAGTTTGTTACCACTGCAACAAATCCGGAAGACAGCCTGAAGATTATCTCTTCGCTTGAGAATACAATCAACCAGACCTTTTTGAAACTCGATCGGATCAACCAGTCAAAGCTGCAACTGCTCATGCCTGTTGTTGACTTTTACCCGGTGAGGGATGCTTTTTATGCATCGGTTAAGCAGGAGTTGGAGTATGCCCAAAAGTCTCAGCAGCAATATCTTGATTCGCTTGCTAAATTATATCCGAATTCCTTTGCGGTTCGCGCGGCAAAAGTGTTACAAAACCCATTCATCCCTGCCGGATTGAGCAAGGAAGAACGGATCACCTATCTAAAACAGCGGTATTTTGAACAGGTCAATTTTTCCGATACTGCCCTGCTCCGGAGCATGGTTTTTGTAAACAAAGCCATTGCCTATTTGTCGTTGTACAGCAATAACCGCATGTCACAGAAACAGCTTGAAGCCGAATTCATCAAGGCGGTCACGCTCATGCTTGGCGCTGCTTCCGTGAATCCTGTCATCTACAAATTCTGGCTCGATTATCTTGTCGGAGGGTTTGATAAATATCATTTCGATGAAGTGATTACCTATATTGCCGATAACTTCCAGGATCCTTCATCCTGTGAAGACCAGGAGCGGAAATCAGCTTTGCAGAAAAAACTTGACACCTTTAAAAAAATTGCTGTCGGGAAGATTGCGCCTGATCTGGATGTGCCGGATGTAAATGGGAAACCGGTGAAATTGTCCGGAATCAATTCGGAATATACCCTGTTGATTTTCTATGCTACAAACTGTCCGCATTGTGTGGCAATGACGCCCAGGCTGAAGGAACTTTATGACAAACAGCAGCCCAAACGGTTCGAGGTGATGTCGGTCTCCATCGATACCAGCCGTACCGCATGGACAACTTTTGTTAAGGAGCAGAAACTCAACTGGATCAATGTTTCAGATCTGAAAGGGTTTAATGGCAAGTCGGCTGATGACTATAATATTTATGCCACACCAACCATGTTTTTGCTCGACCGCGAAAAAAAAATCCTCTCAAAACCCATCTCCCTGATGGAACTGGAGCAAGCACTGCGTGACAATAATCTGATGAATTGAAGGTATGATCTGAAGGTTGAC
>JAPLDG010000237.1:11213-17303 GCA_026391845.1 Bacteroidota bacterium | reverse complement strand
GTCGGTTCCGGAGGCACTGGCAAGCCAGACCACGGCGCTGTTGATCGCAGATGGAAGGTACCAGAGGGTGAGATCTTTTGAAGATGAACCGTTGTTTGAGCCATCGAGTGTAAAAT
This sequence comes from Bacteroidota bacterium, assembly GCA_026391845.1. GTDB lineage: Bacteria > Bacteroidota > Bacteroidia > Bacteroidales > FEN-979 > CAIVAT01. Next base: position 17,187 of record JAPLDG010000237.1, on the reverse strand, counting down.
AATCTGCGCCATTCAGTTTGATAACACTGGTCCCATAATTGGCATAGATGACAGGAGAGGCAAGAGGAGATGTTTTCAGGGTGACGGTTTTTGCCGGGCCGGATCCAAGAACAGTTTCCAGATGTATCGGAAAAAAGTTTTCTTCGTTCCACCGGTAGGAGGTGTCGATCAGGAAATTCACATGACCGGTAATCTCTCTTCCGGCGCTGATATAGGCAATCGCTTCTGCGCCACTTCCGGATCCGCTGGCGATGTAAACGGTTGGCGCCTGGTAATAGTCATTGCCGTTTTTGGTTACTTCTATGGCAACCAAACTGCCGGCAGTATCAATTACCGCCTGGGCTATTGCGCCCGATCCCCCTCCCCCCAGCAGAGAAACGGCAGTGTTATAAGATTCATAGCCGCTTCCGCCATTGGTAACTTCAATGCGCTCAACCACATCATTCAGATCAGCAAATGCTTGTGTAATATCAACATAGGTACATCCTGCTGATGGAACGCTCCCTGTGCCTCCTATGAGGTAATTGCCTGCGGTGAGGGTGTCAACAATGCGGTACGCGTATGGGGGTGTGGGCAATATGTGGCAAGCTGGTGGATTACTGGTCAGACTATCAGCGCCTTCAGTGGGAGAAACGGCAACATTGGGAATAAAAAATGCATCCTGCGCGCAAAGATAATAATAGACGACATCGCCCAGAGATACCCCGTTTCCAAAGGTGAAACTGTAATTATCTTCGCTTTGTGGTGTGCCAATGACCTGATTCCAGGATGAGGCATCATTAATTTTCCAATAAAGAACAGGTAATCCTGGTTCAGAATCCGGGATTCCGGAGAATGAGTCAGCAATATTTGCCGTGAGCGTCCGTGGTTCGTGAGAAGATGTTTTAAACAAAGGCGTCAGAGTTATCGACGGCGGCGTGAGGTCGTTGCGTATCCCGCCAAATTCGTCTGCGCCGACATCAGGGGCAGTGGCATGAAATAACGGATGATCGGGATAGCCTGTATTCGCAAATCTCGGGTCATCTTCTATGTCGCTGGTAATATCGGGTGTGCTCACAACCGCGCCTCCGCTTTCACAAAATGTTGGAACAGTGTCGGATAGATGGATGTCGAACGGTGGGGTGTCACCTTCTATAAATGGAGGATCTTCTGAAAAGGAGAGGACATCTCTGGGCGAAACCCGGGATTGATAGGCAGCCATCGTTTCATCCCCGGCGGTTCCATTATAGAAAATGAGGTTGTTTGGCCCAGGGCTGCCTGCATAAAAGCAGTTGTTATTGGAGCCAGCCGAATAGGTAGTAAGCACTGTATTGTTTCGTCTGTATGCAATGGTGTATCCGGTAGCCCCATGCATGGATGTGTTGACCAGGATATTGTTACGCAGAAGGGTTACCGGTGTTGCGTATGCGTACAATGCGGCACTGCCAAATGTGCTGCCGCTGCTGGCTGCATTGAGATAAACGGTGTTGTAATAAACATTGCTGGTTGTTCCGCCCACAATGCCGATGCCGATGATGGATGGATTGTTCGTTGCAGCATTGGCATTGAGACCGGCAATGAAGTTGTTATAAATGTTTGCTGTTGTGCCGCCCTGGTTGTATATCCCGTAAACCGTGCAGGATGCAGAACTGCCGGTGTTGCTGCTTATATTGTTCAGATTGTTCTGAAAAACGTTCCAGGCCGGAGTGGTTGTGGTGTACAGGCCATATACAGTTCCTCCGCTGCCCGAGCAGTCATGCATGTCGTTGGCAAAGCAGTTTGATGTTGCAAATGTGGCTGTATAGATCAGCGTCATCCCGCCGGTATTAGAATTTGTGAGATGATGGATAACATTGTTATGGATGAATTGAACAGTTCCGGAAGCATCGGATCTGATTCCAAAGTGCGAACCTGTTCCTGAATAGGTTGAACCTGCGACTTCATTGTTGTAGATCCTGATCGTGTCGGCGCCTCCCGTGTTATAGATACCATAGATATTGCCTGCCGCGGTAACAGGCTGATTGCAGTTGCTGATGATATTATCATGGATCTTTATGGCATTGTTGACAGGGCTGCCTCCGGTTTGGTTCCAGATACCATATAAATTGTTGCCATTTGTTGTGCCCCTGGTTACCGTAACGTAATTTCCGGAGATATCAGCAGAAGAATTGGAACCTGTCTGCAGGAAGATCCCGGCAATAACGCCGGTAGTGCCTGAGCCGCTGACAATGGAATCGTTCATCACCGTCAGTGAGTCCTGATAAGTGGCGAATACGCCATATGCCGCCGTACTTGTTCCTCCGAAATTGAGTATTCTGTTTTTGCCCGACTGACCTACGCGATTGTTGTGGTCGTAAAAGGCATAAGGTGATGATGCGTTGAACCCGCTCAGGCTCACACCTGTATATACATTCGAGATCGTGTTATTCTCGAACAGGCAGTTGTTGCAGGCATCGGTTCTTGCACTCAGGGAAAGCGCAGTGGTAGAGGTGACTATGTGATTGCCGGCATAAATCCCCACTGAATTGGTATTTGCTCTATTCATCGTGATGGTGCAATTTTTAATGATAACATGCTGGCAACCGTCAAATGGAGCAGTGTTTTGTTTTTTAACCAGGGCATACCCCCATTCCATGCGTTTGGGATTTGTGCCATTGGATGAATTTTCTTCGAGATCAATCCCGTCAAAAACGATGTAATCACCACCGGCAATCTTGATCATCCCATCTGTGGTGGCTGAAGTTCCCGGTGTGAAGGCGGTTATTTTCGGATTTGCCCCGGTTCCCGATGCCTTTTTAAATATGATCGAATCGGTGGCGGTCCCGGTTGCCAATAACAACCCCGACGCAGAGCTGGCAAGGGTTTCTGTATGATTAAGCGCAACAATAAAGGTTGCCCCTCCGGAACCTACACCATATGTATTCAGATCAGCGATGGCCGCCTGAATCGTAGGAAAATCGCCCGGGATGTTTTGAATCCCCTGAGGTGGTTGTGCATTGACCAATCCCATCACTATCAGCATGAAACTGGCAAAAAAAAGTGTTTTCATCTGTCCGGTTTTTTTGTACCTAAAATGAGGAATGTGATTTAATAACACCCAAATATAAACATTGTGAATAAAATAACCAAACATTGACAAGTAAATTCTGCCTGCCACATGTCACGAGTCACGCGTCACGCGTCACGCGTCACGATTTTTTTCATCACAATCATATTCCTCATCCCCACTTAACAGATTTATCCTACTTTTATCAAAAAATTCGTTCAACATGGAAATACAAAATAAACCATCCACCGGCCACGATTATGTTGGTAAAAGCCTGGAAGTTACCATCAAAGTTGGTATTGTACTGGGGCTCATCGTCTGGTGCTTCATGATCCTGAAGCCATTTTTAATGATCACCCTCTGGGGTGTCATCATTTCGATCGCTATTTATCCGATGTTCACCAAACTGAAGGTTGCATTGGGTAACCGCAGTAAAGTAGCGGCTATCCTCCTCACCGGGGTCCTGCTTGGACTGATTTTGCTGCCGATCATTTTATTTGGCGCTTCCCTGGCTGATTCCGTTTTTTTTCTGAAGGATACGCTCACTGCAGGCAAGAGCCTTATTCCGCCGCCTAATGAATCGGTGAAGGAGTTGNNNTCGACCTTTGGCAGCATGCTTCGCTGAACCTGTCAGAGGTCGCCATAGAATACAAGTCACAACTGATGATCGGACTCACCTGGTTCTTGTCCATGCTTTCCAATGCCGGAATGGGGGTTCTCATGTTCATCGTTTCAGTCATCATTTCCGGCGTTTTTTTGGTTTTCGCTGATTCAGGCGCCAATGCAACGAGGGAGATTGCTGTCCGCCTGATGGGTGAGCGAGGCATCGAGACTGTCGCCAATGCGGAAGTAACTGTGCGGAATGTGGCCCGTGGAATCCTTGGGGTTGCTTTCATCCAGGCATTTCTTGCCGGGTTGGGGTTTCTTGTGGCAGGAATCCCCGGAGCTGGTTTATGGGCGCTGATCAGCTTTATTCTGGCCATCGTTCAGATCGGAGTGGGGCCTGTTGTGATCGGTGTACTGATCTATGCATTTTTAAAACTCAGCACACTTACGGCAATCTTGCTGACAGTGTGGTGTATTCCCCTGCTGGTGATTGACAATGTACTTAAACCTCTTTTGCTTGGGCGCGGGGCTCCTGTACCCATGCTGGTCATTTTTCTTGGTGCCATCGGAGGTTTCATCAGTTTTGGCATCATAGGGCTTTTTGTCGGAGCGGTGGTGCTTTCACTGGGGTATAACCTTGCAATTCTTTGGTTAAAAGGGGATCATGCAGTAAAGATGGCAGCAAATCAGGATGAAACATTGCGCAATTAGCATCCGGATATTCCGGCTTCGGTTGCATATTATTTTTCAATAATTTCCTTTTTTTCTTCGGGTGTGCGGAAATGATTAATTTTTATGATATTTCCAATGATTTTGTTGTGTAAATGAATGGTTTTGCTTAACATTGCCGATTATCTACATACCTCGACACCAAATCTGACCTGACGATGAAAAAAATCTTCTCCATCTTAATCATTCTGGCCCTTACCGGAATTTCGACATTTTGCTTCGGGCAGGAACGTATCTTCTTCCTGAAAGGCACAAGTGCCCCATTCAGTATTTATTCGTCGAACCTGGATGGATCCAATGAACTGTTAATAAAAACAGGGGTTTCAAACGGGGGAAAATGCGCCATTAAATCCGGGAAAATCTACTATATGTCAGGATCGTCGATCAACAGGATAAATCTGGATGGAACAGGGCAAACGGTCATTCCCAACACCAGCGATGCCTATGGCGATATCAACATCTCCCCGGGAGGCGACAAACTCGTGTATGCAGGGGGAGTCAGCAACTTTCAAATGTTCATCATTGATACCAATGGCATGAACAAGACCCTTTGGAACAATGGTCAGCCAAATTCGATCCATCAAACCGCCGCGTCCTGGAATACTGCCGGGACAATCTATTTCGTGCTGAGCAATTATGGAAATGCCTACTCGCAAAAAATCTATTCAAAACCGGTCAACGACCCGGCAGCGCTCCCAACGCAGCTGACCACCTCCTTCGGGCAAGAGCCCAATTCGGGAGGTCCGTATAATCTGGTCATCTACAACGACCAGCCAGGAAACCTGATCACGATGAATCCGGATGGAAGCAACCCGGTTGTACTATCAACTGCAGGCGTTGTAAGTCATGCCAGAGGGACATGGCATCTTTCAGACAGCACCTTTTATTACATGCATAACAGCAACATCTGGAAAATAAAATACAACAACACCGGAAACACACAAATAACCACTACAGCAGGGTTTGAACGGGTCATTGGCATTGCGGACACAGGTCCCGCAATTACCATCACGGCCTCAGCCAACCCCGTTTGCCAGGGCGATACGGTAACCTTCACGGCACATGGCCTCAGTGCCTTGCCGGCAGGCACTTTGCAATGGTATGTAAATGGATTGCCCGTTTCAGCTGGTGGTAACCTCAGCAACGGACTTGTAGCCCATTATCCTTTCGATGATAACCTTTCGGATGCCACGGGCCATTGCCAGAATGCCGTGATGTATGGCAATGTGAGCCCTGCAACTGATCGATGGGGCAATGTAAATCATGCTTTTTATATTGGCGGAAATTCCAGCGGAAGCGACTATCTTACCGTGGCCCACAACAGCGCGCTTGCCGTTCAAAACCCTTTTAGTGTTTCAGTTTGGATCAATAAGGAGGCACATGGCGGATGGATTATCAACAAAGGCAGGGATATTGTAAACGGATATGGCATCGTTGATGCAGGGTGTGGCGCTGCTGTTGTTTATGGGGTAAACAACGGTGCAGGAATCAATAATACAACGGTGAGTTTGAATCAATGGCATCTTTACACCGGAGTTTTCAACGGAGATTCTGCCAGTTTTTATCTGGATGGAGTCCTTGCTGATAAACAACGCATAGCCAGCAACAGTTATG
>JAPLDG010000237.1:0-11194 GCA_026391845.1 Bacteroidota bacterium | reverse complement strand
AACAGTTATGTCTCCACCAGCAATGATTATCCATTGGCCATCGGCCGACATTTTACCAATTGTTGCTACAACACCAACCCGCCTTACTATTCATATCCGTTCAAGGGGAAAGTTGATGATTTTCGCCTGTACAACCGGGCGCTCACACCACATGAAGCATGGTTACTTTACCATGGTTTCGACACCACTTTTTCCTACGTTCCCCAAAACGGCGATGTGGTTTATTGCGTTTATACTTCCACCGGAACCCCGGTGGTTACGGATACTTCCAATTACATCACAATGACGGTGAATGCATTGCCAGCGGATATCGGCCAATCGACCGGATTGCAGCCATCACTGCAATCAGGACTTGTTGCATACTACCCCTTCAATGGCAATGCCAATGACGAGAGTGGAAATGGTATTAATTGTATAAATTATGGTGCGTTGCTGACTTCTGATCGGTTTGGGAATGCCAATAGTGCATATATCTTTGATGGTTTGAATGATTATCTTGGGAGTGGCTCAAACACTTTGTTTGAAAATGCTGATAATCATGCATTGGTCGCCTGGTTTAAATCAACGAAAAAAGGTTCACCACAAGGCATTGCTGCCTATACAGATAATGGTGATGCGGGCTATACTCTGTACATGACGGAGTTGGATTCAATAGGAATTGTTAACGGGACCGGTTACCCTAATTATTGTGTTGCAGTGGCCAATCAATCTTTTACAAATGATACCACATGGCATTTTCTGGCAACTTCTAGAAACAATGGTATCAGCTCTCTTTTTTTAGACGGGGTCCTCCAGTTTGAAACATGCAATCATTTGATAACATTTAACGGATGTCGAATGTTCATTGGTCAAACTGGATTTTTCTTTGGTCAATTTTTTGGTGGTAAAATTGATAATGTCCGCTTTTACAATCGTGCTCTGACTGCAGAAGAAATAGCATGTCTTTACACCGGAAATTGTCTAACCCTGACTGCTGATCTCACTGCTGATTCCATCTGCGTTGGTAACAATACCTCCCTAAATATACAGAATTCCCAGTCCGGGATAAAATATCAGATGCTCAAAAACGCTGTGAATTATGGGACTTTCCAGATTGGCAATGGTAACACCCTTACCTTTCCCATCTCCGGGCTTGCTCAAACATCCACGTTTACCATCCATGCCACCAATACCACCACAGGCTGCAACATCATGCTAGACTCCACTTTCACGGTTTATGTCGGCCAGATGGTTAATGCCATTGTGTCTCCCAACGATACGGTTTGCAGCGGTATCAGCACCACACTCACTGCTTCGGGAGGAACCGGATACACCTGGAGCAACGGCATGACCACGGCAGCCATTACAGTTTCGCCACTTGCAACAACAGTTTATCATGTAACGGTTACCAATAACTCCGGTTGCGCTGATACAGATTCAGTAATGGTTAGCGTGAACCAGCGGCCTGTTCCGACAATTGCCGGCCCCACTGCGATCTGCCTTGGAACCAACAATGCAACATATACTACACAAACGGGAATGAGCGGTTATACCTGGACTGTCAGTCCGGGTGGCACCATCACCTCGGGATCTGCAACCAACACCATCACAGTGACATGGAACACGCTTGGAGCACAGACGGTGAACGTCAATTACGCCAACTCCTTTGGTTGTACTGCGTCAGCGCCCGTTTCCATGACGGTGACAGTCAACCCGATGGTTGCACCCACCCTTACCGGCGTCACCAATTTGTGTGTGAATTCGGGGTATTACTTTTATTCCACGGAACCAGGCATGAATAACTATGTGTGGAGTGTTTCATCAGGGGCAACCATCATCTGGGGCAATGGAACCAAAGAGCTGATGGTCTCCTGGGATGTTCCAGGCACTCAATGGATCTCGGTGAACTACAGCAACAGCAGCGGTTGTACGGCGTCAACACCTACACAGCTGAATATAACAGTTAACCCGTTGCCCAGCTCCGCCGGAACGGTTTCGGGCGCTGAAACAGTGTGTGCGGGTACATCGGGAGTGAGCTATTCGACGACACCGATACCCGATGCTGTTACCTATGTCTGGAGCCTGCCACAGGGTGCCACGATCGCTTCCGGAGCCGGTACAGCCAGCATCCTGGTAAATTTTGGTTCTTCAGCACAGCCGGGAGATGTGACTGTTTACGGCAACAACCTCTGCGGAAATGGAGCGGTTTCGCTGCCCCTGCATGTTAATGTAGCTGCCTTGCCCGGGAATGCCGGGGTTCCGGCAGGAGCAGAGGTGGTTTGCCAGGGAGACTCGGGTGTGATCTATTATGTTTCGCCAATTTTTAATGCTGTATTTTATATCTGGGATATTACCGGTGGGGGTGTAATCACCGCAGGCAACGGCACGAATTCCATCCAGGCAAAATTCCCGACAGGTCCGGCTAACTGCAGCGTGACTGTGTATGGGGCGAACTCATGCGGTGCGGGAGTCATATCACCGGTATTGAACGTTATTGTGAACCTGTTGCCTCCTGCGCCCGTCATCACTCAGAACGGCAGCGAACTGGTAAGCAGCGCCCCTGCAGGAAACCAGTGGTACTTCAACGGAACACTGATCCCTGGCGCCAACCAGCCTACTTTTATCCCGGAACATTCGGGTATTTATTCTGTCAGGATAACGCTGGAGGGGTGTATTTCCGATATGTCCAACGAAATAGACTACATCATGACCGGCATTGGCAGTTCAGAGCCTTTTTCTGTTAAGGTTTATCCTGTTCCAAACAACGGGCAATTCAGTGTGTATCTGAACAGTGGGAAAAAAGAACGGGTAACATTGTCGGTATGGAATGGGTTAGGGGAGAAGGTTTTTGAGCTTCAGGGAATTGAATTTACAGGCAATAGACAGCAACCAATTGATCTGACCCCAAGGCCGGCAGGGATTTATACGCTGGTGGTAGATGGTGAAAATTTGTGGGTGGTGAGGAAGGTGGTGGTCGAATAGATCCATGGCATAAATGCACCGGCCTCTACCTTTCCTTTTTTGGGGTGGGGGTCGGGGAAATGGGACCTGGTGGCAGAGGGATTCCATATAAGACATTGCGAATAATACAACAGGTACGAGTGACGAAGTACGAATGACGAATGACAAAGTACAAAGGCTGGGATCAGCCGGCCGTTGTTCGTCCTTCGAACTTTGTCCTTCCCACTTTCGTTTGTCCTTCGAACTTTGTCCTTCCCACTTTCGTTTAGACTTAAAATGGGCGCTAGTGCTGTAAAAGTTTACAATTTGGAAGCGTTAGACTTCAGGACACATATTAGGCACACCTATAAGGGATTTAAAAATAAATTGAAACAGACTCTAAGACGCTAAATTTTATATGATTGAAAATGAACTATTCATAAAACTTCCATACTTTTGTCTGTGAGATCCTTTACCTGATATGTATTTCAAAAATTCAAAATCGGCTTTATGCATGAATAAAAAGATATTAATATTGATGTTATGCTGGATATCACTTCAGCTACCAGCGCAAAATTCAATTGGCATTCAGGCAGGTTTTCTCGGAACCCATACCAGTGTATCGGAATATGAACGCATCAATCGCAATGATTTCCTGCTCGATTCCATGTCGATATCGTCTTATGTTGGCTCGGTACAGGTGGTTGTGAATGCAGATATTGACCTTGGAAAAAATGTTTTTCTCTCCACCGGGTTTCATTACTGCAAGAAAGGGTTATCTGACGTAACTTTCACAGATTCAAGGGGTGGCACATGGTCAGCAGTCGCAACGCAGCAATATGTGGGATTGTCATTGCTTCTGGGGTACCATTTTCATTTTAATCAAAGCAGGTTAGGATTGCATGTGGCTACCGGGCCTCAGGCAGATTTTGCTGTGGGAATGCCCAACGGCGGGGCGCTCTATTCTGGCACCTACTCCCGGTTTCTGATGCCTTTTTCACGCTTCAACGAATTGGATTTCAGCTGGAGGGCAGAGGCAGGGATCAGTTACAAACTTGGCCCCGGAGATGTGATTGCCAAATTATCCTACCTCTATGGGATGAGCGATGTACTCGAAGATGCGTTCGTTATCGGAAGAAGCATGTCGGCAGGGATTTCGGTTGGGTATTCTTTCAGCCTTGGGAAGCGTGATTAAGAGCAATAAATAGTTGGCAGTTGGCAGTCACGTGTCACGCGTCACGCGTCACGAGAAGTCACTCCTCCCCATAAAACAAAATCATCCTCTTGATAGCTTCTGAGCATGCCAGACAAAAAGCCGGTGCCTCGTTACTCTTCATGCGACAATCCATCACTGGACTGTAAATGCCTTTCGACAGATACCCTCCTCCTTCAAACATCCCGGTAACTCCTTTGAATTTGTCTTCTCTGGGGGTAGGAACGGGCGTTTCGGGTTTGACCAGGCGTTTCCACTTCGATTCAAAGTTCACATTTGTGGTAATATTCGGTTCCCATGGTTCGAATTTGAGGTTGTAATAGTCGGAGTATGTCATCTCTGAAGTGTAATATTCGTCGGCAAGCCCGGCAAACTCATGGCCGAATTCATGAAGAGCAACGATGTTTGACAGCTGATGGTCAACTGTGCTTTCTCCATAGTGGTTGTAAAAACCGCCGCCACCATAGCGCTTGCTGTTGACCAGCACAAAAATGAGATCATAGGGTACGTTTGCAGCAATATCATACATCGATTTGGTGTCGGATGTTGTCAAATAGCGATCCATGTCGAAAGTGTAAAAACTACTGTGTATATTGGTATTCACATAGATATCTTTCCCCGGGATGGTAACGCCCGATTCGTCGGAAGGAGCCTCAATGGCATAGAAATTAAAATATCCGGAATTGCCGGCATATGGCGCCACAGACATAAAATAGTCGCACATGCGTTTGGCATCCGTCAGAAATTTATCCATCTCCAGGGTAGAATAGCCTTCAGCCAGAAAAGCCACATCTACATGATTCTGCGGGTCCCCGGAATCCTTGATTTTTGTAAATTTATATGGATGGATACTCTCACGGTTGATGAAATAATCGGTGGGATTGATGAACCGGTCGAAAAGCAATTCAAACGAATTGGTTTCAAAGGATCTCTTTTCGATCACGAAACGGATAGTGCTTTTTGGAAAAGGCAACACGGCAGTCATGGGCCATGCACGTTTCATGCGCTTTGCCTCATCGGTTCCTATCCATTCCTGGAACAGGGTGCTGAATCCGCGGGAATACAAAAGTTTTCCTGATGCCGAATCATAGGCAGCATACCGGTAAGTGCCATATCCGAATGTATCTGTCAGGTTTTTATGTGGCCCACCCCAAAATGGTTCTTCCTTCATCTGAACAAAACAAGCGATCTCTGATTTGGAATCTCCGGCAAGCAGATAATCAATACGCAAGGTTTTTGAAATAAAATAGTCTTCGAATGAAACAGGTCCCTTCAGAACAGAATCTGCAGTTGTAGCAGTAATTACTGCCTGGGCAGCCGCAAATCCAGGGATTAGCAATGCAGCGCTTGCCAGTAAAAAAAGAAAAAATGAGGTGATTTTCATATTCATTTATTTTCAGTAAGATGAACTTGTTTCTTCATGCGCCGGTTTACTTTTTCCATTGTATCTGTACTACAATCATCCCTGCAAGCATCAATGCGCAGCCAATCAGCATTCGGGTCGTAATAATCTCATGGAGTAAGATCCACCCTCCAAGCAATGCAAACACTGCCTCGAGACTGAGGATGATTGAGGCATGGGCAGGATGGGCGGTTTTCTGGGCGATTACCTGAAGGGTATAGGCTACACCCACCGATAAAATACCACCATACGCAATTGGCAGCCAAGCCTGCAGGATAGTTGCAACATGAACCGGCTCGATGGCAAAGGCAACCACCAGATTGAGCAGGGCACAGATGGTGAACTGGATTATGGCCAGCAGGACACTGTTCATCAGGGGCGAGAGCCATGCGATAAAAAGTACATGAAAGGTGAAAATAACCGCGCAATACAGCACCAATTTATCCCCGGGAGCAATGGTGAATCCGCCGGTCATGCTGAGCAGATAGAGTCCTGCCAAGGAGAGCATGGCTCCGATCCAGATCGTGGTATGCGAACGCTGGCCGAAAAGAAGTCCAGCAATCGGAACAAAAACAACATACAAGCCGGTGATGAACCCGGCTTTGCCTGCCGTGGTCTGTTGCAACCCCAATTGTTGAAACGCTACACCCCCAAAGAGGAGAAGTCCTGTCATGAGGCTCCCGATGATGATTTTTCGCTGGTCGGCAGGATGAGACACCTTCACCATTGGTTCATTTTTGGAAGAACTTATAAACAGGAAAGGCAGCAGAACGATTGCTCCGAGCGCAAACCGGACCCCGTTGTAGGTAAAAGGGCCAACGTAATCCATTCCCACACGCTGTGCAACGAAAGCAAAGCCCCAGATGATTGCAGCCAGCAGAAGGATAAGATCTGATCTGAGCGTGGTTTTAAACATCCTGATATTATTCAATGGTAATCTCATCCGCAAAAATCCATGCCTTGCCGCCGGCACCCAAATGCCATGCAGGACAAACACCTCGATTTTTCGCGAAGACTTTAATGTAACGGCCTTTCTTTCCCTTGAGATCCAGAGAAAAGTCTTTGGTTATGGCGCCGTCGTGGCGCTCGTCTATCGGAAATCCACCAGCTCACCTCTGCCGGCATGAAAATCCAGGCACCCTGATCCTGCAAGCATCCCAGGGAAAGTTTTCTGATTGGTTGTACAGACCCCAAATCAACAACGGCATCAATATCAACTCCTTCATAGCCCTGCCATGTGCCGGTCCGAAAGTTATCAGCGCCCCTGAGAAAGTCGATCAGGGCGAGATCACCCCCGGCTGAATACTGTCCGGCATATTGGGTATTCAGCGTGATTTTGCGGTTTTTGGGTATTTTAATAAACTGCGCCTCGATCGGTAAACTGCGCTGCAATTGCTGACTTACTGCAAAAGCCCTGAAGGTGGCTGTTTTCCGCAATATGAAAGGGCGCAGGTAAATATTTGATCTCAGCCCGGGTACAGACCCATCCAGGGTATAATGAATGTTGACCCCTGCAAGCGGGCATGAGAGCGCGATCACGGCTGAATCCATAAAGGTATGGCTTCCACTGAACAGAGATGGTACGGGTGTGATCAGATATTCAGAGATGTAGGTGTCAGGAAATCCTCCGAATCCTGCTCCCCATGCCTTATTTGCTGATGGACCCATATTGAAAACGAGCTCGCCTCCTTTCAAAATATCTGCATGGCTGATGTAGCATTTTGTGTAGGGCCTTCCATTGAGGCTGGCGGATTGGATGTAGAAATTCCTGTCGCTCAGGTTGGCGGCCCTGACCACAAAAGATTTCCCCTTTTCAAGGCTAATCGTGACGACCGGAAACAGGGGTGAACCGAATGCGTAGTTACCTGAACCCGGAGTGACCGGGTAAAATCCCATCGCACTGAATATATACCAGGCAGACATTTGGCCGCAATCTTCATTGCCAATCAATCCGTCAGGAGAATTTTTATAAAAATCAGTACAGATTCGATGAATCAGCTCCTGCGTTTTCCATGGGGTTCCGGCATAATCATACAGGTAAGCCATATGGTGACTGGGTTCGTTGCCATGGGCATATTGCCCGATGAGCCCGCTGATGTCGGCCTGGTCACGACCGGTGGTTTTTGAATCGGCTGAAAAGAGATCATCCAGTTTCAGGGCAAATTTGTCACGACCGCCCATGAGCATCATCAGTCCGCTCAAATCCTGCGGCACATAAAAACTATATTGCCAGGCATTTGCCTCCGTGTAGTTAAAATTCACTTCGGCCGGGTCAAAGGGGCTAAACCAGGTCTCATTCGATTTTGCACGCATAAAGTTTGTGATCGGATCGAATAAGTTCTTATAATTCTGTGCCCGGATCAGGTAGTTTTTATAGTCATCCTGTTTTCCCAGCGATTTTGCCATCATGGCGATGCACCAGTCGTCGTAGGCATATTCCAGGGTTTTTGAAACAGATTCACCTTCACGGTCGGCCGGAATGTACCCTTTCGTTTTGTAATATTTCAGCCCAAGATGGTCCTGTTCTGCACTGTGCTTCATAGCTGCAAACGCTTTTTCGCCATCGTAACCGCGGATCCCCTTCAACCAGGCATCTGCAATGACAGGTACGGCATGATATCCGATCATACAGCCCGTTTCATTTCCTGAAAGCTCCCAAACAGGCAGCATTCCGCCATCATCATACTGATGCAGAAAAGTGTTCACAAAGTCATTCACCCGCTGTGGTTCAATGATCGTATAAAGCGGGTTGGCAGCACGATAGGTGTCCCAAAGCGAAAATACGGTATAATAGTTACCGCTGTCGATGGTGTGAATAGTCAGATCGCGGCCCCTGTACCTGCCATCAACATCATTGTAGATGTTCGGCTGCAGCATGGTATGATAAAGCGCGGTGTAAAATATTACCTCCTGATCCCGGGTACCGCCTGTTGCCTGAATTTTTCCCAATGATGTTTCCCATGCGGCAGTTGCTTTATTTACAACGGAATCGAAATCCCATCCTGGAATCTCAGCTTCCAGGTTTCTTCGTGCCCCTTCGATACTTACGCCTGAAATTCCCACCTTGACAAGTATCGGTTCATTGACCGTGGAACTGAAGGTGAAAAAAGCCTTGATATCGTTGCCGTTTACCTCTTTCAATTCCGATGAAATCAGTTCCCCGGCAGAAAGTGTAAATGTGCTGAAGGGCTTTGAAAATTTTGCAACAAAGTAAATCATTTGTCTGCCTGCCCATGCCTGAGAAACGCGGAAGCCTTCAACTTCATCCGTTGCTGAGATTTTCAAACCTGATTCAATTACCTTGTCGCGATGCTTTAGATCGAATACTATATTTACCTGGCCTGAGGTGTGATAAGTGTATTTGTGAAACCCTGCTCTTGCCGTGGCAGTCAGTTCGGCAGTAACCTGATTTTTCAAAAGTTCAACCCGGTAGTACCCGGGTGAGGCAACTTCATCTTGTTTCCTGAATGGGGACGCATACGCATAATCTTTCAAATCCACTTTTCCGGTAACTGGCATGATAAGAATATCCCCATAATCGGAGCAGCCTGTACCGCTCAAATGTGTATGGCTAAAACCATAGATTACAGAATCGCTCCCTTGATAGGCTGAACAGCCGTCCCAGCCCTCCAGTCGGGTATCGGGACTGAGTTGTACCATCCCAAACGGAACGCTGGCGCCCGGAAAGGTATGACCATGACCGCCAGTACCTATGAATGGATTGACATAGCTTGACAGTGGCCCGGGTTTTTGCGTTTGGGCCTGGACTGAAATGCCTGCCATCAGGCAGATAAGAAGCGCCCTGGCAATTTTAATACGCTGGTTCTGAAAACAAATCATATTTTTATAGTTCCTTCCTTTAGACCCCATCCCCCCAACCCCCTTCCCCAAAAAGGGAAGGAGGAGGCTGGAGCTAATACGCCATAAGTCTGTTATTCAAAGCGTTCTGCTGATTAGAACACCGCTCCCCTCCCTTTTTGGGGAGGGGCTGGGGGTGGGGTTCAATGAAGAACGAGATGACGAATGGCGCCTTGTTGATATTTTTGACTTTACAGAGTGGATTCATGTTTTAAACTGTAAACTTAGGTTAATTCTCCTTACGAATAGCTGGAAGTTCATCCAAAATAGTCATAATTTGCATCGCCGGAATCGTTTAGTATGTGTCAATCAAACTTTTAACGACAATTAAATCAGCGATCCTTTTAATCCTTTCGGTTGTTGTGAATGTTACCAGGACTGGTTCACCAGGCAGCAGATCAAAATAATTATCAGAGAAATCTCCCTTTGCAGAAGTAGAAAGATGAAGGTTTTTAGCAAGTTTTCTGCAGCTGAGGCGGATGCTATAACCGTCTTCGATCTCTAAAACCTTTGTTTCAATCGCCGGATTTTCTAATTCCAGATCCTTCGGTGAAACAAAATATAGTATGTTTTTTGCCTGATTCCGGGGATTGATTAAACTTTCAAGTGTCACCTGGAGCAGCAATTTCTTTGGATTGAGCTTACCCGTCAAGGCGGATTGAAGTGTGTCAAAATATATACGTGATGAATTTTCCGGTATTTCAATGGTAGAATGTCGGGTATAAAGAACTTTTCCTGAAAAATCGATCAGTCTGAGGGTCATTTGTGCACTGTTATGTACCTGATCATCAGAGGATATATAGACTCTCAGGTGGCCATTTTCAACCACAGGAGAGATCAGTATTTTGTCAAATGCCGCCTGTAGTGCATAATGAAGGGCTTTCTTTTTACCAAAATAATCACGTGATGACCATGAAACAACCGGCCAGCAGTGCCAGCAGTCGTTCAGCTGCCAGTATAATGTTCCCATGCAGTATGGTTTGGCCCGGCGGTGGGCCTCTATGGCTGAAATGATTCCATTTGTCTGCAGGAGCTGACTGACATAGCCGTATGATTCGAAATCCTTCGGTTTTTTATAATCCCGTAAAAGGTATTCATCAATGGTTTCATAGCCGGTGGGGTGTTTTTGATGCGCTTTCATCACCCCCGATCCAGGGAAGCGGTCTTCCGGCACAGTAAATTTATTGATAGTCGAATTGTCTGGAAAACCCTGGAATCCATATTCTGACATGAACCGGCCAACCTTTTTTACATAATTCAGAAAAGGTTCCTTTCCCCACCAAACTCCCCAGTAATGGGAATCACCTTCTGTGAGACTTTCCGTGTGGCCCCATCCATGGAGGGGAGAAGAGGGAATATAGGCCCTTACCGAATCAAATTGCCTTACACTGTTTGGCAGAATATCGTTGAATATCGTCAGGTAGTTATTAAAAATCATCGCTGAATCTTCCGGATTATACCCGTACTGCTTCTGCCATCCCCAGTTTTTCCATCCTTCGTCAATCTCATTGTTGCCACACCATAATGCCAAACACGGATGACGACGCAGCCGGGAGATGTTCTGGATAGCTTCTTCGCGAACATTGTTGAGGAACTCCTGGTTCTGCGGATACATGGAACAGGCAAACATGAAATCCTGCCAAACCATAATTCCGTTTTCATCGCACAAGTCATAGAAAACATCATTTTCATAAATACCTCCGCCCCATACACGCAGCATGTTCATTCTGGCTTTTTTGACGTCTTTGATAAGAGACTGATAAACAGAATCTTTAATACGGGGAATGAAATTATCCTGCGGG
>JAPLDG010000112.1:2385-5153 GCA_026391845.1 Bacteroidota bacterium | reverse complement strand
CATTTTTTTTTTTTTTTTTTTATATTGCACCCTCATTTACAAATCAATATCCCATGAAAAAGATATACTTGTCTGTCATGTTGATTTTTTCATTATGTCATGCACTTTTTTCACAGGTAACCCCAGGGAGCATTGTCGAAGAACCCATTGATATCTATCTTGCCACCCCGGCGGCCGGTCATATAAAAACCATCCCGGTGATCGTGCTCCGTTACTTACCAACGGTTGACGGAGTTAACCTTGATGTGTCGAAGGTCCCGGATTTTTGGAATTTAGGAAACATCACCCTCAGCCAGATGAAAGCCAATATCGATAAATACAATGCCGGAATAAAGTTTTCCCTGGAAGAAGGATCAAAATTTCATGGATATAAAGATCCTCAGGCTGTTCCATATCTTGGCTATAAAGTTTTGAAATTTTGGACGATATATGACCAGGTACCTATCAGTACAGCCTATCAAATTAATACTATAGCGGGATATCCGGTGTATGAACCCGATTTTTTCAAGGTAGATATTGATTTCGGACTTAAACAGTATATAGAAGCCAACGATGTCAAGGAAATTTGGATCTGGTACGGGCGTTTGGATGCAGGTATGCCCTCGTATAATCCGGCCATTCATCATCCGGAAAATTTTGTTGAAAGTCCTGAATCCAACATGGCAAGCCCTGTAACGGGGGATATCTCAAACAGCTACCGGTGGGGTTTTGATATCCCCATTGCCGATAAAACGGTGGTGGTTTACTGTTATGATATACGCAGAACCCAGGCCGAGGCTGTTCACAACCATGGTCATCAGCTGGAATCTATGTACAATTATGCTGCTTTCCAACAGGATGGCAATACAGACCTTTTTGTACACGATTTCTGTGGATTCGGAGTCAATTATTCATCGCCGCCCCTGGGCCGTGCCGGAGATACCCACCACCCGCCAAATACGACGACAGACTACGATTACCTGAACCCGGCCTTGGTACAGAGTGACATTGAGGATTGGCAACCGGGTGTCGGCCCAAAAAAATCGGTCAATTTCAATACATGGGGAAATCTGAATTACGCATGGCCCGCAGGATATACTTTTCAGCAAAAAACCGAATCGCAATGGTATATTTACTGGATGCAGAACATGCCAGGTTATCTTTCGAAAATCCCATATGGTTCAAACATCATGACCAACTGGTGGCACCTGATCGCCGAATGGGATTGGTGTAACACCCATGGGTATGGATTATACCGCGCAGTTCCTGCTCAGATTAGCATTAACACTGACGGCACGCCACCGGATCATTCAGCTTCTCTCGACGTGAATGCAACTGACCGCGGAGTGTTAATCCCAAGAATTTCAACCACATCACGGGACCAGATTCGCATCCGGATTGCTAATTTATAATACAACAACGAATAAAATCAACTTTTATAATGGGAGTTACTGGCATCAGATAGAGGCGAGTTTCATGACCACTTCTATCGGGGCCGTTAGTCAGGCTGGAGGTGTTTCAATAAATATTTCGCCCAATGTTTTGGCAGCAAATTCTGCAATGCTGGATATAAATAATCCAACCAAAGGTTTTTTGATCCCAAGAACGTCGCCAAATCTAATCACCGCTCCTGTCACGGGATTAATGATTTTTGACACGACTTCCAATGTTATGACCTATTACAACGGGGTTCAGTGGACTTTTTTATGCGCTACTTCCACAGGAGTTGCCGGGACATATGGAAATCAGTCTTCTGCAGGTGTCTCAATTAAAACAGGAAATTCAATTCCAAATCAATCAGCCATACTGGATGTATCTGCAACAGATAAAGGTGTTTTAATCCCAAGACTTTCAAATGCACAACGCGAATTAATCCAGCCAGCCCCGGGGCTTGTACTTTACAATACATCGACAAATAGCATTGAGTTTTATAACGGTTCTGCATGGTATCAATTGGTTACAAATTCAATCCCCCCCCCGGCAAGCGGTACACATATTTCTTCGCTGACCCAAATCATTTGGAACTGGAATGCTGTTGAAGGTGCAACCGGATATAAATGGAATTCCACCAATGATTACGCTTCTGCTACTGAAATGGGAACAAACTTATCAAAAACTGAAGCAAGTCTGACCTGTGGCAATGATTACAAGAGATATGTTTGGGCGTACAATGGTTGCGGGAATTCCGCAGTGGCGCCCTTAAGGCAAACAACCTTGTCTGGTTTCATCTGCGGTTCTTCACTTACGATTAGTCATGTGGCTTCGGGCGGTGTTGCACCGGTTGATAAAATCGTTACGTATGCAACAGTCACCAACATCCCGGGCGAACCTTCAAAATGCTGGATTACCAGTAATCTTGGTGCCGACCATCAGGCAACTGCGGTAAACGATGCCAGTGAAGCGTCTGCAGGCTGGTACTGGCAATTTAACAGGAAACAGGGCTATAAGCATGATGGAGTTACAAGGACTCCCAACACGGCTTGGATATCTTCAATTAGTGAAAATTTTGACTGGCTTGCAATCAACGACCCCTGTGCACTGGAGCTTGGATGTGGCTGGCGTATTCCTACATATACTGAATGGGGTGATTTGGATGGAAGTGGAAACTGGACTAACTGGAACGGACCCTGGAATTCCTCTCTAAAGCTCCATGCCGCCGGGGGCCTTTATTATGGCACCCCTTTGTACCGAGGTTCGGCAGGCTACTATTGGAGTAGTAATCAGACCATCAGTGACCAGAGTGGGATCATGTTCTTCGATAATGCAAACAGCGGGGTACGTAACGATAG
>JAPLDG010000112.1:0-2368 GCA_026391845.1 Bacteroidota bacterium | reverse complement strand
GATAGTTATAAGAACTCAGGTGTGCCCCTCAGGTGTCACCGAGATATAAATAGTTTGCCCGTGAACCCTGCGATTATTACATTGCCTGTTGACAACATCAATCAAACCACGGCTTTTTCAGGTGGAAATGTGGTTTCAGATGGTGGCGCAGCAGTTTCTTCACGCGGTGTATGCTGGAGCACAACCTCAAATCCCACCACCACAGACAGCCATACTTCCGATGGAAGCGGAACAGGTGTATTTGTCAGCAATCTTATTGGGCTTAGCCCGAACACCACTTATCACCTCAGGGCTTATGCAACAAACAACATCGGAACAGCATATGGAAATGAGGTTCTCTTTACCACAACGTTCCAATGTGGTTTATCTTTGACCATTTCTCATATAGCTGGAACCATCGCCCCTATAAATAAAACGGCTGTTTACGGAACTGTTACGGATATCCCCGGTGAGCTTTCAAAATGCTGGATTACAAGCAACCTTGGCTCCGATCATCAAGCCATTGCGGTTAACGATACAACTGAAACATCAGCAGGATGGTACTGGCAGTTTAACAGGAAACAAGGTTATAAGCACAATGGAATATCAAGGACACCAAATACTGCCTGGATTACTGCAGTGGTTGAAAACCTTGACTGGCAAGCTATAAATGACCCCTGTACCCTCGAGCTTGGCAGTAGCTGGCGAATTCCAACCAGAACTGAATGGACCAACACAGATACCATTGGTGGCTGGGCAAACTGGAACGGTTCCTGGAACTCAGGGTTAAAACTTCACGCTGCCGGGTATCTCAATGATAATACCGGAGTGGTTAACAGCCGTGGTTCAAATGGATTTTACTGGAGCAGTTCACAACAAAGTTCCACATATGGCTGGAACCTTTATTTCTACAACGGATTTAGTGGAATGCGTAGTACTTACCAGAAATCTTCAGGATTCACTTTGCGATGCCTCAACGATGCGAACAGCACCTTGATGCTTCCTTTGGTGATTACATCCTCAGTTTTTAACATTGGCCAGACTACTGCAACCTGCGGTGGCAACGTAATAGCCGATGGAGGCAGCAATGTTTTGGAGCGGGGTGTTTGCTGGAACACATCCCCAAACCCGATAACAGCAAACAGCAAAACAATCGATGGCAGCGGAACCGGGGTGTTTGTAAGCAACCTCATCGGCCTCAATCCCAATACGAATTACTTTATCAGGGCTTATGCAAAAACCAACAATGGAACCGCATACGGGATTGAGGAGACCTTTGCAACTTTCCCGGTTTCAGAGTGTGATTTTCCAATCACCATTTACCACGTTGCGGGAAATGTAGCGCCGGTTAGTAAAACTGTAACTTATGGCACCACTTCAAATATTCCCGGTGAACCATCAAAATGCTGGATTACCAGCAACCTTGGGGCCGATCATCAGGCAACATCGGTAAATGACGCTACTGAAGCCTCGGCCGGCTGGTACTGGCAGTTTAACCGTAAACAAGGGTATAAGCATGATGGAACTGTACGAACACCACAAACCCTATGGGAAGATCCCATTTATGAAAACTCCGATTGGTCAAGTGCGAATGACCCTTGCGTTCATGAACTTGGCAGCGATTGGCGCATTCCTACGCTAACCGAATGGGGAAATGTAAATTGGTTTGGTCCATGGAGTTCTGCTCTGAAACTGCATGCTGCGGGTTGTCTTACTTATGACTGGCTTTTCAATGATGCAATGCTTGCCTATCGTGGAACTTCCGGATTTTTCTGGAGTAATCTGCAAGACAATTGGTTCAACGACATTTCATATGGCTTGTCGTATAGCTTTGGTAGAACTTGGAGTTATACTAATTTATATATTAAATCTGATGGATATTCATTGCGCTGCCTCAAAGAAACTTCGATGACAACCTTCTGGCCCACAGTTCACACGACTGCAGCAACCAACGTAACTCAAACAACAGCTTCAAGCGGAGGGAATGTAACATCTGACGGTGGTGCAGCTGTGACATCCCGCGGCATTTGCTGGAATACTTTCCCAAATCCCACGATAGCCGACTCCCACAACAGTGAAGGCAGCGGCACCGGTGAGTTTGTAAGTAACCTTACCGGTCTCATTCCCAACACCTATTATTATGTCAGAGCCTATGCGACGAACTCCTCTGGAACCGGATATGGGAATGAAATAGCCATACTCACATCAGCCCCGTGCGGATCTTCTATTACAATTTACCATCTGGCAGGAACTGTAGCGCCTGTTGATAAAACCACGATTTATGGTACTGTTACTAATATCCCGGGTGAACCTGTAAAATGTTGGATTACCCGGAATCTTGGCGCTAGTCAGCAGGCAACAACAATTGGCGATAACAGCGAACCTTCTG
>JAPLDG010000247.1 GCA_026391845.1 Bacteroidota bacterium | reverse complement strand
GTCCCGCAGCTCAGCAAAATTCACATTGGTTCCGCCAGGGGCAAATCTGGGGTCATTTCGCAAATCACGGCCCTCTTTGAGAACATCAACGGAGGATGCATCATCAACGAACCTGACGAAATGTGGCGACCCGGTATTTAAAAATATCCCATCATCATAAACCTGGCCGATTTCGCTATTCTTCATCTGGAGCCTGATGATACAGGAGTTCGGAGTATCGGCGATTTCGGCTTCATGCATGCCGTCTATGGCCCAAAAATGTGCACGGTGGTCAATCAGTCCAAGCGATTTTGCGAATGCAGTCATACAGCGGCCACCATTGCCGCACATGGTGCCTTCATTGCCATCGGAGTTGTAATAAGTCATGGCAAAATCAAATCCGCTTTTCCCGGTCAGCAACATCAGCCCGTCAGCGCCGATCCCGAAATGACGGTCACATAAAATAGATATCTGCGCCGCTGTCGGCTCCCAATGAATCAGCCGGTTATCTATGATGACAAAATCATTGCCGGTACCATGGTATTTTGAAAAATGAACTTTCATATGCTTGTTGAGTTTACAAAGCTAATGAAAAGCAATTAATTTATTACTTTTGACATCCCATGAGGCAGCCTGTTTTTCGTTGTGTTTTCATATTCATCTTGTTCGGATTGATAAGTTTTTCGCGAGCACAGGAATCAGGCCTTCATGTGGACCCTGATTCTCTCAGCACAATTGCCATCTGTCCTCAGAAGGATGTTTTTGACATTCTCACAAAGGAAAAGCTCCAGGCTCCGGAAATTCCGTTGCGAAAGGTGAGGGCTATCATCCTTCCGCTGATTGGTTATTCACCTGCAACAGGCGTGCAATTCGGTCTCGGCTCTTCATTGTCATGGTACATCGGACTGAATCCCCTAACCAAAATATCTGCAGGATCCGTCCAGCTTCTCTGGACCACAGAACGACAATTGATCTCCTATATCCGGACCAATATGTTTTTCAATGAGAATAAATGGTTTCTTCAGACTGACTGGCGCTGGTATCTTTTCCGTTTGCCAACAAACGGGTTGGGAACCGGTCCTGCTGATAACATTCCATTAATCCCGGAAAACCCCAATACTACGGAGAATCCGGTGAGCTACGAAGGTGGTAAATTCCCGATGAAGTATAATTGGATCAGGATCCACAACATACTATTTATGAGTGTAGCGCCGCATATCTATGCAGGAATGGGCTATCACTTAGACCATTATTATGATATTGAAGATGAAAATCTCAATCTTGACTCAGTAAATAAAGTAATAACACCGCATTATTCCTATTGCATGCTGCATGGTTTCAACACCTTGACATATTCCACATCCGGAATCAGTTTAAACTTTGCTTTTGATTCACGCGACAACATCATCAATGCCTACGAGGGTATTTATATCAATGTAAATTACCTGTATAATTTTGCTTTCCTCGGCAGTGATCACATAGGATCACGACTCTGGACTGAATTCCGGACCTATATCGGACTTTCAAAACGGGTGCCCCGGCATTTGCTCGCATTCTGGCTGTTTGGCAGTTTTAAGGTGACAGGGGAATTGCCATACCTCAACCTGATGGCAAACGGATTCGACCAGATGAACTCCTCGGGGCGGGGATATACCCAGGGACGCTGGCGAGGAGTTGATTTTGCATATGGAGAGGTCGAATACAGGTTTCCGATTTCACGTTGTTCCAGAATTGTAGGCGGGGTACTGGTTGCCAATGTTACGACCTCTTCAAACCGCGACCTGAATGTGCCATTGTTCGGGTACCTGAAACCCGGGTGTGGTTTTGGTATTCGCATCATGGTCGGGAAATATGACCGCACAAATATTTTGATTGACTTCGGGTTGGGGGAGTTGTCCCACGGGCTTTATCTTCAGGCACAGGAAATCTTTTAATTTTTAACGGGATTTTACCGTCTTCTGTCGATTTTTCATTTGCCAGCCTGGCAAACCGGTCTATTTTTGCATCAACAATTTTTTAACTCCTTTTTAAACCCAGAAGCCATGGAACCAAATGAAACAAAACACGATAATGGCGCTCAAATGAAAAAATACATGCTTGGCGTCATTATCATCGTAGCAGGGTTTCTGCTATTGCTGTCTAATACCGGTTTTTTGCCATACGAGCTGAAGCATATATTGTTTTCCTGGCAAATGCTGCTCATCGGCATCGGGATTGTAAGCCTGTTCAGCAGCGAAAGCCGCACTCCGGGCACGATTCTGATCCTGATCGGAGGGGTTTTTATCCTTCCAAAGGTTTTTGATCTCTCCTTCAACGTAATGCACCTCTTCTGGCCTGTTATTCTCATCGGGATAGGGGTTCTGATTCTCACCAAACGGCTGCCGCGGCGCCCTTGGCAGTCACGTATTCAACACCTGAACAACCAGGATCTTGGAGATGGCTATCTTCACGAGGAAAATATTTTCAGCGGAGGGAAACAACGTGTAATGCACCAGGTATTTCGGGGCGGCCATATCAATTGCGTGTTTGGTGGTTCCGAAGTTGACTTAACACAGGCTACCCTTGCAGAAGGGGTGAGCGAACTTGAAATTAATACCATTTTTGGCGGTGTAACGCTGATTGTACCTGCCGACTGGCGCATTCAACTCAAGATGACCTCCATCATGGGTGGTTTTGCTGATAAGCGATCCTACATTAAAGACAATCCCGATCCTTCCAGGATGCTCATCATCAAAGGAAGCACCATTTTTGGCGGTGGTGAGATCAAGAGCTACTAAATTAAAACTGAGGAATATGCAACACCCGGTTTTTCTTAATACAAGATCCGTTTCCGTTTATTTTGGTTTGTGGGCCCTCATTGCGGGGGTCCACTTTTCCATTTTTTATTTTATCTATTTTTTTCCGGTAGAAGTGTCGCTGGCCGACAGCCTGGTGTTTAACGGCCTCTTTTCAGGGGTCGGTATTGCGTTGTGGTACATTGTCAGATACAGCATTCCCGATCAGAAAAACATCTGGAATGTGGTTTTTAACCATTTGTCGTTCCTCACACTAACCCTGGTTGTGTGGAACGGGCTTTCCTATACGATCCTGAGCACGATTTTCAGTAAAAACAAGGTCTATATGGATTTGCTGGTTGTTTCCATTCCCAATAAAATCATCAGCGGGATTATTTTCTATATCGTTATCGCCCTGGTTTACTACCTTTTTATCTATTATGTGAACCTGCAGGAGAAAGTAAAAGTTGAGTCCCGGCTTCGCATGGTGCTCAAGGAAACGGAACTCAACATGCTCAAATCCCAGATCAATCCACACTTTTTGTTCAACAGCCTCAATTCTATCAGCTCTCTTACGATCACAAACCCTGAGAAAGCGCGCGAGATGGTGATCAAATTATCGGATTTTCTAAGATATTCCGTCACCAGCAATGCCGATAGTTTTACGACACTCGAAAGTGAAATGGCAAACATCCGGCGGTATCTGGATATTGAAAAGGTTCGTTTCGGGGATAAATTACTATTTAACTTCAACCTCGACGGTTCCTGCCGAATGCATGAAATTCCGGTGATGCTTTTGCAGCCATTGTTTGAAAATGCAATCAAACACGGAGTTTACGAAAGTACGGAACAGGTCAGTATTACCATGGACTGTACTTATAAGGAGGGCTACCTTGAAATATCCATCGTGAACGATTTTGACCCCCATGCGCACCCGCGCAAAGGAACCGGTATCGGATTGAACAACATCCGCGAACGGTTAAGATTGCTTTATAAAAATGATAAACTTCTTCGCACAGTTGTTGAGGGAACCAGGTTTTTTGTATTTTTGAGTTTGCCGAATACTGAGAATAGGGAAAAAGTAACAAAGTAACAAAGTGACAAAGTAACAAAGTAACAAAGTGACAAAGTAACAAAGTGACAAAGTGACAAAGAACTATTTCATTTTTATTTTTTAATTTGAATTTCTTTATGCTGCTTAGAACCATTCTGATTGACGATGAGCAGCCCGCGAGGGATGTCGTTAAGTATTATTTGAAAGATTTCGCCGGAATTGAAATCATCGGTGAATTTACCGATGGTTTCAGTGGGCTGAAGGCGATTCAGGAGTTGAAACCAGATTTGGTTTTTCTCGATGTGCAGATGCCTAAACTCACCGGGCTCGAATTGCTTGACCTGCTTGACGAGCCTCCTTTGATCATTTTCAGCACGGCTTACGACCAGTATGCCATCAAAGCATTTGAAATGAATGCCATTGATTACTTGCTGAAACCTTACTCAAAAGAGCGCTTCACCCAGGCAGTTCAGAAGGCGCTTGCCCAGGCAGGCAGTGGGATCGTTGCATCGGCTCCGGTGCAAAAGCTGGTTAAAACCCTGGATGAAAATCCGGAATTTCTGCAACGGATTGCCGTGAAGTCACGCCACAAAGTCAGTGTTGTTCCCATTGATGAAATTATCTATCTGGAAGCTGAGGGCGATTATGTGATGCTGCATACCAAGGATTCCAGGCATCTGAAGGAGAAGACCATGAAATATTTTGAAACACATCTTGATCCGGCTCAATTCATCCGCATCCACCGTTCCTATATTGTAAATGCACGATTTATCGACCGGATTGAATACTATGATAAGGAAAATTATGCGGTTATAACCAAGAATGGCGCCAAGTTAAGGGCAAGCACATCCGGTTATAAAATCCTGAAGCAGGCATTGAACATGTAGCCTTCCAAAACTAAAGTTTCTCCACCCTGAAGGAGGGCGCATCGTACTCCTTTGGCCGGTTTTCCTCCGGAATGGCAATCGTATTTCCGTCGCGGATGGACTTGTAATGGGGTGACATGATCTCCACACCGGCTTTGTTGAATGAATCCTGAATATTCTGGTGAAGTTGTGAGAAGATCACCGCCATCTCATTGGGTGACCGCGTGTAAGCATTGATCTGATAGCTGATGTAAAAATCATTCAGGGCAGTTTGCAGTACAAAAGGGGTTGGCTTTTTCAGGATCAGCTCGGTATGAAGCGCTGCATCAATCAACAATTGGTGAACCTGGCGCCAGGGAGCATCGTAGCCAATGGTCACAGTGGTGTGCATGATCAGCCCAAGATCCGGAGCACTGGTGCTGTAGTTGATCACCTCTGTATTCATGATCTTTGTATTGGGCACGGTGATCTCCTCATTCTTAATGGTCCTTATTTTCGTTACAAGCATCGACTTTTCGATGATATCGCCTGTCACATTGTCAATCTTTACACGGTCGCCAAGTTTGAAGGCCCTGGTATAGGTAATGGTGAGGCCTGCCATAAAATTGGACAACGCACTTGCCGAAGTAAGAGAAAATATCAGTCCGAAGAACACCGAAACACCCTGAAAAACCTGGGAACCAGAGCCGGGTAAAAATGGCCAGATGGCCACAATGGTAAAAATAATAATCAATACTCTGAAAATATTAAAAGTTGGCAGCGCCCAATCGGGATAAAATCCCGGGATTTTCAGCGTCTCTTTTTCAACTTCCCGGCTGAGAAATTTAAAGAAGCGGATAACCATCCGGGTGACAAATAAAATAACGATAATGGTGATGAGGTTTGGTACGTATTCCCAAAAACCGGTCATGATATTTTTCAATGGATTGACAACGAAACCAAGTACGTTGATGCTGAAGGCTTTGGTCCAGGGAAGTAGGTAGAAAATTGCCAGTATGGTGATAACCAGTAAGATAAGAATCATAATCCATCTTATTCCTTTCAGGATAACCAGCAATATGGTCAATTGCCGGTGACGGTTGAAAAAAATGAAATCCTGAAGGTGCATGCCCTTCATGATCCTATTCTGCAGCGCATCAGCTTTGCTGATAATAAACCTGAAAAGCCTGTTGATCAGGGTAATTAGCAGAACAAGCATGATCAATATTCCCGAAGATATTCCAACGTTTTTGAGAATTGCGCCAAAACTTGTAGCCGATCTGTATTGCTGCACGGCAAAGATAATTTTTGTCATGCGGGCATTGGCAACAAGTTCTCTGGTGGTTCCTTCAGCCCTGGCATCATCCTCATCCACCGAGGTGATAATAGATTCTCCATACATGATGTCATATGTCATTTCACCTTTGAAAAGCTTGACGGAGTCCCTGTGGAAAAATGGATCGCTGGCAAGGGTTTTCAACTTTTTCTCCACGGACTGAGCTCTTTCCTGAGGGCTGAAAGGGCCTATTCTGGCATAGATATTATAGATCGGAGCACCAAATGGGGCCACCACCGCACCTGTCATTCGGTTCTTTACAGACCCATGAGAAGTTGAGTCTTTTTTGCCGATTGTATCAATTCCCGCGTAGATCGAAAGGGGAGCGATCAGAAAAAACACACCGAACCATAAATATAACAGAAATTTTTGTTTCATGGGATGAGGCGTACTCAAATCTATCGGATGGTAAGCGCAACCCCAACCTTGAGGTCAAGCATTTGGAGATTTTTTATCTCCCTGTCGTTGTATAAGTCAATTTGGTTGGTGGTCCATTTATAGTTAAATGCTACAATTGCTCCCCACTGGGCGAAATTTCCGAATTTTATCAAGGCGCCGATTTCCGGCGTCAGAGAAAAATCCCAACGGGTTTTGTAGATATCATATTCCTGGATCAACAGGTGATGTTCCATATAATCGCCACCAATTCCCAGACTCACATAGGGTGAAACCGTTTTGTCGGCCATTAAATGGTATGCAATCACACCCGTGAAGGGCACCATCCAGGTAAAACGGTAGTTTGTCGCGGTAAGTGCCTGACCTGAAGTGCCATAGTAGGTTTCGTGCTCGTATGTCTGCCCGATGCGCTGCCAACTGATGTTAAAACCTGCAGCCAATCCACCTTTGATAAAATATCTGCCGCCGATATCAAACCCGGCCGGGCTGGCATTGCCTACCCATTTGTTGAAGTCTCCGATGGAAAAAGTAGTATTCCAGGAGAAAGTATAATATGAACTGGGTGAGTAGCCCAGCGAGGCTGGCGGGTTATCCTGACTGCGAGCCATTCCGGTCATACAAACAAAAACTGTGAGCATTAATAGTATCTTTTTCATTTTATGGTCTTTTTAATTTAGTTATTTGTCACTTTGTTACCGGAGTCGTAATGAGAGAAGGTGTCTGTTTAAATGCCTGATCCACACTATTTGTGATCTCGGTCTGTGTGTGCATGTTTGTAACCAGTCCCCTGATAAAAGCATTCCACCTCACCATGATCGTGTTGTTGACTACATTTTTCAGGTCAACCAGATCAATGATCACTGTTCCGGCCGAATAGGAGGAAATGTAGGTGGGATAGTATGGATAACCATAACTAGGGTATCCCCATGGATAGTATCCCGGATACCCATAGTACCAGCCAGGAGAGTAAACCGTGGTCGTCGTGGTTTTGATGGCAGTTACGTTGAAGCCGAAATCTGGTTTTCCTGTATTCGCAATTTGCTCAAATCCACGGTTTTTCATGTCCAGGGCAATTCTGTTTAACAAAACAGTCGCGTTTGAATTATTCAGGGTTGAAGTGTCTTTCCCATCGATATAAACAATCGTATTAGGCATGGAGAAAGTTTTGTAATTGTTGAAATCTGTATTTACATCAACCTGGGTATATATAGCCAGATCTTCGGCCACGCGCGAGGAGGCGGGAGGGTATTTGCTACAAGATGTAAAGGCCAGCCACCCAAATGCGATTAGGATTAAAAGTTTCGTTTTCATGGTGTTAACAGTTAAGAATTGAATTTTATTGTCGTGAATTTATTTGCAAACAAGGTTATTGAATCCTGCCTAAACGGAAAATCAGTCCGCCGGTGAATCCAAACTGGAACAAAGTGGAGTAAACGGAAACCCCGGTACTGGCACCACCTGTCCCAACAAACATTGAAAATGCAGTTCCCTGAACAGGCATATAACCCTGTGCCTGCAGGCGAAGGCCGACCCTGTTGCTGAAATAGACTTTTGCACCGGCATTCATACCTACGGAAAAGAACCAGGCATCAGAATATTCTTCTTTGGGAGCAAATGCACATGCCCCGATGTTGAAACCCACAAACGGAGACACTTTAGGATTGACCCTGAAATTTTTCGTGAATCCGATCTGCATGTAGTTGATGCTGAGAGGCACCTCAACGTAGGGTTTGACATACCCGTTGATACTGAAATAGTTTACCTGCGCTTTGGTGTCCGACCTGTTATAGATCAGGTCAACATCCATTACCCGGCTTACTGCCAGGCTGATCATGCCTCCATATTGTGCGTTATCATTGATGTGTACATCGCCATAATCACCATTCATGGTGCCGCCAAAAACATATCCGCCAAATGGGGTTACTTCAACAGATTGGGCATTCATGATGAAAGGCAGGCAGATTAAAACTGCCAAAAGTAGAGTTAACTTTTTCATGTTTATTGTATTAGGTTTGTTGAAATTGATGATTGGTTGATTTAATACCTTATTTACCTGATTATATTGATTTTAGTAGCAAAATCATGGATAGGGCATATCCTCCGCAAATATAATATTATTAATGATTGCGATCAATCAGTTATTTTTATATGAGTCCACTTCAAAAAGAGGTTATTAAACAAGAATATTTGGCTAAAGCCATGGGTTTTAGCTCATTGTGTTGCCACGGCCTTAAGGCCGTGGCAATTGATAGCTAGATAGTTACTGGACTTTAGTCCAAAATTTATGGCAATTCGGAGAGGAGTCGTTGTTACAAGAAACCCACATACAAGATGTGTATTAAGAGTACCCCTTCAAGGGATGGGAGCGGTCATAATAAAAAGGGAATTTGTAAAAATTTAAACTGACTCTTCACTAGCATATAGCCGGTTTTAATTATATTTGCCACTCATGCGCAGGACAAATTTTACGTTTCCGGTCTCCACCCTTGCCGGGAGTACTGTAGGAAACCTGATTCAATTACTCAGAAGATACAAAGCAGAGCGGAAGTATTATTTCAAAGCCTCTCTCTCCATTTTAGTGGCAGCGGTTTTCAGCCCCTTTAACTGGATTGAAAAATTTATCTGGAATCGCCGGATCGAAAATTTTCAAATGAAGGCCCCTCCTTTATTCATTATTGGGTTCAACCGAAGCGGTACAACGCTGTTGCAGAATCTTCTGTGCCAGGATCCGAAAGCGGGATACACGACCACGCTCCATACTGTTTTTCCCCATTGCGTGCTATCTCAGAAATGGTGGATGAGCCCGTTAATCAACCTTTTAGTTCCGGATAAACGGCCTTTCGACAATGTTTCCATGGATATGAATTTTCCGCAGGAGGAGGAGTTTGCCATGACAAATCTTCAGCCTTTCAGTGTTTACAATTTCTTTGTTTTCCCCGCAGAATTTGACCGGTTTGTTGATGGAGATTACTTTACCGGATCCTTGCCGGCAAAGGATTTGGCCAGATGGAAATATGATTACCGGCGATTGGTTGTCAAATCACTGCTCAATACCCGGGGAGTCCGGTATATCAGCAAGAATCCTCAGAATATTCCACGGGTTGATATCCTCAGGGAGCTTTACCCCGGAGCCGGGTTTATTTTTATTTACCGAGATCCTTATGTTGTTGTTGAATCCTTTTATCATTTCATTCTTGCAATTTTTACCGGCATACAGTTACAAACCGTACCTGCCGGTTTTTCTCGAAAAAATGTTGCCAGATTCTATTCCATTGCCATGAAACACTACCTGGGAATGAGGAGTAATCCTGGATCCCCTTTCATTTATGAGGTTAAAATGGAGGACTTTGTCACGGATCCAATCGCCGGTTTGAACCATATTTATACCGAATTGGGTCTGGGCGGATATGCTGAATCGGTACCTTTATTTAAAGCCTACTTGTCGGAGAATTCCCATTCTCCGCGTAACCAGGCTTATGATATCCATGAAGATACCATTCGTTTTGTAAATCAATATGCTTCTGAGATCGTCTTGCAGTTTGGATACCCTTTAAGAGAGGAACCACGGAGATAGTTGTGATGTGTCATTATCATATAAATGTCTGGTAATAATAGTGATATGAGACTGGCAATTCTCTGTCTGATTTTACTTTTTCGATTCACTCCGATGGTACGGAGTCAGGGAGCCATTATTTCGCATGACAGCATTGTATTCGTGGAGAAGACCCTGAAAAAGATCAATAAGAATGTGAGCTTCACGGTCGTTCCCGGACCGATTTTTGGTTCAACGCAGAAAGTCGGGTTCGCAGTGCTTCCAATGATCGTTTACAATCTGAAGAAATCAGATACAATTACCCCTCCGTCATCTACGGCCGTGATGTTCTATTTTGACTTCTATGGGAGCTGGATGACGGGAGTCAAACAGAGTCTGTACTGGAATCATAATAAATGGAGAGCTTTCTTAACATTTAATGTTGGAGAGATGCAGTTGAAGTTTTTCGGGATTGGGCGTGATACAGTGATCATTGACAACAACGATGCGAATTATGTCTGGACAACGCAAAAAGAGATGAGTGTGACCCTGACATGTTTCCGCAAAATATACAAGGGATTGTATGGAGGCCTTGAATATAATTACAGTTTGTCGAACCTTCAGGGAACCGACTCTGTGAGTACTGCAGAGCTGACCCGGTCGGAACTGCCATTGGGACAAACATACGAGAGCGTCCTCATTCCTACGATCGTGTGGGATAACCGGGATAATATTTTCTGGTCTTCAAAAGGGTATTATGCGACGTTCAGTTGTCAGCTTTCTGAGAGTATTGTGCTGAATACAAGGGGCTACAATATTTTTAATGTTTCAGTGAATGGATATCACCGGCTGCGCAAGGATAGTAAAAATCTGATCCTGGCCTGGCATTTTTATTCACAGGCTGCCTGGGGCGACTTGCCATACAACATGTTTGCAAACTATGGACATGGTGACGCAGCTGCAGGATATACCGGAGGCAAGTATGTAAACCATTCGGAGGCCACCGCCCAGGTGGAGTTACGTGCAGAAATATGGAAATTCATCGCACTCGGCGGATATGCCGGTACAGGAAAGATTTTCCCCTCATTTGATGTTTTCGGTCAGTCTGTCTGGCTTAATTTCCTTGGGGCAAATCTCTATCTCAATATCATTCCTTCTCAAAACATCAGGCTCCGGTTAGGTGCGGCAATATCCCGTAAGGATTACGGATTATATATTGGCATAGGTCAGGCATTTTAGCAGGTATTTCTCCTTGCCCCCCAAAATAAATTCCGTAATTATTCGTTTTGCAGCGTCAATTTGTTTGTACCTTTGAACTGCTAACTGAAACCCTATGTTTAAGACGAATGAGTACTTTGATGGACAGGTGAAATCGATCGCCTTCAGCACCGCAAACGGACCAGCAACCATGGGCGTCATGGCTGCCGGGGAATATGAATTTGGCACCTCCACGGTGGAGCATATGACTGTCATCTCAGGATCGATGGTGGTTCAGTTGCCTGATGAACAGGATTGGAAGGAATTTAAGCCATTCGACATGTTTATTGTGCCAAAGGATAGGAAATTTAAGTTACGTATTGCCTCGGATGCTGCGTACTTTTGTCTTTACCTATGATAAATGCAATTCTAAAACCAAGAGTCATGAAAAAACTGATCATTTTGACAATGGCGCTGATCTTCACCGGAATGGTAACTACCTACGGTCAGGAGAAAGAAGCGCCAATGAAAAATCAGAAAAAAGCCCAATCGGATATGGAAAACGATTTTTATATATCGTATGGCCTCGGTTCGATTTACTACTTTGCACTGAATAATGACAGCCAGTCCAACACCACATCCGGCACGTTTTTACTTGGATATTCCCGATCCATCACGAAGGTGATTGCGGTAGGATTCCAGGTAAGCTACGCCACGATTGTCGGAACTGAGCAAACATACGATTATCAGAATTATAATACCTATAACTATGAAACAACGGATAACCTATGGCAGGGAATTGCCAATGTACGGTTCCGTTATCTCAATACCCGTACTTTCTGTATGTATTCCGGTATCGGAATGGGTGTAACAATGGATTATTATAAAGAAATCAATAACTCAACAACCACGAAGAAACAGAAGTTGCTTCCTGCCGGTCAGTTAACATTGCTGGGTTTTCGGGTTGGACGCGCATTCAGCTTTTTTGGTGAGTTTGGAATTGGCACCAACTCAATTATCAATGCCGGGATGAGCTATAAATTCGGCGATTAATTTTCAGGATTTGTTGCTGGTTCAGCGGATGGTATGAACCGTGATGAAATTCGTCCCTCCTGCTTCATGAGCAGGAATTCCACCCATCAGCAGAATTTTATCCCCTGATCTGGCCAGATGCCGTTCCAATAGATTCCTTTCAGCCACAGCAACCATCTCTTCAAAAGTGCCGGGATGATCCTCAATGAAAACAGGTCTGATCCCCCAGAGTAAATTCAGTGCATGGTAAACGTCGATATGTGTCGTAAAAGCGAATACGGGGGAGTGCGGGCGCTCGGCGGCAACAAATTGGGCGCTTCTTCCACTGGTTGTCATGACAACAATGCAGGCAGGATCTACCACATCCTCCATCTGGTTTGCGGCGCGGCTCAGGGCAATGATGTCTGAATGGCCCGTGGGAGGATAGTTCCTGAATTGAATTTTTGTCTCCACATCCAGTGCGATTTTCACCATCATTTCAACGGCTTTTACAGGATAGTCGCCCATGGCTGTTTCACCTGAGAGCATGATTGCATCGGTGCCATCGATGATGGCATTGGCCACATCACTTGCCTCCGCACGCGTCGGTCGTGGTTCGTGGATCATGCTCTCAAGCATCTGAGTGGCAGTTATGACGATCTTGCTGCTTCGGTTGCATAATTCGATGATATGTTTTTGAAGCATGGGAACCTTGTCGGGGCTCATCTCAACCCCCAGGTCCCCGCGTGCAACCATGATGCCGTTCACCACATTTACAATCTCTTCCAGATGATCGATGGCTTGTGGTTTCTCGATCTTGGCAATGATCGGTTTGCGATACCCTTTTTCCGTAATCAGATTTCGCAGCGTGATCACATCCTCCGCTGATCTGACAAAACTGAGCGATACCCAGTCAACATCCTGAGATAGCCCGAATTCGAGGTCGCGGATGTCTTTTTCGGTCAGAGAAGGAAGCCTGAGGTTGAGGTTGGGGAAATTCACCCCTTTGTGATCCGTCAGGCAACCGCCTTCAACCACGCGGCATAAAACATCATTTCCAATGATTTCGGTGATTTCCAGTTCAAATAACCCATCGGCAAGCAGCACCTGCATGCCTGGTTTAGCCTCCTCTGCAACATACGGATAATCGATCGGGATCGTTCCAACAGCCGAATGATATTCAGAAAGAGGCAACAACGTGATGATTTCTCCTTTCCTGATGTCAATTTTCCCCCCGGGAAGTTGTCCTACCCTGATCTTCGGTCCCTGCAGATCCTGCATGATGGTGACTGGTTTATTCAGCTCATCCGAGATTACTCTGAGTGATTTGATCACTCCGGCATGATCCTCATATTTTCCG
>JAPLDG010000310.1 GCA_026391845.1 Bacteroidota bacterium | reverse complement strand
TTTGGATTTTCAGATTTCGCTAAAGGAGGAGCCGCCCGGGGTATACTTTATTGAATTAATAACTGATGGAAACAGGCTTACGACTAAGATCGTCAGGGATCATTAAAAAAACAAATAACATCACCGCAGTTAGGCTGTTTTGATGTATTCGTCTTTTGTTTCTATTAAGACCGGAGATTGTCTCATATCCAATTGACCAGGGATTCAACTGGCTTATTCAAAGTCAGCTTCCAAGGGTGTAACGGGTGCCATGGCGCTAATGTTTACGGTAATATCATCCATGGCTTCCTCAAAATCAGCGACGGAGGGGGTTATGGGAGCAAAATCAACCATCAGGTCCAGCTCAGAGGGCATATCCTCGAAAGTTGCTTCAGCGGGACTCACCGGTGCAAGGAGGGCAACTTCATTCATTGGAGCAATTTCTTCAAATGTTGCTTCCAGTGGAGTAGCCGGGGCAAGTATTGACGGGAGAGGGGTGGTGGTTTTAATGATGACAGGGGCTGATGAGGTTGCATTTCCTGCGGAAAGATCGCTTACCTGGAGGGAGATAATTGCTGAAATGATGATGGTTGTTGCTTTCATTTTGATTTTTTGTTTGAGTTTGATGAAGCAAAGATAGCGCCCCGGGATGGGCCACCACAAGCGCTGAAGTGCCTGAATTGCATACGTAATTTTACGTGACATTGCAAATAGCCCGACATTCCTGCGATACCTGATCATGCGGATTTGATAGTTTGAATTTCGTTTTGCTCCCTTGCCCACCCGGGTATAATCAGATATAAAAAAAAGTTTGGAAGATGTATTGGTATTATTAAAAAATGTATTTTTGGTAAAGGAAAAATATTGTTAAATTGATAACAATCAACTATTGTCAAATTTAAAACCTGGAATCATGAAAAAGCAACGATGGATTTATCCTTTACTTCTGATGGGCGTATTATTGGCACTTGCAAGCAGCTGCAAGAAAGATGATGCATCACCTGCAACACCAACCTACCCATCGATTCGTTTAGAATCCGGCACCGGATTATCTTCTGGAGCGCAATTGTATTTCGTTGCGCTTTCAAAGGATGTAAATTACTTTAATCTTTCGTCTGAAGAAAAGTTTGCTTATAACAAGACGAATGCGGACTGGTATATCGATGGTGGCAGTGTTCCCTTTGTAACTGCCTATAAGGAGTTTCAAAAATCTACGGGAGAATATTATTTACTCCTAAGCGCTGAAGGAACTGTTATGGTGACAAAAGTCTCAGTATTGGCAGGAAAGCAAACCTTTAAAATCTCCAGTCAATCTGGAAGTATTCATCTTAATGTCGTGCAACCGTAATTATAAATGACGCTTGAGATCCAATCAGTTAATAACAATTAAATATAAATAAAATGAAAAAAATATCCTTGTTACTTTATTTCACGTTGATCTCCCTGTTTTCGTTTTCACAATGGACATGGCAGAACCCTTTGCCTACGGGTAATTGGTACGCTTCAATCTACTTCTTTGACACCAACACCGGGTATGCTGTGGGGTCGTATGGAACCATCATAAAGACCACCAATGGAGGCGCAGCCTGGCACGTGTTATTAAGCGGAACGACTAGTAACTTGAAGTCTATTTACTTTCCGGATGTCAATACCGGATATGCGGTTGGCTATAGTGGCACCATTTTAAAAACCATCAATGGAGGGACCAGCTGGACTTCTTTATCGAGCGGAACAATCAATATTTTATCTTCTGTATATTTTACCGATGCGAATACAGGATTTGTTGTATGCTATGATGGTTCCATCTTAAAAACCATGAATGGAGGCTCGACCTGGTCTTCGGCACCTAGCGGAACAACCAATGGTTTAACCTCCGTTTATTTTACTGATGCGAATACCGGCTATGTCGTTGGTCTAAATTCAACCATGCTGAAAACCATTAATGGCGGCAATACCTGGACTGCTTTATCATGCGGAGTTGCCTATGCATCATTTACATCTGTTTACTTTGTTAACACCAACACCGGTTATGCTGTCGCCCGTGACGGAATCATCATAAAAACCACCAATGGCGGTACAACCTGGACTCAGCAAAACAGCGGAACAGCCAGCTGGTTAAACTCAGTTCATTTTACCAACGTCAATAATGGTTATATTGTTGGCGGAGGCGGAGGGTGGGACCCGGATTTTGTTATTTTAAAAACCACCAATGGAGGCACAACCTGGACAGATGTATTGAGCGGACCAATGAGCCCACTATCTTCAGTTTACTTTACTGATGCAAACATAGGATACACGGTAGGTTATACCGGCGCTAGAATCTTAAAAACAATAGATGGAGGCATAACCTGGACCAATCTATCAACAGGAACAACGAATTCTTTATTTTCAGTTTACTTTACAGATACAAACTCCGGGTATGCATTGGGGGTGGAAGGAACCATTTTAAAAACCAGTAATGGAGGTACAAATTGGTCTTCATTAACCTCCGGGACAGCGAATACTTTAAGGTCAGGTTTCTTCACTGATGCAAACTCAGGTTATGCTGTGGGGGCAAACGGAACTATTCTGAAAACCATTAATGGAGGAACAACCTGGTCTTCTTTATCCAGTGGAACAACGAATACATTAAATTCAATTTTCTTTACTGATGGGAATATCGGTTATGCAGTGGGTGACGCCGGGACCCTGATAAAAACCACAAACGGAGGCGCAACATGGACTGCTTTATCCAGTGGAACCACGAATTATTTATTATCAGTTTATTTTACAGACGCTAACATAGGTTTTGTAACAGGTGATGTTGGGATCATTTTAAAAACCACAAATGGAGGCTCAACATGGTTTCCTTTATCAAGTGGTACAATCCTTCCTCTGGCGTCAATGTACTTCCCAAGTGCCAATACGGGATATGCAGTTGGACGCAATTATTCATCCTACAATGCAATCATTATAAAAACCACAGATGGGGGAACAACCTGGACTCAGCAATACAGCGGAACTTCAATGGTCTTAAATTCCGTTTATTTTACTGATGACTATACGGGATATGCGGTGGGTTCGGCTTATAATTATATCGAAGGATGGTCTGAAATTTTAATGACCAACAATGGCGGAATAACCTGGGATGCATCTGCAAATTTCACTTCTCATATTTTACGATCGGTTTATTTTACCGATGCCAATAACGGTTATGCAGTGGGTGATTTTGGTACTATTTTAAAAACCTCAAACGGAGGCGCAGTTTTTATTGAAGAAACCGAAAAAACCGCACCAGGATTCAGTCTTTATCCAAATACGGCAACGAACAAAATCACAATCACAGACAACAAAAATCTGCATCGTGAAATCCTTGTAAGTATTTTCAATACAAAAGCAGAACTGATTATGCATGATCAATTTAAAAATAAAAATCGAATTGAAATGGATGTTAGCAAGCTGGCAAAAGGCATTTACCTGGTGAAAATAGTTTCCAAAACGGGAATTGAGTCGAAGAAGCTGGTGATTCAGTAACTTATTGGATTAAAAAATTACATATCAAGCGTTTACGAAAAACAACAAACCCACACAGGCATATGCAATATAAAAAAACGACTCACCTGCTGGTTATTTCGCTGTTGCTGGATATGGCATTGGTTTGTGCTTATGGGCAGGTGTCCATTGCACCCTACATTTCCCTTCCCGACAATTCCGCCATGCTCGATGTAAAGTCGTCCACCAAAGGAGTGCTGGTTCCCAGAATGACCATGGATGAGCGGAATTTAATCAGCAACCCTGCCACCGGATTGTTGATCTATTGTACCAGCGATAATCAATACTATTTTTACAAAGGCCCGCCAGGCACATCAAAATGGATGGCGCTGAACAGTCAATGGGTTGCGGTAGATACAAATGTCGTGCTCCCTGCAGGATGGTTGGGCATTGGAACAACAACCCCGTGGGAAAAAGTTGCCGTTGCGAATGGGAACATTCTGATTGATGGCGGGGTTGAGGAACATGCGCTGATGGTGAAAAGAATTATGTCGACGTTTGGGCCATCTGATTCAAGTAAAAATCCAAAATTTTCTTTGGGAAGGATTGTCGAAGCGGGCGATCACGATCCAGAATTCAGGGTCTTGTATTATGATGACCTGATGGCCTCGGAGATACCTGTTCTTGAGTTTGACCGAAAAGGGATCGTTGCTTCCGTTAAACCGAAACTCCCGATACCAAAACGAAGAGGATCCCATTTTGAAGGCTTTTATGACAGTGCGGCTAATCCTTACTTCAGGTTAAATTCATTTCCAAAAATGAGACTTGAGATGGGCGAAGGTGGCGACGAAGATGTTGATGTGGCCATGGAGCGATTGTCGAGAAATAAAATTGGATTTTACACGAATGGTGTGTGCCGCGTTGTGATAGATTCTGCGGGACAAATGGGAATAGGAACGTTAAAACCGCGGCAAAAACTTGAAGTTAAAGGATATATCTACTCATCCGACTCAGGCTTTATGTTTCCTGATGGCTCTAAACAAAAGAGAGCAGCACCGGTTGGAAAATCCCCGTGGTCAAGCGATGGGGCCGATATTTATTTCACCTCCGGTAATGTCGGGATCGGAACAGACAAACCAAAATCCAGCGTCGAGATCTCAAAGGGCGACCTGTTCCTAAGTGAAAACAACTCCGGGCTGATTTTAACCTCCCCGGATGGTACTGCATGGAAAATCACGGTGACCAACGATGGCGATCTAAAAGCGACTAAAAAATAATTCATGAAAAATTCTCTTTCCACTTTGTTCTTTCTTTCTTTTATCATCCATGGATTCAGCCAGAGAACAATCATCACCCTGACTTTCCGTGCAATTGATTCGCTAACCCAGAACTCACTGGCCCTGGATAGTGTGACTGTAAAAAACCTGGCAGAAAACTGCGACACTACTTTGTACGAGGCTGTCTCTGTTCTGACCCTTGACGCCACCTGGCCTGTGGGCATTGGAGAACCAGCCTCCGGGAGTTCCGGATCCTTTGAAGTGATGCAGAATAACCCAAACCCCTTCCCGGGATCTACCCTGGTGAGGATCCGGATGAAGCATGCCGGGGAGCTGAACCTGTCGGTTTATGACAACCAGGGCCGAAAGCTGTCGGCATTCGGGAACAGATTTGAAAAGGGGTGGCATCTTTTTGGTATTTCGACCAATTCATCAAGGGAGCTGTTTTTTAAGGTATCTGACAATACTGCCACAAAAACGATCAGGCTCTTGAACGCCGGCTCAGGCAATGCAGGCGAGCGGATTTACTGGAAGGGACAGGAGGGATCAGGCTCTGCCATCCTCAAATCGTTTCCGGATGCAACTGGATTTATTTTTTACCTTGGCAACCTGCTTCAATATACTGCTTATGTTCAGGGTTATCATGCTACTATCCTTTCTGACAACCCTGTTTCCAGTGAAACCTACACTTTTGCCATGCTTCCGGTTTTTACACCAACCATGCCTTCTGTTGAGACATCTCCGGTAACGGATATCATGCAGACTACAGCCATCAGCGGTGGTAATGTTACCGCAGATGGCGGAGCGACTGTAATCGGCCGAGGTGTGTGCTGGAGTACAACCTCAACTCCGACAATGGCCGACAACTACACAACGGATGGCGGCGGTACAGGCAGCTTCGTGAGTAATCTCACAGGGTTGACTGCGAACACACCTTATTACATCAGGGCTTATGCCATCAACAGTGTGGGAACGGCTTACGGGAATGAGTTGACTTTTTCTACGCTGCCGGCAGTTTTTACCTGCGGTTCTTCTATCACAATCAACCATGTAACAGGAGCAGTAGCCCCGGTTGACAAAACAGTAACCTATGGCACGGTTACAAATATCCCGGGCGAACCCGCCAAATGCTGGATTACAAGCAATCTCGGCGCCGATCACCAGGCAACTTCTGTTGACGACGCCACCGAAGCCTCGGCAGGCTGGTATTGGCAATTCAACCGCAGGCAGGGGTACAAGCATACCGGCACAATCAGGACACCCAATTCCACTTGGATAAATTCCATCAATGAAAATTCTGATTGGACACCAGACAATGACCCTTGCTCCATTGAATTTGGCAGCACCTGGCGGATCCCAACGGCTGCCGAATGGACCAGCCTGGACGCAAGCGGAAACTGGGCTGACTGGACCGGACCCTGGAATTCCGGGTTAAAATTGCATGCCGCAGGATACCTGGATTACATGTTGGGTTCGCTCTACTATCGTGGATCGGAGGGCACTTACTGGAGTACCGGGAAGCTTAACTCTACCAGTGGCATTTACCTGGGCTTCAATAGCAACTTTGGCTATATAGGGAATGATACAAAAGCTGGCGGTTTCTCTATACGTTGTGTTCGCGACTAAGTTGCGCCATGAGAGCGAAGCGGCGAATGGAACACACCATTCAAAGCCGGGTGCGTAACTGTTGCCATGATGATAGATAACATCAGTTGTTATACACAACCTTCTCAACCCCCGACTCCCCTCCAATCGTCCAATGCAGGAATAAGGTACCGGAAGCAAGTTTTGCTTTGACCGCACTCACCGGCCAGGATATCGAATTCTGACCGGCAGGGATTTCACCGTCGAAAATGGTGCAGATCATTTTACCATGGATATCGTGCAGGGTGAAAACAGCTTGTAGCCCGGATTTACCGTGTATCCTGAGGTCGATTTTGGTTGTAAAAGGATTTGGCGATACGGAAACCCGCTGATCCTGGCCATGTCCATGGTCTGCCACTGCGCTGAGCACCGTTGAAAACGGCAGAACTCTGACACTTGAAATCCTGTTGTAGTCGGTCACTTTGAAAGCGATATTCCAGGTCATGTCAGCTTCTGTAGGGATACCCTGGAAGATTCCGCCGGGGGTTACATGCATGCCGATCGGGAAGGGCTGGCTGGCGATCTGTTCTGCAAAACCAGCCGGGATATTCATGCTGCCGGCGATGGAGTTGATGAGATAGCTGTTCCCGTCGCCCTGTGAAACACCAGAACTCCAGCCTGTGGCCGGGGTGATGAAATTACCATAAAAGAATTTAATCTTGCCATCGGGGTACAGTGTAACTGCAACATCGACATCAAACTCAGGCAAGCCAAAAAGTGAAGCTTTCCAGCTGAAAGTGGCATGGGTTGCGGGGATAGATCATCAGATCGGCGCAGTAGGCTGCAATGCAGCGGTTGGCAATGATGGAAGCGTCTTCGCGAATGTAGGCAAAACCGTTGCTGAAGGTGATGCCTCCATCGGTGAGGATCGTAATATTGTTAAATGTTTCGCCGTAAAACGGAAAGTCAAAATCAATGTGCTGAACAACAAAACCATCGTCATCGTTTGTGGGTTGCAAATGGTTGGCTGTAATGGCCGGAAACTGCTCTGCCAGCGGTGTTTCGCTATATACCATCTGCAGCGACCATGCATAAGGCGGAGTGCCTTGAGCCGCTTCGAGCTGGTAACTGTAATTCTCCATCACCGTAGCCGGATCAAGGGACTCGGTGGTAACCTGCACCTTATCGAAATCAATGGATTTATTCATCCAAACCAATGTTGTGTCGTTATTGACAATGGCGACATTGGCCGACGGGCTGACAACTTCGGTTGTACCAGTGGTATAGTCGAGCAGTGAACAGCTTACGATCTCTCCGGAGCCGACAAAATTGGGGTCCTGGTCAACAACCTGAAGAAAAAACCTTGCCTCGGCGCCGGGTTGAACATAGGTGAGCAGGTCGGTGATATCGAGACCAATTTCGATGGTTTTATCGGCAGTTGTGCCTCCTCCCGTCATATAAAAATCGCCTCCCTGATAACTGAACAGCGGGAAGCTTTTGGTATGATCCGGCGTTAAAGCGGCCGGGTCGGTGGATACGCCGGCCATTATTTTGAGTTTATTTCTGGAGGTGTGCTTGATCTTTGCCTTGAGGGTGAGCAAGGGCAAAGCATCCGGCTTCGCCTGCACGATATGCACCACATTGCTCCATATTCCACCGATTTCAATCGGATCGGCCAGCAATTTGTACATTACATAAGCTTTTCCATTGAACCCGAAACTGTTGCCCCATGAATTGGCCATGACCAATCCGCCGATTTCGCAGTCCTGCAGATTCACTTTTCCATCGCCATTGATATCAAGGGTGGTGGTGTATTGCCCGTCGTTGTTATAGTCATACCGGATTTCATCATCGTAGCCCACGAAGGTCATGGCATGGTCGGAGGTTGTTCCCCACTGGACCACCACATCTTTTCCTGCATTAGGCGTTCCTGTCGGGAGGCTTGTAATATAGGAAGCTCCGATTCCGGCACCAAAATTGGCGAGTCCGCCAGGCAGCGTGCCGCCGTCACGGGACCAGAGCCATTGTTTGAGTGTATTCAGTCCTTCATAGGTGGTCACATCGATCCCGTAAAATTCGAGGGTGCGGTTGAACATCGCATTGTAATATTTGTCATATCCGGTCATCCAGCGGGCCTGACCTCCCGACGACATTCCGCCATAAGCGGC
Source organism: Bacteroidota bacterium (assembly GCA_026391845.1). Taxonomy (GTDB): domain Bacteria; phylum Bacteroidota; class Bacteroidia; order Bacteroidales; family FEN-979; genus CAIVAT01. The sequence goes on along the minus strand of JAPLDG010000310.1, from coordinate 13,107 downwards.
AACCGTGGGGCACCCGGCCTCCCGGATGATCCCCCAACCATCAAAATACCACGAACCATCGCCAACGCCGTTGTTTAAGAAATTCCAGGTAAAATGGGTCGGGTATTGGTTGGCAGTGATATTGGCAGGAATATTTCTTTCATAGGCCATTTCGTAGGTAAAGTTGTAACCTACCCCGCTGGCCTGGCCACAGGAGCCGCCATCCTGGTTAAAGATCGGCCTGAACCACGGATTCACGGTATTATCAACCTGTGAGGGAAGATCCTGCATGCTTTTTGGGTTCACCGGGCTCCATCGGGGCACGTTGCTCAGCATGGCATAGTCGGAAGCAGTAAGTGGCCTGAGCCCGCCAACGATCCACGGCTCGCCGTTCGGATCAGGATTGATGTTGCGGATTTGAGCATTGGCTGAAAGCGCAATTATCAGCATCACGAGCGAAAAAATATATTTTTTCATGTTCTTTTTTTACAAAATTAAGCAATCCGGTGATGTAAAAGTGACAATTGGTTGGAAATATGTTCGTACTTCGTCATTCGTACCTCGTACTTCGCGTTGTACCGAACTAAATGTCAAAAGTCAGGAAATTACTAAACTGAAACCATGAAACGATCTAATCGTGAGCCCTGAAAGGGTGATATATCACATTATCAGTTATATGCCGCCCTTTCAGGGCTAAGTTGGTCATGATTTGCAACATCCGTGGGCTCCACCCACGGTTATTTATATTACGCCATTTCATGGCTGATTGCTAACCAAATCAATCACTGGTATGATTCCTCAATCAATATCAATATTACACAAATACAACCATTCATTATTGACTGGTACAGGGTCTCCCTCCCCTCCAAGGCTACTCTCTATACACATCTGATTACTACACAGATCCGTAGAGAAGGTACAGTCCACCGGGACAGGGAAAAGTACGAAAGACAAAGGACAAAGGACAAACGAAAGTGGGAAGGACAAAGTTCGAAGGACGAACAACGGCCGGCTAATCCCAGCCTTTGTACTTTGTTGATAACCTGTTTAAAAGTATCTCACACCGGCGTTTTTTTATGCACCAAAAATTGCAAATTTGGCCTGTTGAAACCTGAACCAATAAGGATCATGAAAAAGTCGTTGATATTTGTGGTTGATAAAAATCCAATCCACCGGAACCTGATCAGATACAATCTGGAAATCAACAAGTTTACAAATGTCCATGCATTTCAAACGGGAGAGGATTGTTTATACCGCATACAGAAAAGCCTGCAACCTGATTTTTTAATCAGCAGTTTTTTCACCGGCACACATTCCGGTTTTGATTTTCTGCGCAGTGTGCTGGAAATTTCCCCATCCACCCGGGTGATTTTTTTCGACAATTTCGAGGATCCGTTGTTGGCGGAAAAGTTGTTAACTGCAGGTGCGAGCGACTATGTGGTTAAGACCGGAGATCCGGATGCAGGCATTTCACAACTTCTTAAAAATGTGCATTATCTCGCCAGGGAAAAAGCCCTTGTAACCGAGCAATAATTTTTATATCTTCGGTGCTTCGATTATGACACGGATACTCCAGGTTATATTGCTTCCTGTTTCGTTGTGTTATGGCGTGGCCATGCAGGTAAGGAATTGGCTTTTTGACCTTCACCTTCTGCCTTCCAGAACATTTGACAAACCTGTTATTTCAGTCGGCAACCTCACTTTCGGAGGAACCGGGAAAACCCCCCACATTGAATACCTGATCAGGCTGTTGACACCTGGGATGTTTGTTGCCACCCTGAGCCGCGGATACGGTCGCAAAAGCAACGGATTCATCCTTGCTTCCAAACGATCGAGCGTCAAGTATATCGGGGATGAACCGTTGCAGTTCTTAAAAAAATTCGAGGCGGTGAAGGTGGCTGTTGACGAAAAACGCAGCCGGGGCATCCAAATCCTTCTGGAAAAGCACCCCGACCTGAACGTTATCCTTCTCGACGACGCTTTTCAGCATCGCTATGTAAAACCAGGATTATCCATACTGCTTACCGACTATCATCATCCCTATTCCGAAGACATGATACTTCCTTCGGGCACCTTGCGTGAATTCAGCGCCGGTGCGGGCCGGGCCGACATCATCGTGGTTACAAAAACGCCAAAGATATTCTCACCCATCACCCGGCGCAGAATTGTGGAAGAGCTAAAACCCAACAGCCATCAGCACATCTATTTCTCATACATAAAATATCTGGATCCGACACCAGTCTTTGACACGTTAGATTTTCCATTTCCGGCAAAACTGACCAATATTCTGATGGTAACAGGCATTGCCAATGATTACCCGCTCAGAGAGCATCTGGAGCGTATGTGCAGCGAACTTGTTGTTATGAAATTTGCTGATCATCATGTATATACGCCTAAAGACCTGGAAGAAATCACCCGAAAGTATCATGATCTGCCCACCCAGAAAAAAATCATTGTAACGACCGAAAAGGATGTGATGCGACTGAAAACTCCGGAACTTAGCGCATATTTGAAAAATTTACCGTTATTTTGCGTTTCCATGGAGATTGAGTTTCATGGAACCGACAAAGAAAATTTTGATAACGAGATATTACGATATGTTAAGAAAAATCAAAGAAACAATAGAATACCTTGAAAGCCGGATTTCCCTGAAACCCGAAGTCGGTATTATCCTTGGTACCGGATTGGGCGGACTGGTCAATGAAATTGACATCCAGCATACATTTCCTTACGAAGACATACCCAACTTCCCGGTTTCAACAGTTGCCGGACACCACGGGCAGCTGATCTTCGGCACCATGGGTGGAAAAAACATCGTTGCCATGCAGGGCAGGTTTCACTATTACGAGGGATATTCCATGCAGGAGATCTCTTTTCCGGTGGTGGTGATGAAGTTTCTGGGTATCGAATTGCTGGTGCTCTCCAATGCCAGCGGCGGGGTGAATCCCGATTTTGAGGTTGGCGATATCATGGTGATCACCGACCACATTAACCTCATGAAAGACAATCCGTTAATCGGCAAGAATGAAGATGCTGTGGGTACACGGTTTCCGGATATGGGCAATGCGTACGATTCAGCGCTGGTTGATAAAGCCCTTGGAATTGCCGGGAAATACGGCATAAAATTGCAGCAGGGAGTCTATGCGGCCGTTTCCGGCCCGACGTATGAAACGCCCGCAGAATATCGGTACATCCGCACCATCGGCGCCGATGCCGTTGGCATGAACTCGGATTTGGGGGTTCCCGGAAAAATTGTTGAGATCACCCATAAGCATGTGATTGATGCAGCGAGCGCGGTTGAACCCGTCATGACACGGATCATCAGGGAGATGATAGAAGGGTAATCCTGCTTTCAGTTTACATTGACATTGAGGACTTTAATCTTCCAGCGCCTGCTTGTTTTGCACCTTTTCTCACTCAGGGAGAGTGATATAATGCCTGCTCCCAGCAATGACCCTGACAGGATGAACATATCGGGGGTAAACACCTGCTCGTTGTTGATGAGATGATTGGCGGCAATGACGGTAAAAAGCACCATACTGCCTATTGCCATGTACTTGCCAAACTTTTTCGGAAAGGAAAATTGTTTATACACAGATCCGATATCTTTGATGCGAACATCGAATGGGCGCAGTTCTGAAATTGAAATCACACTGTCGTGAACAGACCATAGTTTTCCTTTCAGCAGTGTGTCTTGTCTGGAAACCCGGAGTTTCATGTAATCGCCGGCATGATAGAAGTACTTTCGCGACGTGCCGATTTTCTCAATCAACAGGGTCTTTTGGGCAAAAACAAAGCCTGTAACAAAATAAAAGACAACCAGTACCAGTATTTTTTTCATCGTTAAACGGTCAGGTAAAGTTAAGAAAAAAAAGAGTAATTGATTACCTTTGTTGCCAACATGAAAAGAATCCTGCTATTCTTTTTTTTTCTCCTGTTGTTCAACCAGTGTGATCAGGTAGAAATTATGCCACCGGTCATCATCCATGGTGCCGGGCAGGATAAAACCATGGCTGCGGGTCGGGCGAATGGCAATTCATTCGGCGCTGCGCTGCGATCTGATCCAGCCCGTTTTCAGAGCGGAAAAAAAACGGATGAAAAAGAAGAACGCCGGATCGGCTCTCCGCGAACAGAATAACTCCAATAACTCCACTTTACCGGTCAGAAGTTCCGACTCATTGTTTATCAGTCGTTTGAAATATCTCCGTTCGGGCAGCATTGAACCTGACCTGAATGAGCCTGTCAGCAGAAATTATCTGTTTTCGCCCGTTGACAACCGAAAATTCCCTTCGATGATCACCCTTAGCCGCGAATCTTTTCTGCAGGTTGATTTTGACAACGACATTCTCGACTATACCGACCGTTTTTACACCAACGGCATCAGGATCAAGCTGATCTCTCCCGTTTTCCAGATGAATCCGCTCAGCCGGCTGACGATCCCGTACCGGGGTTCCGGGACGAACTATTACGGGTTATCCCTGGTTCAGAATATGTTCACACCTTCGACCACCAAAACAGGCGGAATATTATATGGCGACAGGCCATACGCCGCTTACCTGTATCTGGGGAGTTTCAAAATCACCAATGATCCGGTAAAAAATTTCAGGCAAACCAGTGAGCTTGATATTGGAATTATCGGTCCGAACTCCTATGGCGAATGGGTTCAGCGTTCGTTTCATGATGCAGTTCCGACAAACAATGAACCCCTCGGATGGGAGTACCAGGTTCAAAACGACATCATCGTGAATTATTCGATTTCCTATGAAAAAGGAGTCTTCAACGGGAAGAATTTTGATTTTTTGCTCTCATCAACCGGAAATGTCGGGACACTTTATACAAATTTCTCCGCAGGGGGTCAGATCAGAACAGGATGGTTCAACCCGTACTTTGCCAACCTCGGTGTGGCAAAAAAGAGGGCGCTTCACGAGGCGGGTCTGCGAAAGACCCAGTTTTTCTTTTTCATCAAAGGATCCGGAAAATTGGTCGGTTACGATGCAACTTTGCAGGGAGGGATGTTCAACACATCCAGTTCTTATGTTCTGCCGGCCAGTGGCATTTCACGACTGGTGTTTCAGGGAAGCGGAGGATTCTCATTTTCCCGCAACGGCATCCGCATTGATCTGGAACAATTTATCTTAAGTCCTGAATTTCAACATGGATGGTGGCACAAATGGGTGCATGTTGCGTTGAGTTTCGGCATTTGATAAATGATTAGATGTGTGTAACTTTACAAATCAGAATCCATTGCTATTTCAGCCGGGTCCGGATGTCCGGTTGTACCTTCAGAAACTGAACATGAGCGAAGGCTCGCACCATTTTTAGTCAATCAACCCTATCCCGGAAAGGAACACAACGCTGCTCAAAAAAAAAGTACAGGCATGGAAAAACACAAAAACACATCAGAAGCAGCAGCACTGCGTCAGAAGGCCGAAGAGTTGCTGAAAAATAAGCCATTAAAACATGGTTCTCAACTTTCAGAAGCCGAAAATCTCAGACTCATTTACGAGCTGCAGGTACACCAGATTGAACTGGAATTACAGAATGAAGAACTCTGCAATGCCCGGGCATCGGCAGAAGTTGCGTGCGACAAGTATATCAGCTTGTACGACCATGCTCCCTCCGGCCACTTTACACTATCGCGAAGCGGCGACATTATTGAGTTAAACCTTGCCGGGGCGCTTATGCTGGGCAAAGTTCGTTCCCAATTAATAAACAAAGATCTACTTCGGTTTGTTTCCCGGGATTCCAAAGCGGTTTACGAACTCTTTTTAGAGAATTCATTTAAAAACAAAACCAAAGAATCCTGCGAATTAAAACTAAAAACATCCGGCAAACAGTCCCTGTTTGTCCAACTTTCGGGTGTAGCAACCGAAATCGGGATGCAATGCATGGTAACTGCAGTTAATATTACCGATCGTAAACTGGCTGAGGATAAAATGAAGGAGAGCGAGGTTCAGTACCGAAACCTGGCCAACTCTGGTTCTGCTCTGATCTGGACATCAGGCACGGATAAACTATGTAATTATTTTAATGAGCCATGGCTTAAATTTACAGGAAGAACACTGGAACAGGAAATTGGAAATGGCTGGACAGAAGGATTGCATCCCGATGATTTCGATAAGTGTCTTGAAACATATTTATCTGCATTCGCTAAACACGAGCCGTTCGAAATGGAATATCGTTTGCGCCATTCAAGCGGTGAATACCGGTGGATAGTGGACTTAGGCACCCCTAATTTTAACAGCACAGGAAAATTTCTCGGATATATCGGACATTGCTTCGACATTTCTGAGCGCAAAAAGACAGAATTAGCATTATACGAAAGCGAAGAAAAATATCGCACAGATTTGACATTTCTGCAATCAATTCTGGAAAGCCCGATTTCTATCGTACTATTTTCACTCGATAAAAATTATTGCTACACAAATTTTTCATTGTCTCACAAAGAAACAATGAAAAAGATATGGGGTATTGATATCCGGATTGGCATGAACATGGTTGATCTGATTCCCAACATGGAAGACCGGGAAAAGGCAAAGAATAATTTTGACCGGGCTTTAAAGGGGGATTTTTTCGTTGTGGAAGAGGAATATGGGGATAAAGAACTTGCCAGAATCTATTATGATGATTATTATAGTCCAGTAAAAGATGCCGAAGGAAACATTTCAGGCATTAGTGTTTTTATTCTTGATGTGTCGCAGCGCAGGCAGGCCGAATTGAAAATTACAGAACTGAATACGAACCTTGAGAAAACGGTTAATGACAGGACTGAACAGTTTAAAGAAGCATTGGACAGGTTTGAAAAGATTGCCGACCGGGTTCCCGGGGTTGTTTACCAGTACCGGTTGAACCCCGATGGATCGTCCTGTTTCCCATATGCCAGTGAAGGCATTCGTGACATTTACCGGGTCAGCCCCGAAGAATTAGCCCATGATGCTTCCATTGTATTTTCAAGGATACACCCTGATGATCTCGGCGGCGTTGCTGCCTCCATTCAGAATTCGGCGCAAACCCTTTCACTTTGGCGACACGATTACAGGGTGAAATTCGGCGATGGAACCATCAGGTGGCTGGCAGGCAATGCCATGCCCAGCCAGATGGCAGATGGTTCGGTATTATGGCATGGTTTTATTTCCGACATTACAGAAAATGAAGAGGCGGAGAATTACCTCCGCAGGAGTGAAGCCGAAAAGGCTGCCATTATCCGCGCAGTGCCCGATTTGATGTTTCGCATCCGCAGGGATGGAACCTTACTGGATTACATGTCCACAGACCAAAACATGCTTTTTGTGCCTGTAGAACAATTTACAGGAAAAACCATCAGCCAGGTGCTGCCTCCAGAACTGGCCATTCAATGCATGGCTGCGATTGAAAAGGCATTTCATCATGAGGAAATGGTAACTTTTGAATATTCCCTTACGGTTAATGGTCAACTAAGGTCTTTCGAAGACAGGATTATTGTTTCCTCTGCCGATGAAGTGCTTTCGATTATCCGTGATATCACGGAACGCAAAAAACTATTCCAGGACCTTGCCACTGAAAAGCGGCGATTGGCTGATATCATCAAAGGTACGAACGCAGGAACCTGGGAATGGAATATCCAAACCGGGGAGACCATATTTAATGAACAGTGGGCCGAAATGCTGGGCTATACGCTGGATGAAATCTCACCCGTAAGCATTGAAACCTGGATAAAATTTGCACATCCTGACGATTTGAAGCGATCGGATGAATTATTGACTAAGCATTTTGACGGAGAATCGCCATATTATTCATTTGAGTCAAGAATGAGGCATAAAAATGGCGATTGGATATGGGTTTTAGACCGGGGAAAAGTGCATGAATGGGACAAAGATGGCAAGCCTTTTCTCATGTCGGGGACACATCTGGATATTACGGAACAAAAACGGATTGAAGATGCCTTGATAAAATCAAAAAACGAAGCAGAAAAAGCAAATCAGGCCAAGAGTGAATTCCTTTCCCGCATGAGCCACGAACTGCGCACGCCCATGAATTCAATTCTTGGCTTTGCCCAGTTACTGGAGATGGGCGAGCTGAAAGCATCCCAGAAAAAGGGGGTAGATCACATACTGAACAGCGGAAAACACCTGCTCAATCTGATCAACGAGGTTTTAGATATTTCCGGCATCGAAGCTGGCCGGGTTCCGCTATCATTGAATCCCGTGGAGTTAGGCAAAATGATCCGGGAAACAACAGACACCTTCCATCCTTTTGCCAGGGCAATGCAGGTGAACGTTGAATTGATAAACACGGAACATAGAACATGACCTGCTTTTTGTCAAAGCCGACCATCATCGCCTGAGGCAGGTGCTGCTCAATTTGATCAACAATGCGGTAAAATATAACCGTGAAGGTGGTTCAGTCGTGATTAAAACCGAATTACAGCAGGCAATTGCCCCTGCTTTTGTGCGAATTTCGGTGAGCGACACAGGGTGCGGAATCAATCCTGAATTGATTAAAAAACTCTTTATGCCGTTTGAGCGGATCGGAGCCGAGAAAACCGTTATTGAAGGCACCGGACTCGGGCTTATGGTGGTTAAAAAACTGGTTGATGCCATGGACGGTCATGTCGGAGTTGAAAGTGTACCGGGGGAGGGAAGTACTTTCTGGATTGAACTGCCACACATCAATGATCAGGAAGCGGAGTCAGGACGCGCAGAATACCAGGCAGCAACTCAATCAATGATGTCTGAAAAAACCGGCACAATCCTCTATATCGAAGATAATGCCTCCAACACCGAATTGGTGGAGCAAATCCTGCTCGATCACCGCCCGTCCATTCATTTTATGACTTCTGCAAAAGGAGCGCAGGCGGTTCCACTGGCCATCAAACACACTCCGGCTTTAATTCTTCTTGATCTCGATTTGCCGGATATGCAAGGTTTCGAAGTGATGAGACTTCTACAGGCGGATGAAAAAACGATGACAATTCCGGTTGTGATTGTCAGCGCCGATGCGATGGCTCACCAGATTGACAAGCTGATGAACGCAGGGGCCAACGATTATTTAACCAAACCGCTTGACATCAGGGCTTTTCTGCAGGTGGTGGATGAATGGATGGGGAAATAACTCCACGTTTTATGTCCTTTTTTTGTGTTTTAATAGTGCATTCCCTTGCCCAGAGTATGACATGCCGGGACAGGTGTATGATGATGATTTTGGAGTGATGTGTTCATTCAGGTGCCGGTTTGCTTTTGAAAAGACAGTTCTTTCTGATATATAGGCAATTATTGAATTATCCCGGTTTTATTGCTATGTTTGTATCTGTATTCGCATAAAGGCTCCCACACTGCTCAAAAACACGAAAAAGGGAATGGAAAAACACCAAAGCATATCAGAAGCAGCGGCACTGCGCAGGAAGGCCGAGGAGTTGCTGAAAAATAAATCATCAAACCACGATTCTCAACTTTCAGAAGCCGAAAATCTCAGACTCATTTACGAGCTGCAGGTACACCAGACTGAACTGGAATTACAGAATGAAGAACTATGCAATGCCCGGGCATCGGCAGAAGTTGCGGTTTACAAGTATATCAGCTTGTACGACCAGGCTCTGACTGATCAGGAACTCTATGACAAGGCACTGGAGATTGCCGTTAAAATTACCGATAGTAAAATTGGGTTCCTGCATCAGGTAAACGACATCCGGCAGGAAATTATCCTTACTACCCGGGGTGATGAAGCAGGGAAAAACCGCCCCTCCCTGTCTGACAATCATTTTCCGCCTGATAAAACAGGGAATTGGGCGGAATGTGTAAGGCAGAAAAAACCAATTGTTTATAATGATTGTTCCCTGTCGCTGAACAAAAAAGGATTACCTGAAGGTCATGTCCCCATTGGCCGAACCATGACGGTTCCGGTGGTTGAAAATGAAACAGTCCGGTTGGTTTTTCGGGTTGGCAATAAAACATCCGATTACAGCGACATGGATGTAATCCAGATACAAGCCGTTGCCAACGACTTGCATAAAATTCTGGAAAAGCGCAAAGTAGAAAAAGACCTTCAAAAGAACGAAGAGCGCTGGCAATTTGCCATTGAAGGGAGCAACGACGGGATCTGGGACTGGAATATCATCACCGATGAAGTCTTTTTCTCCAACCGCTGGAAAGAGATGATCGGCTATGGGCATGACGAACTGGAAGGAAAACTCAGTGAATGGCAAACCCGCGTTCATGCTGATGACCTAAAAGCGGTAATGTTCAAGCTGCAGCAGCACTTTGAAAAAAAGACACCGGTTTATGCAGCAGAGCATCGCATCCGCTGCAAGGATGGTTCGTGGAAATGGATACTGGACAAGGGCAAGGTTTTAGAATGGACTTCTGATGGAAAGCCATCCCGCATGGTTGGCACGCATACTGATATTACTGAGCAAAAAGCTGCCATTGAGGAGATACGCTGGCGTAACGACGACCTGCAGTTGATGAATGCCGTAACTCATGCTGCCAATCACGATGAGAACCTGGATTCGATACTCAATATTATTTCCGATCAGCTGCATAAAGCATTTAACAGCCATTCTCTTTCAATTCATTTACCCGACGAGAGCACCGGCGAGTTGCTGATGCACAGCAATACACTTGACACTGCTCTTTTACAAAAGATTAAAAAGCTAACCGGAAGAGAACTACCGCAGATCAGACTGAAAATTAACAGCGAGCATCCTTTCTCTGAGATTGAGCGCAGTGGAAAAGGGCTCCTGGTAACAGGCAGACAGGCGGTAGTTAACAGGCTAGCCGGTTATTTAAAGGGCACTAACTGGCCCTCATTGGTTCAGAACCTGATAAAAAAGATGCTTCCTGCAATATGCAACCTCCTCGAATATCAGTCTGCGGTGGCAGTACCCATGATTGCGAATGGTAAAACGATTGGCTTTCTGGAATTGGGTAGCAGGAATATAATGACAGATCATGATTTAAGCAGGATTCAGTCTATTGCTGATCATTTTGCGGCTGTTATTGTAAGGTCTGAATCCGGAAAAAAATTGCGGGAAAGTGAAGAAAGATACAGGAGTATTTTCGAAAGTGTGCAGGAAGTTTATTTCGAAGCGTCAATGGATGGAAAAATCCTGGAGGTTAGTCCTTCAATTGAACAAATTTCCAAAGGACAATTCAGCAGGGGGGAAATGATCGGAAAATCTTTTGCAGGGATGTATGCAAATCCTGGAGAACGTGATATCTATTTTTCAAAATTATTTGAAGAGAAAAAAGTTAACGATTATGAATTATGGCTTCGTAACAAAGATGGTTCAATTTTCCCAGTTGCTGTTTCTTCTGTGCTTTCGTTTGATACCAGTGGCAAACCTTTAAAAATAACCGGAATACTCCGCGACATCACCGAGCGAAAAGCAAATGAAGCAGCTTTAAATAAACTTTCGCAAGCCGTCGAGCAAAGCCCTGTAATGGTTTTCATAACCGACCTTACAGGAAACATTGAGTATGCAAACCCCAGAACCATCGAATTAACAGGTTATACCCTCGAAGAATTGATTGGTAAAAACCCGCGCATTCTCAATTCGGGTGAAACCCCAAAAGAGGAATACCGAATCCTTTGGAAAACCCTTAAATCGGGGAGTGAGTGGCGGGGCGAGTTCCATAATAAAAAGAAAAACGGCGGGCTTTTCTGGTCGGCGGCTTCTATTGCCCCGATCATTGACAACGGGGGAAATCTGACTCATTATCTTGCAGTTCAGGAAGACATCACGGAGCGTAAAATTTACGAAATGCAGATCCAGGATCTCAACACTGATCTTGAGCAGAAAATAAAGGAAAGGACATTGCAGCTTTCTGAAACCAACGAAAATCTTAAAAATGAGATCAAAAACCGCGTTCAGGCAGAGGCTGCATTGCGCGAAAGCCAGGAACAACTGGAGCTGGTTATAAAAGGCTCCAACGATGCCCCATGGGATTGGAATTTGGTAACCGACAATCTTTTCTATTCGACAAAATGGTGGCAGCAACTTGGTTATGCACCCGATGAAATCCCTTCCAACAGCAGTCTGTGGAGAAATTTTACACATGATGATGATACTGAACGCGTTATTGGAATTCTCAACAATGCCCTTTCAGGTAACAATGACGGCTATGAAGCAGAATTCCGGTTGTTGCATAAGGATGGTCATTATGTTCCGGTACTTTCACGCGGATATATTACCCGCGATGCAACCGGAAGACCAATCCGGGTAACCGGCACCAACATGGATTTGACCGAACGAAACAAGGCGGCAGATGTGTTAAAATGGAATAAAACACTTTTGGAACTTATGTCAAATTCATCACCATTAGGTTTTCTGGTGGTTGATAACCGCACTGATGCCATTTTATATTTTAACCATCGTTTCTGCCAAATCTGGGAAATCCGGCATCTCGAGGGTCAATTGCGACGTGGCGAACTAAAAAACAACGACATTATTCCGCATTGCCTGCCTGTGGTTGCCGACATACCAGCTTTTGCCGAATCGTGCAAACCGTTACAGGCTGAAGAAAACCGGATTGTGGATGAAGATGAAATTGCATTTACCGAAAACCGCACTGTTCGTCGTTTCTCTACCCAAATCAGGGGAGAGAATGATGAGTATTTTGGACGGTTTTACATCTTTGAAGATATCACCGAACGCAAGCGGGCTGAGGATGAGATCAGAAAAGCAAAAAGCGAAGCCGAAAAAGCCAACCTTGCCAAAAGTGAATTCCTTTCCCGCATGAGCCACGAACTGCGCACCCCGATGAACTCGATTATTGGCTTTGCGCAATTAATGAATATGGGAGAACTCAATCCTAAACTTAAAAAAGGGGTAAATCATATTCTGAACAGCGGAAAGCATCTTCTTAACCTGATCAACGAGATTTTAGACATTTCCGGCATCGAAGCGGGCCGGGTTACGCTATCATTGAATCCCGTGGAGTTAGGCAAAATGATCCGGGAAACAACTGACACCTTCCATCCAGTTACCCGGGCAATGCAGGTGAACGTTGAATTGATAAACACAGAACATGACCTGCTTTTTGTCAAAGCCGACCATCATCGCCTGAGGCAGGTGCTGCTCAATTTGATCAACAATGCGGTAAAATATAACCGTGAAGGTGGTTCAGTCGTGATTAAAACCGAATTACAGCA
>JAPLDG010000295.1 GCA_026391845.1 Bacteroidota bacterium | reverse complement strand
CGCTCAATGGCCATCAGGGCTTTGACAAGCAGATAAATACCAGGTGGAATCCGCAGTCCGAAATGAACTAAAATATCCACGGATTCATTCATCACTTTACCAAAATCCATCTCGTCGATGCTGAGGTACTTATAATGAGCAAGCATGTCGCCGATCTGAAATTCCAGTTCTTTGAACCGTGAAAAATTCCGTTTCCCCGACACGGTCAGCAACGCTTCAGCCATGGCATGAGCGTCGCGGTCGAGATACCCAAGCACATATTTCCCAAGAAACTGAAGGTGTTCATCCCGCAGTGAGCCCATCATGCCAAAGTCGATAAAGGAGATGACTTCTCCTTCCATTACAAAGATATTCCCCGGATGGGGGTCGGCATGAAAAAACCCGTGGGTAAATATCTGGTCGAAAACGAGCCTCATCGCCTTGCGCGACAGCCTTTTCAGATCACAACCTGCCCGTAGCAGATTTTCCAGATCGTTGACTTTTATTCCCCTGATAAACTCTTCAATCAGGATCCGCCGGGTAGTATATTGCGCATATACTTTCGGAACCCTGATATCCGGGTCGTTCTGAAAACAGTAGCCAAACCTGACAATGTTTGAAGCTTCATGATGGAAATCGAGTTCTTTTTTAATCGTTTTTCCGAATTCCTTCACCACGCCGGTGAGGTTGATGGCTTCCATTTCAGGATTGTTCCGCTGCATCCTGTTTGCAAAGATGTTCATCAGGTTCAGGTCGAGTTCAATCTTTTTATCGATTCCCGGCCGCTGAATTTTAACGCACACCTCTTCCCCGTTGAGCAGAACGGCCCGATATGTTTGAGCGATGGAAGCAGAGGCAAGCCTGGCGGTATCAAATTCACGGAAAAGCTCGCCCACCGGCCTTCCCAATTCGTGTTCAATCTCCCGGATGGCCAAAACGTCGGGCATGGGCTGCGCTTCGTCCTGCAGCTTTTTCAATTGTTCCCTCAGTTCCTCCGGAACGATATCAGGGCGGTCCGCCAGGATTTGCCCGAATTTAATAAAGGTAGGTCCGAGCTCTTCAACTGCCATCCGGATTCGTTCCCACTGGTTGAATCGTTCAATGCGTGCCAGCCGTTTTTTTGAGATCAGGAACTTGCCCAACCCCGAGCTTGTAACCCATTCGCTGAGGCCATATTTGACAACAATGCCAATGATCTCACGGGCGCGGCCAAGTTCATGAACAGCTAAACCTATTCTGGAGAGTTTCACGTTAACCTGAATATGATTCCGGATTTTCTATTTTTTCACTTTGGTGGCAGGACTCTTTGCCGCTGTTTTTGCAGTTTTCGCTTTTACAGGGGCTTTCCTGGCCGACTCAAGCTTTGCAATCCTGTCTTCCAGTTTTTTAATATCCACCATCGAAGGAATATTCATCTTTTTCTTGGTATCCTTCACCAAAACCTGCAAATCATCCTGCACATTTTTCCTTGCTTCTTCAGATTTCGATATCAGGTAATCATACAGTTTTTTGGCCTCTTCCTTGGTCAGCTTGTTTTCTTTGGCCATATCCTTTGCGGCCTGCGCCAGCTTTTCAGCGTTTAAAAACGCGATATCAAGACCTTTGTCGATTGATTTTTTTAAATCTTCAAACATAATGGTTTCTCCTATTTTTTAGATGGTGAATATTTACTCTTTTTCTCCATCAGGATGTTCATCAGATGGATTTCAATATCGGTAAGCAGTTGTTCGAAATTTTTAATTGTTTCAAAACGGACCTCAAAAGCTGTCAGAACATGTTGAATGTCTTTGATTTTTTCGAGCAGGCGGTCTTTTTGAATTTTCTTGAAAGGACCTGCCACGAGCAGGATAAAATCAGTTTGTTTGAGATCCGGCAACAGAATTGCTTCCTGTCCGCGGTTTCCCAACAGATAATAGGCATTAAACCGATCGTCGTCGCGACAGAAATAGAAAGAGGAACTCCTGAAGTCCTCCATTTTAACAAATTCGAGTTCCAGTTTTTTATTGAGAAGGTAGGATAGTTTATAATCCTTTAAATGGCAGTCAAAGGTCAATAGTTTCACCATTTATTTTTTGCCACGATTTTTCGGCTGCATTCTGTTCTGCCCCCTTGATGGAATAATCCTGTCCGCGGGCGATGGCTTCTCCGGCTACGAGCAGTTCAACAATATACTGTTTTTTATATCCTGAGCCTGTTTCATCAACTACAATGAACTGGGTTTGTTTCTTTTCCCGTTGTGCCCATTCGATGATTTTACTTTTAAAGTTCACCTCCTGGTTTACGAGGTCATCCATGTCGAAATAGCGGCTGATAATGCGGTTAAGAATGGTTTTATGTGTAAAATCGTAGCCTTTGTCGAGATACATCGCGCCGATCAGTGCTTCAAAGGCATCACCCTTGCACGATCTGAAGGTTCCCATGGATGAATTGTCGAGTTGAATGAGCTGGTCTATTCCCATTTTCTGGGAAAGTTTGTTGAGCATGACCCGGCTGACGATTTTGGATCGCATTTCGGTGAGAAAGCCCTCATCTTTGGTAGGAAACGTTTTAAAAAGATAATCGGCAGCCACAGCATCCAGGATGGCATCCCCAAGAAATTCGAGCCGTTCATTATTGATCCTGATCCCGTTGTTGGTTTCCTGGGTAGCCGATTTATGCAAAAAGGCGAGGTGGTACAAATGAATATTCCGGGGCCTGTACCCCAGAATACTTTTGATTGCCTGTTTAAGTTGTTTATCGGATGAAAACTCTGCGCCAACCGGACGATAAGGTCTGAACCTCAAAACCAACTATACCTTATATTTCGTAAAGATAACGGTGGCATTGTGGCCGCCAAAACCAAATGTATTGCTCAAGGCGTAGTTCACCACCCGCGGTTGTGCTTTGAGACTCAACAGCGCCAGCCGCACCAAGCAGATGACCGGTCATGGATTTTGTTGAGTTGATATTTACCTTGAAGGCATGTTCACCGAACAGACTGACGATTGCTTTTGGCTCGGCAATATCGCCGGCCGGGGTCGAAGTACCGTGTGTATTGATATGGTCAATGGCTTCTTTGGGAATACCAGCGTCGGCCAAAGCTGTCCGCATGGACAAAATAGCGCCCAATCCATCGGGGTGCGGTGAAGTAATATGATAGGCATCGGCAGATAATCCTCCTCCGATGATTTCTCCATAGATTTTAGCTCCGCGGGCCAAAGCATGGCCGAGTTCTTCGAAAATCATGGCTCCAGCTCCTTCCCCCATCACGAATCCATCACGATCTTTGTCAAACGGCCGTGAGGCAGTTGCGGGGTCGTCATTTCTGGTTGAAAGGGCATGCATGCCATTAAACCCTCCAACGCCAACCATGGTAATGGCTGCTTCGGAACCGCCGGCAACGAAAACATCGGCTTTGCCCAGGCGGATGTAGTTGAACGCATCCACCAGTGCATTGGCTGAAGAAGCACATGCCGAAACAGTCGCGAAATTCGGGCCATGGAATCCATACTTCATTGAAATATGGCCGGCGGTAATGTCGGAGATCATCTTCGGGATAAAAAACGGGTTGAAACGCGGAGTACCGTCGCCAAGGGCAAAAGCCGTTACTTCGGTTGCAAAGGTTTCAAGTCCGCCAATCCCCGATGCCCAAATGACGCCCACCCTGTCGAGGTCGAGGGTCGTCATGTCAAAACCGGCATCTTTGACGGCCTGGTCGGCACATACAATTCCATATTGCGAACAGCGGTCAAATTTTCTGACCTCTTTCCGGTCGAAGAAATTATCAGCATCGAAGTTCTTCAATTCGCAGGCAAACTTGGTTTTGAATTTGGAAACATCGAAACGGGTGATCGGTCCTGCACCACATGCACCGGCAATCAGGTTATCCCAGTACTCTTCTACGGAATTCCCGATCGGTGTAAGCGCTCCAAGACCAGTTACTACAACTCGCCTTAATTCCACGTTTTACAATTTTAGGTTCATTGGTTAATGGATAACCCCGCTGAGCGCGGGGTTAATTTCATTCAAATTTAATCCGGAGAAACAACCAAAAAGGGTTGGCCAAGCCTTGGCTCATTTATTTTGTGTTGTTCTCGATGTAGGCAATGGCTTCTCCAACCGTGCTGATTTTTTCAGCCTGATCGTCAGGGATGGCAATATCAAATTCCTTTTCGAATTCCATGATCAGTTCTACGGTATCAAGGGAGTCAGCGCCAAGGTCATTGGTGAAACTAGCTTCGATGGTTACTTCACTTTCATCAACGCCAAGCTTATCTACGATGATAGCTTTTACTTTTGCTGCAATGTCAGACATGTTAATTTCTTTTTTGGTTAAACGACTGCAAAGAAAAGAATATTCTTCCATCCCACCAACATAATTTAAGAATTTTTAACAATTGAAAAAATCACAGTACTGATTTCGTGACACTTAGAAAATATGTAAGGGTCATCCATTCGTCGTCAGATTCATTTTTTCATTTTCAATCAGCCATTTAACTGGTTATCCCGTTAGGTTATTAAAGTATCAACACGGTTTTGTATCTTTGTGACACCTTCAAAGATTTTAACATGCCGCGAATAGCTGTTTTTGCCTCCGGGAATGGTTCCAATGCCCAACGGATTATTGAATATTTTGCAGGACATTCTGCCATCAGTATCGACATGGTGCTTACCAATAACCCGGGCGCTCCTGTGCTCAAACGCGCTGAGAATCTGGGGGTTTCCACCATGGTCTTCAATCGTACGACCTTTTACGAAACCGGAATCATTCCGGAGATGCTGGTTGCAAACCATATCGATTACGTCGTACTGGCAGGTTTTCTCTGGCTGATCCCCGGAAATCTGCTACAGGCCTATCCCGCCCGGATTATCAATATACATCCTGCTTTGCTGCCGAAATACGGAGGCAAGGGCATGTATGGACTGAAAGTTCATGAGGCGGTGATCGCTTCAGGCGACCGGGAATCGGGTATCACCATCCATTTTGTGGATGAAAAGTATGATGAGGGAAAGATCATTTTTCAGGCGAAATGTCCTGTTAACGAAGCAGATACGCCGGAGATACTGGCAGAAAGGGTTCATGCGCTTGAGCACCGGTGGTTTCCGGAGGTGATAGGGGAAATCGTGATGCGTGACACGTGACGCGTGACGGGGGTTACAGCAGTCGTTGCCGGAGTTCGGCGGTTTCCTTTTCAAAACCGGGTTTTCCGAGCAATGCAAACATGTTTTTCTTGTATGCCTCCACTCCTGGCTGGTCGAAAGGGTTTACTCCAAGGGTATATCCGCTCAGGGCGCAGGCGAATTCAAAGAAATAGATCAGTTGACCGAGATAATGCTCATTGACTGTGGGAATGGTAAGCCTGATATTCGGAACACCACCGTCAACATGGGCCAGCATGGTGCCGAGTTCGGCCTGCCGGTTTACATCGGAGAGCCTCATACCGGTTAAAAAATTCAACCCATCCAGATTTTCAGGGTCATTGGGCACTACCAGTGTAGTTGCCGGTTCGCCTACAGAAATCACGGTTTCGAACAAGGTACGCATGCCTTCCTGGATATACTGCCCCATTGAATGCAGGTCGCTTGTAAAAGTCACGCCTGCAGGGAAGATGCCTTTGTGCTCTTTTCCTTCACTCTCGCCATAAAGTTGCTTCCACCATTCGATCACATAGAGCAGGTTTGGCTCAAAAGCGACAAGGATCTCCACAAATTTTCCGCTTCGGAGCATGATGTTCCTTGCCGCGGCGTAAAGGGCACAAGGATTCTGCCCGAAATCAGATGATTTCAGCGCCACTTCCCGCATCTTAACCGCGCCGTCAACCAATTCCCGGATATCATATCCGGCCACTGCAACTGGCAGCAGTCCCACCGGGGTCAGAACCGAATAGCGGCCTCCGACATCATCCGGAATTACATAACTTGAGTATCCTTCACTATCGGCCAGTTTCTTTAATGCGCCGCGGGATGCATCGGTGATGGCAAAAATACGCTTCCGTGCTTCCTCTTTGCCGTATTTCTCTTCAATATGCCGTCGGATCAGCCGGAAGGCAATGGCAGGCTCGGTGGTCGTTCCCGATTTGGAGATCACCGCCACGGCGTATTCTTTCTGATCAAGCAATTCAATCAGATGAGCATGATAATTTTCGCTCAGGTTTTCCCCGGCAAAAACAATATGCGGATACCCTGAACCTCCCCTGATACCAGCAAATTCATTGCCCAGGGCTTCGATCACCGCTTTTGATCCAAGGTAGGACCCTCCGATGCCGATCACCACGAATATTTCGGCCATCTTCCTGATTTTTTCAGCATCGGCCTGAATACGCGCCAGGAGGGCAGGTTCAATTTGTACCGGCAGATCCACCCAACCCAGGAAATCATTTCCCATGCCTGACCGGCTGGTCAGAAGATGGTGACTGAGGTCGATCTCTTTCTGCATATCAGACCACGCCTGCCCGTCGGTAAAGGGTTTCAGTTTGCTGATATCAATGTTAAGCTGTGCCATATGTTTGAGTTTTAAAAAAAAAGTGCGCTCACTTGCCGGGAACACACTTTTAAACCAATAAACAAAACCTGATCAGATGAACGGCATTTGTTGTCTGCTGAGAACCAATTGCCAAAAATACTTTTTTTTAATGAACTTGCGAGGCAAAAGTAGTTCATTCTCAAATCCGAAACTGTTAAGGAATATTAATATACGTTAAAAATTGTTAAAACATCGGCGTCATTTTTAGATACCTTTGCATGAATGAACCGACGCATCATCATATTCACGATCATTGCCATGACCATCGCCCTTATCGGGCTGATGGGCATCCAGATCTACTGGATCCAGAGCGCTTCGGCGATAAAGGAGGCTAACTTCCGCCGCAGCGTGAATGAAGCGATGGTCAAAGTCGTGCAAAAGGTAGAGCGAATGGAGCGAAACAAGGCATTGCTCATCAATCCATACGAGAACATGCTCAACTTCAACCGTCACCTGCCTTACGACAGTGTTTTGACGACCATGGATCTGGATTCGCTGATCCGGTTGCAACTCAACATGCGCGGTGTGGATACCCGCTATGAATTCTGTATCTATAAGCCTGAAAAGCAAGAGTTTCTGATGGAAAGATCACCAAATTTCCGCAAGGAACTGATTGAAAAAGGAAATGCATACATCCTTTTCCAGGCGGATATTTATACCAGCCCTGAATACTTGCTGGTATTTTTTCCCCGTGAAAAGCAGTTTTTGCTGACCGAACTCTGGGGCATGTTGCTCATCTCGATCATCCTGATCATTGTCATCGTCTATTCTTTCACCTATACCATTGCGACCATTTTCAGGCAGAAACGGCTGTCGGAAATGAAGAACGACTTCATCAACAACATGACCCATGAGTTTAAAACACCGATCTCGACCATTTCGCTGGCTTGCGAGGCTTTGAGTGATAAAGAACTCCGGGGATCGGTTGAATTTCTCGATACCTATCTGTCCATGATCCAGGAGGAAAACAAGAGGCTGGCCGGAATGGCAGAAAAGATACTTCAAACGGCTGTGATCGACAAGGGCCAGCTGAAGATGAACAGGGAGATCATTGACTTGCATGAAATCATCACGGATGTGATTAAAAACCTGAGGATTCAGGTGGAGATCAAGGATGGAGAAATCAAGCGGAGATTGAGAGCGGGCAAATCACAGATTGAAGGCGACAAGGTGCATGTAACCAACCTGGTTTACAATCTGCTCGACAATGCAAACAAATATTCGCCAAAGAGGCCTCTGATCCTCATCACTACCGAGAATGCGAACAATGGAATTGTAATGACCATCGAGGATCATGGCATCGGCATTGGTAAAAACGAACAGAAGAAAATTTTCGACAAACTTTATCGGGTGCCTACGGGGAATATCCACGAGGTACGAGGGTTCGGACTGGGACTGAGCTATGTAAAGGCCATTGTAGAAGAGCATCACGGGAAAATCAGTCTTGAAAGTGAAGCGAACCGGGGCAGTAAGTTCAGGGTTTACCTGCCTTTTCGGATCAAAGAATAAAATCGTAACTTGCCCGATAATTAGAACATATAACCATGGATAAAAACGAGACCCGCCTGCTGCTGGCCGAAGATGACCGTAACCTGGGGAATATCCTGAAAAATTATCTGGATGCAAAAGGCTATGCATCAACTTTGTGCATCAATGGCCAGGAAGCGGTTGATGCCTTTGCGCGGAAAGAGTTCGATATTTGTATTCTCGATATCATGATGCCGGTTAAAGACGGGTTTGCAGCTGCGACTGAAATCAGAGCTGCCAATAAAAAAATTCCGATTCTTTTTCTTACCGCCAAATCGCTTCAGGAGGATAAACTGAAAGGCTTTGAAATCGGCGCTGATGACTATATTACCAAACCATTCAGCATGGAGGAGCTGTTGTTGCGAATGCAGGCAATTTTGCGCAGGACCGACGAAAGTCTTAAAAATCAGGGTGTTGACAACGTTTACAAAATTGGCAGTTATACCTTTGACTACAACCGCCAGACACTGATCGGCAAGAACAACGAACAAAAGCTAACCTCCAAGGAGGCCGGATTGCTGAAGTTGCTTTGTACGCATGCCAATGATGTTCTCGACCGCCACACCGCGCTGAAGGAGATCTGGAATGCCGACAGCTATTTCAATGCCCGCAGCATGGATGTTTACATCGTGAAACTGCGTAAATATCTGAAGGATGATCCCCGGGTGGAGTTACTGAATGTTCACGGGATCGGATTTAAACTTGTTATGAACGCCTGACGTGAGAGAGGAGGCGAAATGGCTAAACAATCAATAAAGAGCACGACCCAACTATATATCGTACCCACGCCAATCGGGAACCTGGAAGATATCACACTTCGTGCACTGCGTATCCTCAAAGAGGTTGATTTTATCCTGGCAGAAGACACCCGTACATCAGGAAACCTGCTCAAACATTATGGCATAGAAAAAAAGTTGGTGCCACACCATCTTTTCAACGAACACAAAACGATCCAAAACGTCCTCGAGCGCCTGAATGAGGGTGCAGTCTGTGCGTTGATCAGCGATGCCGGCACACCTGCCATTTCCGACCCGGGTTACCTGCTGGTGCGTTCCTGCATCCAGGCAGGGCTGCGTGTGGAGTGCCTGCCCGGCCCGACCGCTTTCGTTCCTGCCCTTGTCAACTCGGGAATTGCGGCCGACCATTTCGTTTTCGAAGGGTTCCTCCCCCATAAAAAAGGACGGCATACACAGCTCACAATACTGGCCAGCGAAGAGAGAACCATGATCTTTTATGAATCGCCCCACCGGCTGGTCAAGGCGCTGATCCAGTTTACCGGGTATTTCGGAGAAGATCGTTATGCCTGCGTTTCCCGCGAGCTCACCAAGATTTTTGAGGAGAATGTTCGTGGTACGTTGAAAGAGCTGATTGCATATTTTGAAAAGAAAACCGTAAAAGGGGAGATTGTTATTGTGGTTGCGGGAAAGTTGGCAACAAGCATAAAGAATTAACCACTAAATTACATAAAAAATGAAAACACTTACGTATTTAGCACAAATTATTTTTTTAATTTTCACACTATCATCCTGCAATAAGGATAATGATAATATTAAAAAAAGAACTCCTGGTTATTTTGTTCTTGCAGAACTTAACAATAGTGAAAGTTCCTCTTTAAAATCTACAAAAAATGTTTCAAGTTCAAGCTTTGATTTTGGAGATTTAAAAGCAAGTAAAGAATTTTACTTTTTATTAGTGAACGGTGGTGATGAACCTATCTTTAACATTGCTTTATCTACTGATAATAGTCATTTTGCAATTAATCCTTCGCAAATAAATCAATTATCAGCAGGTACATTAATAACCAATGTGGAAAATTCAGGTATTATTCCAATACTCACATTTGGTATAACACATGGTACAAATCTAAATGGAGTCGGCTACAGTGAGTTATTACCCATGGGGATTAATACTTCAGTTTTAAATATCACTGGACAAACAATAAATAATGGGGACACAATTGATATAAATAATAGTTTCAATATTACAGTAAATGCACAAGTGATGGATATTGAATTATATGAAGGTTCAGATAAAATAAATTTGACGACTCCTAAAGGCTCTGTATCATCAAACTTAGGAGGTTTAGGTTTTATAAGAGTCTATAGTATATATGATACAAGTAGGATAAGTATAAAAAATATTGGAAACGTCACTATTGACTTATTTTACGGAGATCCATACATCCAAAATAATCATATTGCGATTTTCCAATCAGATTCGGTTTCAATAAAGTTAGCAGATTTTATAAATATGTTGGTATTAGATAGTAAAGGCACAATTACTGATAACAGTAGGATACAATTGGGTAATGATGGCAAAGGCTATTTTTCAATTGTTAAAGACAATCATCAATAAATTGCAAGTTGCCAGCACAGTATATAAGCAATGGCGGCCGATAGTTAAAGGTTTAGCACCCTTGCACGCTTGTGTCTTAGCCGCGGTGGATTCTGACCGACGTCCGAATCCTCCACTGCTCATACACTCAACCGGATTAAACAAGTTTGCAGTGGCAGTTGGCAGTTGGCAGAGGGCAGTTTTGGATGATTCATGTAAATCAAGGGTTGAAATTTATTTTAATCAAATGCCGAAGGCATGATATTTTTATAGCAAATTTATGTCACAAACCACCCCAAATGCCGAAGGCATGGCATTATAATGTCACCACTTCGTGGTTT
Organism: Bacteroidota bacterium; assembly: GCA_026391845.1. Lineage (GTDB taxonomy): Bacteria > Bacteroidota > Bacteroidia > Bacteroidales > FEN-979 > CAIVAT01. The sequence goes on along the minus strand of JAPLDG010000295.1, from coordinate 12,500 downwards.
CTGATGATTTGCATAGCCTAATTCTATAAAAATGTCACCCCTTCGGGGTTTAAAATTCAACACTTGATTCGTATGATTCGTTAATAAACATTCCTATGTGTGGACGGTATTCATTTGCCATGGAAGATGCCCTGATCCTGGAACGGTTTGGAATCAGGGTCCGCACAGCCATCTACAAAGCCCGGTACAACTGCTCCCCCACTCAAAACCTGGCAGTGATCGCCAATGATGCCCCTGATACACTGAAGTTTTTTCGCTGGGGGCTCATCCCATCCTGGTCAAAAGATCCAGCTGGTGGCAGCAAACTGATCAATGCACGGGCGGAGACGCTTGCTGAAAAACCCTCGTTTAAAAATGCATTCCGCAACCGCCGGTGCCTTGTGCCTGCTACCGGCTTTTATGAATGGAAAAGGGATCATCACAAAGACATTGCCCGCAATATCTCCAGGCCATTTCATATCGGGATGAAAAACGGCGATCCCTTTTGTTTTGCCGGATTATGGGATCGATGGGTATCAGGGGAAGGGGAAATCATGCATTCATTCACCATCATTACCACGAGTCCCAATAAACTGATGGAGCCTATCCATGACAGGATGCCGGTAATCCTCCACCGGGAGGATGAGCAGCGTTGGATCTCATCACAAATGGAATCCTCCTCTCTGGCTGACCTGCTGAAACCCTATCCTGCAGAGATGATGGAAGCATGGCCGGTTTCAACATTGGTGAACTCTCCGAAAAACGATGGGCCAGAGATTATCGGCAGGGCGCCGGATCTGATGTTATAGTAGCGGGAACAAATCCTGGTGCTGAAGGTACAATTCTTCCACTTTTTTACGTGCCCAGGGAGTTTTCCGCAAAAACGTCAAACTTGACTTAATGCTTGGGTTTTCGTGAAAACAATTGATTTTGATCAGTTTGTAGAGATCTTCCCATCTGTAAAGCGTCAGCAGGTGATTGAGGATCATCTCCAGTGTTTTGCCATGCAGCGGGTTGTTGGGCTGACTATTGCTCATTGCTCATTATCAATTAAATCAGCAAGCTGCATCCCCGTGCATCGGATGCTTCAAACCGGCCCAGCACTTCAAATTGTCCGTCGAAGTGCATGCGGCCAAGATCCTGGGTGGCAATAAAGCTGCACGAGTCCCGGTTGGCAAGGTCGATGATATTGATACCCCCGGTTTCGCCCGGCCCCACATAACTCAGCGGGTCATTGGTATCCCGGATCATCACCTTCATCCAGGGAGGTGTATTGAATCGCCCTTCGCCCTGAGACCATGCCTGTGACAACAACTCGGTCATGCCGTACTCAGAGTGGATCTGCTCCACCCCGAAGGCAGGGCAAAGCAGTGAATGAAGCTCTTCGCGGGTGATTTCTGTGCGATGACCTTTCATCCCGCCGGTTTCGATGACAATGAGCGGCGAGTAATCACCGGGATAATTATTGGCAAAATCCACCAGCGCATAAGTCAGACCGATCAACACCACTTTTTTATTTCGTGCCCGCCGTTGCCGCAAACGAGCGCTTAATCCCGAATGGCTGGCCAGGAAAAACCCATTTTCAGGACTGCTGCTTAAATCCATCAGTTTCTGAATCATATAGACCAGGGAGGAATCGGGAGCTTGTTCGGGTGTTGGCGTAAGCGCCAGGAACTGAACATCCTGAGGGTCGCCATACATCAGTTCAAACCCTTTGATGAATGAGCGGCGGTAAAGGTTGAGGTCGGTTACCAGGTGTCGGCTCCGTACCATCCCGGTGGTACCGCTGCTGCGGAAAACAGCCTGTGGAGGAACATTTCCGCAAACCACATCCTTCGTTTTGAAGAATTCAATGGGAAGAAAAGGGATATCTTCCTCCCGGATGATATTTTCTACAACAATTTTCCGTGCATCCACGAATGCCCGATATACTTCGTTATGGCTGTATTGGTAACGGAACAAGTCCAAAGCATGAACCGTGAACTCATGCTCCGAAGTAATTTCAAATATTTTTTCCACCTTTTTTCGTACTTTTACAGCCACAAAGGTACTGAATTAACCCCGACCCTTTCATGATGTTTTATCGCAACTTTCATGGTTTTCGCAATGGCCGGATCGCCCTGCTGACTGCATGCGTGCTGATGCTTTCATCGTGCATGAAAAAGGAGGTCTATCCCGATATTCCGCAAATAGCTTTCCAGTCCTTTACGGTTCAATTCGAATCGGGTATCTATGCCACACGAGGCTTTCTGACGATTTCGTTCAAAGACGGCGACGGCGATATCGGCCTGCTTTCCAACCAAAAATGGCCTCCTTTCGATACCGGCAGCATCTATTATTACAATTATTACATCGACTATTACGAAAAGCAACATGGTATATTTACCAAAGTTGAGCTTGACCCCCCTTATCATGCACGAATCCCGTATCTTACCCCCGACGATCACAACAAAGCCATCAAAGGGATTATCGTCGACACGCTGGTATTAAATCCCATGCCTGTGTACGACACGGTAAAATTCAAATTTTTCATCTACGACCGGGCATTGAATAAAAGCAATGTGGATTCCACGCCACCCATCATTCTGAGGAGGCGATAGGGGCAGATGGAGCGAATTTACGCTGACCGGAAATTCATCATCATCGGGTTTTTCCTGCTGATCGGCCTTTTCTACCTGGCACGGCTGTTTTATGTGCAGATCATGGTTGACAAATACATCCTTTCGGCAAACAACAATGTGCTGCGGTATGTTACACAGTATCCTGCCCGGGGACTGGTTTTTGACCGCAACGGCAAGTTGCTTGTTTACAATGAAGCTGCTTACGACCTGATGGTCATTCCCCGTCAGGTAAAAAACCCGGATACCATGGCGCTATGCCACCTGATCGGCATTGATAAAGCAGAGTTTATCAACCGGTTGCAGAAAGCCAGGAATTATTCGCCTTTCCGACCTTCTATTTTTGAAGCTCAGATAACACGGGATAGTTACGGATTCCTCGAAGAAAAGCTTTTTCTTTTCCCTGGATTTTATGTACAGCCCCGAACTTTACGGAAATACACCTATCCGGTAGCGGCGCATGCCTTCGGGTACATCGGGGAAGCAGGGCCTGATGTGATTGAGAAGAATTCCTACTACCGCTCGGGCGACTACATCGGCATCAACGGCATTGAGAAATCTTATGAGGAAATCCTGCGGGGAAAGAAGGGCATGAAGATTCGGGTATTCGATGTGCTGAACCGCGACAAAGGGAGTTTCCGCGAAGGAAGATACGATACGACTTCGGTTGCAGGAACCGACCTCTATTCCTCCCTCGATGCGGAGTTGCAGGAATACGGCGAGCTGCTGATGACCAACAAGAAGGGCAGCATTGTGGCGATTGAACCACAAACAGGTGAAATTCTTTGTATTGTGACAAGTCCGTCGTACGATCCGAACCTGCTGGCCGGTAACATCCGGAAAAAAAATTACACCAAACTGCTGCAGGATACGGTGTTTGTGCCGTTATTCAACCGCGCGCTGATGGCCATGTATCCCCCGGGATCGACCTTCAAGCTGGTGGATGCGCTGGTAGGTCAGCAGGAGGGGGTGCTTTTCCCCGACACACGTTATGGGTGCCAGGGAGGATTTCCGCTTGGCAACGGTAAAAAGGTAGGCTGCCATCCACACCCCTCTCCCCTCGACCTGATTGGCGCCATTCAGATTTCGTGTAATGCCTATTTCTGCAGGGTTTTCAAATCGATCATCGACAAAAAATCATACCTCAACACCCGTCAGGCCTATGAAAACTGGCGCAAAGAGGTCATGAGCTTCGGTTTCGGCAAAAAGCTGGGGATCGATATCCCTGGCGAACTGAACGGGAACATTCCCACACCTTCTTACTACGACAAGTATCATGGCAAAAACCGCTGGCGTTCGATGACCATCATTTCACTGGCCATCGGTCAGGGTGAAATTGGCATCACCCCCGTTCAGCTCGCCAACATGTCGGCCCTCATTTCAAACCGCGGATGGTTCTATACTCCGCACATCATCCGGGCCATCGGGAGAAAAGACAGTCTGAACGAGGCTTACAGCACTAGACACAAAGTGCTTGTCGATCAGCGGTACTTCGATGTGGTAATTGAAGGGATGGCCAATGTTGTAACCGGGGGTACCGGCACGATTGCGAAAATCGACAGCATAACCATGTGCGGCAAAACCGGCACTGCCCAGAACCCTCACGGGAAGAACCATTCGATCTTTATTGCGTTTGCCCCGGTTCAAAACACGAAGATTGCCATTTCGGTGGTGGTTGAAAATGCAGGCTATGGCGCTGCCTGGGCTGCCCCCATCGCCAGCCTGATGATTGAAAAATACCTGAACCGCAAGGTTAAACGCAAGGATTTGGAAGAGAGCATGATCAACGGAAACCTTATCAACGGAAAACAACCTGAAAGTGAGAGAGGACAAGGGAATATTTTACCGGATTGACTGGGTAGTTGTTGGACTCTACCTGGCGCTGGTCTTCATCGGCTGGCTTAACATCTATGCCGCGGTTTACAACGAAACCCACAACCACATCGCCGACCTGACCCAGAAATACGGCAAGCAGATGATCTTTATCATTGCAGCCATGTTGCTGGCCATGGGAATTCTGATCATCGACCCGAAGTTTTTTTCACAGTTTGCCTGGTTTATTTACGGGTTCTTCCTGTTCATGCTCATAATTGTCATCTTTTCGGGGCGTGAGGTGGCCGGTTCAAAGGGATGGTTCGCCATTGGCGGATTCGGCATACAACCGGCGGAATTTGCCAAGATGGCCACGGCGTTGTCTTTCTGCAGCATGATACCGGTTCTGCCATTGTTTTCCTGGCCCTGGTCATCGTACTCTACCGCGCCGGGTTAACCGGATTCATTCCCCTTGCCTTCATCGTATTGCCTGTGCTGGGCATCCTGGCGCTGCTCGTGCCCAAACTCATCCTGGTGGGTGTTTTACTTCTGACAGCCGGCCTTTTTTATTTCTTCAGTAGCCGAAAAATCCGCAGCACCATCCTGATCATTGCGATATTTGTTGGTTCTGCCGGATTCATATTCTCCGTGGACTACAGCGTAAACCACATCCTTGAGCCGCACCAGCGCAACCGCATCCATGTGCTGCTTGGTCAGGACGTAGATCTCAAAGGAGCCGGGTACAATGTGAATCAGTCGCTCATCGCCATCGGTTCAGGCAGGATATTCGGCAAAGGATTCCTGCAGGGAACACAAACAAAATACAACTTCGTACCTGAACAGAGTACCGACTTCATTTTTTGCACCGTAGGCGAAGAGTGGGGTTTCCTCGGATCATCGGTATTGCTGATCCTCTATCTCGGTCTGTTCATTCGCCTCATCCTGATGGCTGAGCGACAGCGATCGCGATTCAGCCGATTTTACGGATATGGTGTTGCGTCTATCCTCTTCTTTCACTTTGCCATCAATATCGGGATGACACTGGGACTGGTGCCGGTAATTGGTATTCCATTGCCTTTTATCAGCTACGGAGGTTCATCTTTATGGGCATTTACGATTTTATTATTTATCTTTATCCGCCAGGATTCGTATCGCTATGATCTGGTGTGAACAATGCCGATGAAGAAAAAAACAACATTCCCTTTGCGCACCTATCATGTTAAAAACATGACAAGCAGTTGTTGTATCCATCTGTTGCGCAAAGAATTTTCTCTGGATGGTGTTGAAATTCATGACATTAAACTGGGAACCATTGTCCTGTCGCTTGACCCGAAGAAATTTTCCTGGAAAAAGGTGGAAGCAATCCTGGAGGGTTATGGATTTGAGATTATCAATGACAAGGAAAAACTGCTGGTGGAGGAGATCAAACAGGCGGTGATCGATCTGGTACACAATTCCACATACAATGCCATGGTACGTAATTCCGACTACCTGGTTGAACGTTTCGGCATGTCATACCCCTATATTTCAACGCTTTTTTCGAAACATGAAAACACTACTCTTGAAAAATTCACCATCCTCCATAAAATAGAGAAGGTGAAGGAGCTGATCGAATACGGTGAACTCACCCTCAGTGAAATCGCCTATATAATGGGCTATAGCAGTGTTCAATATCTTTCAACACAATTCAAATCGGTGATCGGCATTTCGGTCACGGAATATAAAGTAACCCCGGAGGGCAGCCGTTCAGGCCTTGACAGGATTCTTTACGGATAATAATTATTCCTGCCTTCTAACATTTAGTGTGGTACAACAACACGAAGTACGAGGTACGAATGACGAAGGACAAAGTGTGGGATTAGCTGGCTGTTGTTCGTCCTTCGAACTTTGTCCTTCCCACTTTCGTTTGTACTTCATACTTCGTCATTCGTCCTAGCTTGGATAATGTCAACGCACTAAAATTAAGAAGCGTCAGATGTCAGGGCGAATACCATTTTATTGATATTTTGAATTTTTGGAGCAGGCTTAATTATAAAATTTTATACATACTTTATAAAATTTCGTAACGCCCTGACAGATTATCTAATGTAATATTGCATCATGACAGAAACACGCGAAGCTGAATCTTTAACCAAAACACCCAATGACCTATGAAACTACGAAAAAATGTTGCTATAAGTGAAGCCGGGCTGCTTTTCAACCCTGTAACCGGAGAATCCTTTTCCGTGAACCCGATCGGGGTTGAAATTATAACTCTCATCCGGGAAGAGAAGACCGCCGACCAGATCAACCATGATATTCTGGAGAAATATTCAACCGATAAAGCCACCTTTGAGAAAGATTATCACGATTTTATCGGAATCCTTTACCATCACAATCTCATTGAAAGATATGAAGAAACGAAAGCTTAACATCGGCGTTACAGGGCTGAACGCCATCGATTCACCGGGACCCGGGGTATCGGTGATCAGGGCGCTGCGCGAAGCAACCTCGTTCGATGTCGGCATCATCGGACTTTCATACGAATCGCTCGAACCCGGGATTTACATGCACGATATTGTTGACCGTACTTACTCTATACCTTACCCCACCGCCGGAATCGAAACTTTGCTTGCCAGGATAGAATATATCCATGAGAAAGAGAAGCTCGATGTGATCATCCCGAACTTCGATGCCGAACTCTATCCGTTTATCAAGCTGGAGCCGAAACTAAGGGCCATGGGCATTCACATGTTCCTGCCAACCCTTTTCCAGTTTGAAGAGCGCCATAAAGTAAATCTCAATGATTTCGGTAAAAAATATGGCATCAGCGTGCCTCACAGCAAGGTGATCTACGATCTGAATACCGTGCACAGCCTTCCCTCGGAATTTTCCTTTCCCATGATTGTAAAGGGAAAATTTTACGATGCTTCAATCGCCTACATGGCACTGAATTCAACGTAACAGGGCTTGGCGACGGGAAAGGCAACACCATGGCGGCAGTTCCGATGCGCAAACAGTACATCACAGATAAAGGCAAGGCATGGGGCGGTATTACCATCTCGGATGAAAAGATGCTGGAAATGACCCGGAAATTTCTCAGGACGACCAAATGGCGGGGTGGTTTTGAACTTGAGTTGATGAAAAACAAGGATGGTGAGCTATACCTGCTGGAGATCAACCCAAGGTTACCGGCATGGATATACCTCGCCGTTGGCGTCGGGCAAAACATCCCCGAAGCGCTGGTCAACCTGGCAATGGGCGAAAAAGTAATCCCCTTTTCCAGCTATGATGTGGGAAAAATGTTTATCCGCTATGCCTGGGATATGATCGTTGACCGGGAGGAATTTGAGCAGATCAGCATTTACGGGGAGCTATAACGATCAATGAAAACAATGAAAACAATGAAAACAATGAATGCAATGCAGGCAATGAAAGCAATGAAAGCAATGCAGGCAATGGAGACAATAAAAAATTATATTAACAAGATTGAGATATGAGCAAAATAAGATATGAACGCCCGGTTATTAAAAAGCTTGAAACCGGCATGCCGAACAAATTCGGAACAAGAACTGAGTATGAACCCATGACCCACATCGACGGTTTGTCGGTAAAATCTTTGATCAAGGAGTATGGTTCCCCTCTTTTTGTCATTTCTGAGAAAACGATCCGAAACACGATCAAAAAAGCGAGGAAAGCATTCGAAACCCGCTATCCGAAAGTGCAGTTCGCCTGGTCATATAAAACCAATTATCTCAATGCCATCTGTACTATTTTTCATCAGGAGGGCTCATGGGCCGAAGTGGTTTCAGGATTTGAATATGACAAGGCGCTCGGGCTGGGCGTAGATGGTAAAAAAATTATCTTCAACGGTCCTGAAAAGAGCGAAGAAGACCTCACCAAAGCCATTCAGCACGACTCCCTGATCCACATCGACCACCTGGATGAACTCTATACCATTACAGAATTGGCCGAAAAATTAAAATCACGTCCGAGAGTTGCCATCAGGGTAAACATGGATACGGGTGTATATCCCATGTGGGACAGGTTTGGCTTCAACTATGAAAATGGCCAGGCCTGGGATGCGATCAACAAGATCATGCATTCGGGCAAGATGGAGCTGGTGGGGCTGCATTGTCACATAGGCACTTTCATGCTTTCTCCCTTTGCATATGGGATTGCAGCAACAAAACTGGCGGAACTCGCTCTTTCTGTGGAACATAAATTCAATCACGAGATCAAATACATCGACCTGGGCGGAGGATTCGCATCCAAGAACACCCTGAAGGGATCTTACCTTCCCGGTTCCGACACCAACCCGTCGTTCGATGATTTTGCGGAAGCCATTTCCACGGCATTGCTCAACAGCAATTTCAAGCAGGACAAACTTCCGCTGCTTATCCTTGAAACCGGGCGCGCTTTGATTGACGAAGCCGGCTACCTCCTCGGATCCGTGATTTCCAACAAGCGCTCAAGCACCGGGCGCCGCAATACGATCCTTGATATCGGGGTCAATATCCTGTTCACCTCGTTCTGGTATGACCACAAGATCACACCTGCACAATCGTTCACACAATACACAGAAGATACCTGCGTTTACGGACCGTTGTGCATGAACATTGATGTGATACGTGAAAGCACCAATCTGCCTTTGCTCAACCGGGGCGATCAGGTGGTTATTCACAGCGTAGGCGCCTACAACATGACCCAGTGGATGCAGTTTATTGCCCTGCGGCCCCATGTAGTGCTTATCGATACGGAAGAAAAGCCTCACGTGATCCGGCTCAGGGAAACACTCGACAATATGAACAGCATGGAGCAGTTGCCAGCTCATCTGTCGAAGCTTAACAAGTAAATCATTTTGACGATAAAAAATCTTAAATATACTTTTCCATCGTTCCTTTCGAGCGTGTTGAACAGCTATACCCAGATCTTTTTCTCGAACAGCAGGGTATTTTCTCTGATCTTGATCGGGGTGTCGTTTTTTGATTTCTGGGCGGGAGTGAGCGGGGTGATTGCCGTCATGGTCACCAACATCCTGGCCTATCTCATCGGGTTCAACCGTATCTATATTACAAAAGGGTATTACGGATTCAACAGTTTACTGGTAGGGCTTGGGCTTGGCGTTTATTATCAGCCCGGAACGGAGTTTTTCATTATCCTTTTTTTTGCACCACTCCTCACCCTTTTCCTCACACTCTGGCTCGAAGGGGTGATCGGGAAATATGGATTACCCTTTCTGAGCCTCTCTTTTTTATTGGGGACATGGCTGGTAAGTCTTGCCACGCGTCAGTTTTCCGCGCTTCACGTGAGCGAAAGAGGTATTTACATGACCAACGAGATGTTCCAGTTGGGCGGACAGCACATGGTGGCTTCTTACAACTGGCTCACCGACCTGGGAATCCATGAATCGGTGAGGATCTATTTCACCTCATTGGGAGCTATCTTTTTCCAATACCACCTTTTTGCCGGAATTTTGATAGCCTTGGGTTTGCTGATCTATTCCCGCATTGCCTTCATCTTGTCTCTCGTGGGTTTCTTTTCCGCTTACGTATATTACAAGTTCATCGGAGCAGATATCCATGAGCTCAGTTACAGCTTCATCGGGTTCAATTTCATTCTCACGGCCATTGCGGTCGGCGGTTTTTTCATCATCCCGTCGAGATGGTCCTTCTTGTGGGTCATCCTGCTTACCCCTGTTATTTCGATCATTCTCACCAGCACCCAGGCAATTTTCGCCATCTTCCAGCTTTCGGTCTATTCTCTTCCTTTCAATATGGTTGTGCTGATATTCCTCTATGCATTGAAGTTCCGTGAACGCTTTTTCGACAAACCTGAGCTGGTATCATACCAGCAATTTTCTCCGGAGAAAAACCTTTACTCGCATGTAAACTACAAGGCACGTTTCGGAAAGTCACTCTATTTCCCCTTTATCCTGCCGTTCTGGGGTGAGTGGAAGGTAACGCAAAGCCATGATGGCAAATTCACGCACCAGGGCGACTGGCGGCATGCCTGGGACTTCGAGGTAATGGATGAGGACGGGCTCAGCTATTCAGAAGATGGCAGCAGCTGTGATCATTATTATGCATACAGCAAACCGGTCATCGCCCCTGCAGATGGTTATGTTGAAGAAATTGTTGATGAAGTTGAAGAGAACGAAATTGGTATGTTAGACCTTGAACACAACTGGGGAAACACCCTTATTCTGCGCCATGGCGATCAGCTTTTTTCCAAATTGTCACATCTGAAAAAAGGGAGTTTCAAGGTTGCAGTCGGCGACACGGTTAAAAAAGGCCAGGTAGTAGCAGCCTGCGGCAATTCAGGACGCTCTCCGGTGCCGCACATTCACTTTCAGCTCCAGGGAACACCGTATATTGGTTCAAGCACGATCGACTATCCGATCAGCCATTTCATCCGGCATAAAAGCGGTGTTTTTGACCTGAGATCATACGAATCGCCTGAGAACCAGGTATTGGTGTCAAATATCAGCAAAAACAAATCCCTTGAAAAGGCATTTCATTTTATTCCAGGTCAAAAATTTCTACTCCACGTAAAGCCGGATGGCGACACAGAATACGAGGTTGACTGGGAAGTTCAGGTCGATGCGGTGAACCTGACCTTTATCTATTGTGAGAAGACAAAATCGAGGGCCTGGTTTCGAAACGATGGCGACATTCATTACTTTACCCATTTCGAAGGCGACCGGACCTCGCTCCTCCACAAGTTCTTCCTCGGGGCATATAAAGTGATGATGGGTTATTACCACAATCTCCTGGTGAAAGACCAGTATCCGGTGAACACGTTCAACAACCGCGTGGCCGGGCTGATACAGGATTTTGTGGCCCCTTTCGTGCTTTTTACACGGTCGGAATACAGTCTACGATACCTGGGAATGGATGATGCACTGATGCAGACCAACATCCGGCTGCGGTCGGAGGTTTCGGCCAGAATCGGCAGGCACGAAATTAAGAGAATGGGGTGTGATCTGTTTGTCGGGGCCGACGGTCTCGAACGATTTGCGATCCACGAAAATGAAAAAGAAACCGAAGTCAAACTGATTCGAGGCAGATGAAAATCACCCTGTTTTTTTTCCTGAGTCTGATGGCCTCCCTCACCGGCGTTTCGGTGATGGCTTCTGATAAGCTAGATTTTGCAACAGTCTATTTAGTGACTTACCGCTGTTACCTGGATAAAAAATGGGATAGCGTGATCCTCGTCGGCAAGCAGGCCTTGCGGCAGGATATTGATTACTACTACCTTCGGGTTCGGATGGGCATCGCCTATTTTGAAAAAGCAGCTTATTTTCCTGCAGCAACCCATCTGAAAAAAGCCAGGCAGTTCAACTCGGATGATCCGGTCATTGCAAGCTATCTTTATTACGCCTACCTCTATTCGAACAGGGTTGAAGAGGCGGCGTCTATCCCCGGGCTTGAACCCAAGGATAAGCCAGGGGTTAGTCCCGGCGAAGTGCATGCAGAAGGAGGTTATACCCTGTGCAGCGACACCAAGCCGGATAACCTCGCGAACCTGATGGGGAATGACAGCATTTACGGGGAACAAGACCTTTATGGCAACAGCTTTTACAGCAATCTCGGGCTTAAGCTGAAGATTTCAAACAGGGTGAGTTTCACCTTTGCCTACAACTATCTCAATTTCTCGAAAACAAAATACATTCAATACGGCCACGCAGAGGCGCTCCTTGATTCGACTTCCAGCCAGGTATTCAGCAAGGACTATTTCTATTCATTTCCATGGAAAATTCATGATACTGCATTCAAATACAATGTTATCCAGCAGGAAGGATACTTCAAAGCCTCTGCTGTTCTCCCCGGTGGAATAAAAATCGAGCCGGCCGTTCATCTGCTTCATCTCAGCAATCCGTTGATCAAGTCAACCGTGACCGATAGTGTCAGCGACACCGCATACTACTCATATATCGACAACACCTACCACCTCTTCAAATATCCATCGGTTTCCTATACCTGGAATACAAAAGATACTTCGTTCAGCAACTGGGTGGTTTCGCTTGCCCTTTCCAAAGATTTCGGAATATTCAACATCGGGCTGAATGGAAGCTGGTCGAACCTGAACGGGAAGAAGCAAAAACAGATT
>JAPLDG010000135.1 GCA_026391845.1 Bacteroidota bacterium | reverse complement strand
GTAAATACCTTGCCATTAGCAACTTTGTGGGTTCACCGGAAACTCCTGTTATCTTTTCCAACAAATCAGGTGCAGTTATTTTTAACACAGACCATTATTACGCCATTTCCATCGGCAACTGCCGCTATTTCCGTTTGACCGGTACCGGCGATCCAAACCTGTTTTATGGATTTACCATCAACTACGTAAAAGGTGGAACGGGATTGGGAATCGGGCAGCAAAGTTCCGATTATGAAATTGATCATCTGTACATCAACGATGTACCCATTGCCGGATTGTACGCAAAAACCGATCCCGATTGTTCATTTATCTCCACAAGGGAAAAGTTCACGCAGTTTAACACCTCCATCCATGATTGTTATATCACCAATACAGGCAATGAAGCCATGTACATCGGAAGTTCCAAATTCTTTGGCCAGACGGTGAATTGCAGCGGGAAAGATACGCTCCTCATGCCAAGTCTGCTCAATGGAGTACGGGTTTATAACAACATCATCAAGGCCTCCGGGTGGGATGGCATCCAGGTAAGTTCAGCCTCAGTCAATTGCCAGATTTATAACAACCTGATTCTCAACGACAGTCAGGATGAGCACTATGGTCAAATGTCTGGAATTCTGCTTGGAGGTGGTTCAAAATGTGATTGTTACAACAACTACATTGCCGATGGCAAAGGGATTGGCATTGAAAGTCACGGTTTGGGAGGTTACCGCATATTCAACAATATCATTGTGAATGCCGGAAAATCTTTCAAGCCGCTTGATTCCCTGGAAATGAAGTATGGAATCTATGTAACGGATGTTTCGGTTAACCCTGATTCATCTTTTTACATCCTGTTTAACGATATCATCAACCCCAAATCCGACGGAATCCGGTTTTCAAGTACCCTGAGCAGGAATAACCTCGTGGCTTCGAATGCAATTATCAACCCTGGCAATTTTGAATATTATGAGCATGGAAATACCAGTTTTGAAGGAAAAGACGCCTATGTGATGATACCGAATGCGTCATCAGATCTGACTTTGCAGAACAACTACTTCGCAAGAACCCCCGACAGCGCCGGTTTTTCATCCACTAATTACTCCCTCCAACCCGGGTCTCCAATGATTGATGCAGGCAGCAATGCAAACAGAGGGATTACCTTCGATTTTTACCGACACCCAAGACCCTACGGAGATGGTTATGATATCGGCGCCCACGAATACAATCCTGCCTATCTTGGTATAATTGACAATCCATCGCACCAGGATACCCAGGTTGACCTCTATCCGAACCCTGCAAAGGAAAGCATATCGCTCCGGTTTCAGGTTAAGGAACCATCAGGTATTCTGCTGCACCTTTATAACCTTCATGGAACTCAGATAGACCAGTGCAATTGGGGAATTCTTGGTTCCGGAAATCATGTAAAAAACATCCATGTCGCCGATCTTCCCGACGGAATATACCTCTTCATTCTCCGGATCGGGCAAGAGGTTTATTCAGGAAGATTTTTAAAATTCAGGGGGGAATAATTTACTGTTTCATCCGCAATTTCAGCAAGGGTGCTGCTTTTTGTATTGTTTCAGTTCTTGAATAAGATTATCTACGGAAGCGGCCAGTTGTCTGTAAACCCCTTTCATATCGTCGTCCGACTGATTTTTACCCATTAATTCAAGTTTAAATGCAAGTTCTGCCGATTCAGTATCGCCAAAGTAAGCGCAATTTGATTTCAGGGAGTGCGCATTGAAATCCAGTCCGGGGAAATCCATCTCTTCCACATTTTTTCCAATGGCTGAAACACGCTCGGGTCCGCTGATCAGAAAATCTCCAATGAGTTCTGTCACAATAAATTTGGTATCGTAGGATCCCAGATACTCGTTAAATTTATCCCAATCGATCATAACAGTCGTATTTATTGTTAGAAATTCTGAACAAATATAATTATTGTTGCCGTATTACAAATATTTCAGCTGTTTTTAACTGTAGTTATTTTTGTTACTTATTCTGTGGTCAGGATAATAAAATTGATTAATATTGTTCACCAAAGCCGTGGCCTATGAAAACCAATACCAAAATTATTTTGCTGTTTGTCGCCCTTCTAGGTTTTTTTGTATTGTTTGCGCTGGGCTATTTTTACATCCGGGCAGAGGAGCAGAGATTATATGTAGAGTCAAAGCAAAGCAGCGATGAGCAGGTAATCCGGACTGTTCTCGAGTTCAAAATGGAAGGTTTCTTAAAACCGGTGAAAGACAACGGAGCGTGGGACGATATGGTTTTACATGTCAGATCCAAAGATACTCTTTGGGCAAATAATAATCTGCCTCCGATTCTCACAACCTTCAACATGAGTTACCTGGGAACTTTCGGACTGGACGGGATACCGATTTCCTCGGTCAGCGACTCTACCGGCCGGGTATTTTCGTTTGTCCCGCATCAGGTAAAAGCCCTTTTTTCAGCAAAAAATTCCTGGAGCATTTTCATGTTTCAAAATGGGATTTTATATGAAATATTTGGGGCTACCATCGTCCCGACTTTTGATATTGAACGACGCACAAATCCAAATGCCTATCTGGTTGCCGCAAAAACCTGGAATAGAGCTTACCATGAAGAAATTGAAAAAGCCACCGGTTTTATACTTGAAATTCATCCGCATGATACAGCCGCAGCATTCCAGCCAAAACAGGATATCGAAGTTATTTATCAGGATTTAATTGGAATTGACGGCACAAGAATTGGTTTTATTAAGTTTCAGCGCACAAATAACCTTGTCAATGAATTAAATACCCTGGGTTATTTCGCCTTTGCCGGTTCGCTGGTCCTTATATTGGTTTGTCTCGTCTTTTTTTATTGGATAAACCGATGGATTTCAACTCCCCTCAAGCAGATTACCAAAAGTTTATCAAATGGAAACATCGGCTTCGTCAAGGATATTCTTGAAAAGAATAATGAATTTGGGGAAATCGCCCGGCTGATTCGCAGATTCAATACCCAACAAGCCGACTTGATCAATAAAATTGCCGAAAAAGATAAGGCAGACGAACAGATCAAAAAGCTTTCCACTGCCATTGAACAGAGTGCCAACACCATTATCATCACCAATCTGCAGGGAAACATTGAATATGCCAACCAACGCTTCACAGAACTCACAGGATATACATTTGCAGAGGTCAAAGGGAAAAATCCAAGGTTCCTGAAATCAGGATTCCAGGATGATGCATTTTATAAGAATTTATGGGACACCATCATGTTGGGAAGCGAATGGAAAGGTGAGATCTATAATAAAAAGAAAAACGGTGATTTTTTCTGGGAATCGACCAGCATTGCTCCTATTAAAAACCAGGCTGGAGAACTGATCAGTTTTATTGCGGTTAAAGAAGATATCACTGAACGCAAGCAAACCGAAAAGGCGTTAAATGAGGCAAAAGAATTTGCAGAACTTATATATAAGGTAATTCCCAGCGCGTTGTTTACGGTTGACTGTGATCAGCGGATTACCAGCTGGAATAAACAAGCAGAAAAAATTACAGGATACTCCAGGCAGGAAATGATAGGCAACACCTGTCATGCTTTTGCTGAATCTCCCTGCAACGAACGTTGCGGACTCTTTGAGCCATCTATTATAAAACCGGTTCTCGCGCGTGAATGCACGCTGCGGAACAAATCGGGTGAAATAATCAACATATCAAAAAATGTTGATTCACTCAAGGATCCTCAGGGAAATATCATCGGCGGAATTGAGAGTTTTGACGATATCACAGAGCGCAAGAAGGTTGAAAAAGCGCTGTTCGACAGCAATCAGCGTTATTCAAATCTGGTGCATAAACTGCCCGATCTCATCATCATCCATCGGATGGGGAAGATCATCTTTGCCAATGAAGCGGCTCTTTCCGTGATGGGTGCAACCATTGAAGAGTTGCTTGATTGCAATATCATGGATTTTATTGAGGAGGGGTCAAAGGCAACTGTCATCGAGAATCTCCGCAAACGTACGGAAGGGATAGAACAAGTCAGGGATTATGAGATCAAAGCCGTCACAAGAAGAGGTGAAGTTAAAGATACCATTATCCGGAGCGACAACATTATTTTCGACGGTGAGCCGGCTGTAATCGCTATTTTAATTGATATCACCGAAAGGAAACTGATTGAAACGGCATTGCAGACAGCAAAAGAAGAGGCTGAAAGGGCAAGCAGGGCTAAATCAGAGTTTCTTGCCACCATGAGCCATGAAATCCGGACCCCGATGAACGGGGTGATCGGGATGACGGAACTTGCCCTTACAACCAACCTTTCCAGCAGTCAGAGGGATTACCTCGAATCTATCCAGACCTCTGCCTACCTGCTACTTGATACCATCAACAACATCCTGGATTTTTCAAAAATTGAGGCCGGAAAACTGGAAATCGAACATGTAGAATTCAACATTTACGATGTTCTGGAAAAAAGTGTGGATATCCTCACAGTAAAGGCATTTGAAAAGAACCTGGAATTATTGTGTGAAATTGAACCTGGTTTACCCGAGTTTTTTTATGGCGATCCATTGCGCATCAGGCAGATCCTGGTGAACTTTATCAGCAATGCCATTAAATTTACCGAGAAAGGAGAGATTTTCATCTCAGCCAGAAAACAACCTGGCTATACATCTTCAGGCAACGAAATTCGTATCTTATTCAGTGTGAAAGATACAGGCATTGGTATCGAGGAAAGCAACCAGAAAAATATTTTTAATCAGTTCACCCAGGCTGATAATTCAACAACCAGAAAATACGGCGGTACCGGATTGGGATTGTCGATTTCCAAGATGCTGACAGAAATCATGAATGGCTCTCTGATTGTTGAAAGTAAATTTGGGGTAGGTAGTACGTTCAGTTTCGAATTGCCTTTGACAATTGCTTCCGACCATGAGATGACCTTAGAGGCGCCAAAACCCGATATCAGCAAGGTTTTGGTGATCGACGACAACTTCACCAACCTGAAGATCATGAAAGACATGCTAACCTACTGGGGCATCGAATCGGTAACCTGCACCAGTGGCAAGGAAGCGCTGGAGGTAATAAAAACCGCAAATGAAACAGACAGTGTTTTTGATCTTGTGATTGTTGACATGCACATGCCGGAAATGGACGGTATAGCAGTTGCTGAAAAAATCAGAGAAAAGCACACCCACGACCGTAAGCCGGTTATCTTCATGTATTCATCGGTTGAAAAGGATAATATCATTGATAAATGCAAAAACCTGGGAATCGAAAAGTACCTGACCAAGCCAGTGAAGATGAAGGACTTTTTTGAACTTTTACATGAGGGAAAATCCAAAACACATGAAAAATCGAACCAAACCATGATCAATACTGAAAATATTTTTGAAGTAGGACCCGGAAAAACAATTCTGATCGCAGAGGATAATAGTATCAACATGAAATTATTGAGTGTCATGCTGCTAAAAACCGGCGTCACTGTGATTTCAGCCATCAATGGAGATGAGGCTATTGCTCAGTTTAAAAACAACAAACTGGACCTTATTTTCATGGATGTACACATGCCGGAAAAAGACGGTTTTCAGGCAACGAAAGAAATTCGGAAAATTGAACTTCCCGGGCAGCGAATCCCCATCATCGCACTCACCGCCATTGCAATGCCGGGAGACCGTGAAAAATGCATCGACGCAGGGATGGATGATTATTTATCAAAACCTTTCCGGAAAGATGACCTGTTCGCCCTGATAAAAAAATACCTGATGCAGGATAATCCGGAAAACGCCTGACATGATATACGAAAATGTAACCATTATCGATGCCGGTGCCGAAGGAATGGCGGTTGGTAAAATCAATGAAAAGATCGTATTCGTGCCTTTTGTTGTTCCGGGAGATATAGCAGATATTCAGATTACACGGAAAAAAAAGAAATATCTCGAAGGTAAGGCGATCCATTTCCATCAATTTTCATCCAAAAGAATTGAACCTCACTGTGCTCACTTCGGACTCTGCGGTGGTTGCCGCTGGCAAAGCATGAAATACGAGGAACAGCTGTTTTACAAGCAGAAACAGGTGTTTGAGAGCCTCACCAGAATTGGGAAGATCGAAAATCCGGCCATTCAGCCGATTCTGCCTTCCCCTAAAACAAGGTATTACCGAAACAAGCTGGATTTCACATTTTCCAACCACCGATGGCTTACAGAGGAAGATAGAAATGCGGAACCCGGAACAACCAACACCAATGCCCTGGGGTTTCACATCCCTCAATTCTTCGATAAAGTCGTTGACATACAGGAGTGCTTTCACATGAAGGATCCTTCAAATGCCATCCGGACTGCTGCCAGAAAATACGCCTTTGATCATGAACTGACCTTTTATGATGTTCGTATATGGCAGGGTTTTCTGCGCAACCTGATCATCCGCAATACAGAAGCTGGCGGACTGATGGTGATTCTCGTGGTTCGCAACAGGGAAGATCACCTCATGCCCATGCTGCACTACCTGGCCGATCAATTTCCTGCGATCACCAGCCTCTTTTATGTGATCAATCCAAAACAGAATGATACCATTTACGACCTTGAATTCAACCTCTTTAAAGGTGATCCTTACATTACTGAAAAAATGCCGCCATTCCGGCCCGGTGGCAAAGAAACCGAATTTCGGATCGGCCCCGCATCCTTCTTTCAGACCAACTCCTTTCAGGCTATCAATCTTTACAGAATTGCCGCCGAACTTTCTATGTTTAAGGGCGATGAACTTGTTTATGATCTTTATACCGGAACCGGTACCATTGCAAATTATATCGCCCCTTATGTTAGAAAAGTTGTGGGCATTGAATCCGTTGCCGCAGCAATTTCAGACGCGGAAGTAAATTCAAAAATCAACAACATTTCCAATACGGTTTTTTTCGCCGGTGAAACCGAAAAAATACTGACCGCCGATTTTATAGCC
>JAPLDG010000238.1:39205-54259 GCA_026391845.1 Bacteroidota bacterium | reverse complement strand
CATTTTTCCCGCTGAAGGAAAATTCAGGGTTTGTTTGACTGCATACAATGTTGATTCGGTTTCAACATGCAATGATGTCAAATGCGACACAGTGAAAATTAATCCACAGGAGGATTGCCATGCCCTCTTTACGGCGGAACTCGACACTTTAAACCCGGCTCCGAATACTTTTTTCTTCATATATAATTCCACAGGCGATGCCGACCGGTTTCTCTGGACCTTTGATGATGGAGCAACGTATGACACAAGAAATGTGGTTCATCGTTTTCAAACTGACGGCCCCCACGAAGCCTGCCTGGCAATCAAAAAAGAGGTGCATGGAGAAATTGTATGCAGCGACACTCTTTGCCAAACTGTTACGACGGCAAAGTATTACAACATCGGAGGCCATTTGTTTGCCGGCGCTTTTCCTATTAACAATCCAGTGTCCACTGGTGACACCGGGGTTGCCTATCTGTATAGGATCGATGCGGGTAAACTGATTCCATGTGGCATCAGCAAGTTTGTTCAATATGGGTATTATACATTCCCTAAAATGCTGAGTGGATCATACCTGATCAAGGCTGCGCTGACTCCGTGGTCCGTGCATTATTCAAAATATTTCCCTTCCTATTATCACAAAACTCTTTTCTGGAAAGAGGCGAATTTTCTAAATCTTGCAGATAGTAACGCCTACGTGTCTGATATTCACTTGTTACCTGTCAATGATTCTCTGTCGGGACCCGGGGTTTTAGCTGGTACAGTACAAAAGGCATACTCAAAAAACAGTGTTGAAGAGATGCCTTTTACCCAAATCATATTATATGACGGGCAATTGACGCCGGTCAGGTTTACTGTTTCCGGGAAATCAGGTCAGTTCGAATTTGACAATCTTCCATATGGTACTTATTATCTGTATGTTGAATATCCGGGAAAATATTCACGTCTCACTACAGTCTGGCTTGATTCTGCCACCCCGGTAATCAGCAATCTTCAGCTGGAAGTTTTTAACCATGATGTAACCTCTGTTCCTGATGTTACGCTGATAACCGTTGTTGCGGGAGATTTGTTTCCTAACCCCGCCATCAATGAAGTAAATCTGAACATTGACCTTGCAGCAGACGCTCCCATGAAATTCGATGTCAGAACACTCACCGGCCTTTCAGTATGGTCTGGAACACGTAAATGCATGGCAGGCTCCAATTTAATTACCATCCCTGTTGCCTCGCTAAAGTCCGGATTATATTTATTGAAGATCATCGGATCGGATGGATCGCCGATAACAGTTAAAAAACTAGTAAAACATTAGACCATGTTTTTTAACTATTTTTACAAGTCTAAAATTCTGCCAGCCATTGTTCGACGATGATTACGATTTGCTACGCCGGTGCCTGAAAAAGGAAGTTGCTGCAGAATATCAGCTGTATCATCGATTTGCACCCAAAATGAATGGAATTTGCCTGCGGTACGGAGGGAATGAAAGGGAGGCAGAAGATATCCTCCAAAATGGATTTGTACATCTTTTCAGTCATCTTAATCAGTTTAAATTCGAAGGCAGCCTGGAGTGTTGGATAGAACGGATATTTTTAAATGCAGCCATCAACTATTATAAGAAAAATCTGAAGTTCAGACAGTATGTTGACTTGTCGCACATTGAAGAGGATGTGTCAATCCATGAAGATGCATTGTCGGCAATTTCGCAGGATGAATTGCTTGCCATTATCCAAAGCCTTCCGGTCGGATACCGTACAATTTTCAACATGTATGTCATTGAGAATTACCAGCATAATGAGATCGCAAGTTTACTGGGAATTTCAGAAGGCACCTCAAAATCACAGCTTTTCCGGGCAAAAGCGATGGTGAAGAGAATGCTTAAAGAAAGAGAAACATACTACAAAATCGGCTAAGAAATCACCATGGAAGAAAAGGATCCCATCGGTAATAAGTTCAAATCATCATTCTCTGATTTTGAGAAGGAACCACCTGTCAGGGTATGGGAAAATCTGCAAAAGGAATTGCACCTTGTTCCTAAACCTGCAGGTTTCTGGGCCCATTTTTCAGCCTTTTCTTTTTTTACAAAAGTGCCGGTCGGCTTCTATTTGTCGTTAGGCGTAATTGTTGTAAGTATTTTTTCTACAGTAGTTTACAAGGAAATTAATAGGCGTCATACGATTCGTGGTCATGCATATGCCGGTGAAATTCGCCTTCGCAATGGGTCTGCCGAATTATACCAGGTTACAGATAAAACACTGCCCTGGGATTCTGTCACCCATTACCATACATCCGTGATAGACAATTATGGTCATTTTCAATTTTCGAAGGTTGGAGAAGGAAAATATCTGCTCCATATTGTACCTGACGGGAAATCTCAAATGTCAACTGGTTATATATCCTCCTGGTTCGACCGTTGCGAAAATTCAGACTCATGCAACGTAATCATAATCAACAGGGCTGATAAAAATTTGGAGGTGCATTTGGTGAAAAACAGCAAAACAGCGCAATAGCTGAAAGAATTTCAATTATCATCAGCAAACCATTCTGCATAGGAATTTGCTGTTTCCCTCAGTCGCAGGCTGTGCAGTTTAACTCCGGACGGCAAAAATTCACTGATTCGCGTTGCAAAATCAAGCAGGAAATTTTCGCTGGTTGGCTGGTAGGGTAATGAGACGATATTATTAAATGGTTCGCCGAATTTTTGCAATTCATCCTGGGGCAGATCTGAATTTAGCAGCAGCGCATGATCAAAAGGATCAACAATCTGCTTTTTAATAATCTTCTTCAGGTCGCCGAAATCCATGACCATCCCGAGTTTAGCAGAGTTACGGTCAGAAACCGGAGCGCCAATCACCGTGACAGACAATTCATAGGAATGGCCATGAACATTTTTACAAGGCCCGTCGTATCCCATCAATGCATGTGCCGACTCAAATCTGAATTCTTTGGTTACCCTGATCTGGTTCATGGAAGGTAAATGAGGAGCAAAGATATAAAAAACAACGGTTCGGGCAACCCCAATCAGATTACGCCGAGATGTTCAAGCACCACATTGATTCCGATGGCGATCAGAACTAAACCACCGGCAAATTCAGCCCAACGGGCAGGTATGAAAGTAGTATGTTCTCCAAGCTTGGCTCCTGCAACCGAAACAATAAATGTGATGATGGAAATAATAACGACAGCCTCCAATATATTCGCCCTGATGAATCCAAAACCGACACCGGTAATCAGCGCATCAATGCTTGTAGCGATCGAAAGAGTGAGTAAGACAGTAATTTTACGAATGTCAACAGACCGCTGCCCGCTCCCTCCAGAAAACGACTGCCATACCATTTTTATTCCGATGGAAGCCAGGATAGCAAAGGCAATCCAATGATCAACAGGCTCAATCAATGATTGCATACTGTGGCCGACCATCCATCCAATGAGCGGCATCATCCCCTGGAATAGCCCGAAAAATAATGCCATACGCAATACATCCCTCCAAACCAGTTTCCGGGAAGTGCCGAAAGTGAGCGACACTGCAAAACAGTCCATGGAAAGGCCAAGTGAAATGAGAAAAAGTTCTGGAAGATTCAATTGTAGATGAGATTAACGATTTTTTCCAGCCATTCGGCATCAGTCAAATCAAAAGAACCCAATGTTTTGCTGTCAACGTCAAGAACCCCGGTAATTTCACCATTTCTGTTTTTTACCGGTACAACAATTTCAGACTGTGATCGTGAGTCGCATGCAATGTGTCCGGGAAACTGATGTACGTCAGGGACAACCAATGTTTTCTGCTGATCTATAGATGACCAGCAAACACCTGTGTGCTTACTCAAGACCAAACAGGCAAGCGGTCCCTGGTAGGTTTTTACCGTCAGCTCGCCGGAGACCAGAAAATAAAACCCGGTCCAGAAAAAATACTCCATTTTATGGTGAAGAACTGCCACAATTGTTGCCATGCGTGCATCGGAGTCCGATGATTTACGCATCAGCACTTCCAATTGTTCATACATTCGCTGGTAGCGGGCCTGTTTTTTTAAAGTTTCCATGGTCAGACTCAGGTGCGATCGAGGGTAACTGTAAAGTGCCTCATGATTGGCGCTTCCGTCACTATTTTAAACCCTTTTCGTATGGTTTCACGACGATCGTAGATGTTTTTTAATGCAACTGCCACTACATCCATATGATTATTTGTATAAACCCTTCGCGGGATCGCCAATCGCATGAGCTCCAAAACCGGGTAACGGTTCTCCCGGGAAACTGGGTCACGGTCGGCTAACAGGGTGCCAATCTCTACGCCCCTGACGCCTGCTTCGAGGTATAGTTCAACGGCAAGAGTTTGAGCTTGGAATTCTTCTTTGGGAAGATGTGGTAAAAATCGTTTCGCATCTACAAAAACAGCATGACCACCAGTGGGTTGTTGCACCGGAATTCCATAATCCATGAGGCGTTTGCCCAGATACTCGACTTGTCGTATCCTGGTTTCCAGATAGTTGAATTCAGTGCCGTCGTACAATCCCTGAGCAAGTGCGTTCATGTCGCGCCCCGACATTCCGCCATACGTGATGTATCCTTCGAACATGATATTGAAAACACTGGCTTTCGCATGCAGTTCTTTGCTTCTCATGGCAATGAATCCGCCCATGTTCACAATGGCATCTTTTTTGGCGCTCATGGTCATTGCATCGGCACAGGCAAACATTTCACGCACGATTTCCCGAATGGTTTTATCCTGATATCCTTTTTCACGCAATTTGATAAAATAGGCATTTTCGGCAAAACGTGCCGAATCAAAAACAATTATCTTTCCGTATTTGTCGGCCAGCTGACGAACCATCTTCATGTTTTCAATCGAAACAGGCTGGCCACCCGATGAATTGCATGTGACGGTCACAATAATGAAGGGGATTTTATCTCCCTTTGATTTCAGAATGTTTTCAAGTTTTTCCAGATCAATATTGCCCTTGAAAGGGTGCGACAGAGTTGTGTCAAATGCTTCATCGATGGTACAGTCAACGGCAATTGCTTTGCGGAACTCAATATGCCCTTTGGTTGTGTCAAAATGCGAATTTCCGGGGATGATGTCGCCTTCTTTGATCAGTACTGAAAAAAGAACATTCTCGGCAGCCCGACCCTGATGGGTTGGTAAAAAGTGCTCAAAACCCAGCAATTCAAGAATGGCCTCCTTCATTTTAAAATAGGAAGAGGCACCGGCGTAACTCTCGTCACCTAACATCATCTCTGACCATTGCCGGTCGCTCATCGCGCCGGTACCCGAGTCGGTCAGCAGATCTATGAAAACCCTCTCACTTTTAAGCCCGAACAGATTATACCCGGCTTCCCTGATCCATTGCTCGCGTTCCGGTCGGCTGCTTTTGCGGATCGGTTCCACCATCTTGATTTTAAACGATTCGGCAAAGGGTAGCTCCATACAGCAAATGTTAAATGGTTGCAGCAAAGGTAGGATATTTTTTCAAACATTTTTTTCGTAACAGCTTGTCTGTTTGACAAAAATCATGTAGGTTTGCCACAAGGAAACCCTTGTGAACAAGTTAACAGTCAAAGAGGCGGACAGTTACATGGGGTACCCGCTTAATTCGTAATTTTAATTTTTAATTTAGCGATATGACTACAAAAACTGAAACGGTTGGAAACGCTTGTCTCACCAAGCTTTCTGACCTCAATGAACTGGCTCGGAAATCAAAGAAAAAGAAACTTGCTGTGGCTGTTGCACATGATGAGCATTGTCTTGAGGCAATTTGTGCGGTTGACAGAATGGGTTTGGTGGAGGCCATCCTGGTGGGCAATGAGAAGAAAATTCAGGAAATTGCCCGCAAGCTGAATCTCGATATCAGTGCGATGAAGATAATCAATGAAGAAACAGATGCGACTTCTGTGAAGATTGCTGTTCAGATGGTCCGTAACAAGGAGGCCGACATCCTGATGAAAGGCAATGTCGCTACTGCTGTTTTCCTGCGGGGAGTTCTTGATAAGGAAAACGGACTGCGCAAAGGTGATGTTCTGTCGCATTTCGCACTTTTTGAAATACCAACGTATCATAAATTGCTTGGCCTTACGGATGCAGCCATGATTCCGGCTCCTGATTTTAAAACCAAAGTCGCCCTGACAACAAACGCCGTAGAGTTCATGAATAAATTGGGATATGCGAGGCCTAAAGTCGCGGTGCTTGCAGCCGTGGAGATGGTGAATGAAGCCATGCCTGCCACCCTTGAAGGCGCCATGCTGTCAAAGATGAGCCAGCGCGGACAGATTAAAAACTGCATCATCGACGGGCCGTTGGCTTACGACAACGCCGTAAGTGCCGCCAGTGCCAAACATAAAGGAATCGTAAGCGATGTGGCCGGTGATGCCGACCTTCTCGTTGTTCCCGACATCGAAGCCGGTAATATGTTATATAAAGCCCTTGGGTTTTCAGCAAATGCAAAACTGGCTGCAGTGGTTTTAGGCGCCGCCGCACCCATCGTACTCACTTCACGCTCTGATACCGAAGAATCGAAGCAGGCCAGCATTGTGATGGCAGCCGCGATATAGCACGTACCAGTTTAACCTGAAAATATGGCCAGAAACCTTTTCCTGACAAAGCCTCTTGGCGATTTGATTCAGGAAGCCAATGACAACAAAGCGGGCTTAAAGAAGACCCTCACAAGATTAAACCTGACTACCCTGGGTATAGGAGCCATCATCGGGGCAGGAATTTTTGTCCTGACAGGGCAGGCTGCAGCCCAATATGCAGGGCCGGCAATTGTGCTGTCATTTATCATCTCAGGGATTGCCTGTGCCTTTGCGGGACTGTGTTATGCTGAATTCGCCTCTATGATCCCGATTTCCGGAAGCGCTTATACATATTCCTATGCAACGTTGGGTGAATTTCTTGCCTGGATTATTGGTTGGGACCTTATTCTTGAGTATCTGTTTGCAGCTTCCACAGTCTCTGTCGGATGGTCCGGATATGTTGTCAGCTTTTTAAAAGACTTCGGAATTTTTATTCCTACTGCGCTTACAGCCGCTACAGGATCCGTGCTTGTGGAGGTTCCTGAACTGGGGTGGCAGCAACTGACAGTGAACCTCAGCGCCGGTTTATTGGCGCAGGGGATCCAGGTGGAAACGCTGCCACATGTCACCGCGATCATTAATCTGCCTGCCATGTTTATCATTGCCGCCCTTACACTTTTACTCATCATCGGAATCAGGGAATCGGCCAATTTCAACAACATCATGGTGATTGTCAAAGTGGCTGTGATTATCATGTTCATCGCCATCGGAATCGCCTTCGTACAGGCAGGCAACTGGCATCCTTTTATTCCAAAAAATACCGGCGTATGGGGTCATTTCGGATGGAGTGGCGTCTTGAGGGGAGCAGGGGTGATCTTTTTTGCTTATATCGGGTTCGATGCGGTTTCCACTGCTGCCCAGGAGGCAAAAAATCCGCAGCGTGACATGCCCATCGGAATACTCGGATCGCTGAGCATCTCCACGGTGCTGTATATCCTGGTTGCCATTGTATTGACCGGAATTGTCAGCTATACAACGTTGAATGTTTCTGATCCTGTTGCAGTTGGCGTTAATGCGATGGGCAAGAGCATGTTCTGGCTCAGACCGATTGTGAAAATTGCGGCAATCGCCGGGTTGAGTTCGGTCATCCTGGTCATGCTGATGGGACAACCACGGATTTTTTATTCGATGTCAAAAGATGGATTACTTCCACCGATTTTCTCCAAAGTACACGCCAGATATAAAACTCCCTACATCAGCACCATTCTTACCGGTTGCGTAGCCATTGTGCTTGCAGGTGTGCTTCCGATCAGCATTTTAGGTGAACTCGTTTCAATCGGCACCTTACTTGCCTTTGCCATTGTATGCGTCAGCATCATTGTTTTAAGAAAAACCCGGCCAGACCTCGAACGTCCTTTCCGTACTCCCTGGGTGCCATTAATACCCATCCTGGGCGCGTTGATTTGCGTTGTGCAAATGCTGGCTTTGCCATTGGATACCTGGTTGCGGTTGATTATATGGATGTCCATCGGGTTTGTCATCTACTTTACCTACAGCTACCGGCATAGTAAGCAAAGAAATTTAAAAGACACAAAATAACGAGGAATATTCGAATGAAAGACATCAGGGATCTCGCCATAAATCCAGGATCTACATCGAATAAGATTGCGGTGTATCAGAATACGGAACCTATCTTTTTAAAGAATATCAAACATACCACCGAAGAACTTGCCCCATTTGCCAAGATCGCGGATCAATTTCATTTCCGCAAACAGATCATTATGCAGCAATTGAATGAGGCTGATATGCATATTGAAGATTTACAGGCAGTTGTTGGCCGGGGAGGATTGTTAAAGCCGATCCCGTCAGGAATCTACGAAGTAAATGATTTAATGATTGCAGATTTGAAAAGCAGCTCCCGTGGTGAGCATGCCAGCAATCTTGGGGGCTTGATTGCCAGCAATCTGGTTGAATCATTGCCAAACGCAAAAGCCTATATTGTTGATCCTATCGTTGTTGACGAGTTTGATGATATTGCAAGAATATCCGGACACCCGCTGCTCGACCGTATTTCTATCTTCCATGCCTTGAATCAGAAAGCAGTTGCCCGTGAATATGCCAAATCGATCCGGCGCAAATATGAGGATCTGAACCTCATTGTGGTTCATCTTGGCGGTGGAATTACCATTGGTGCGCACCAGAAAGGGCGTGTGATCGATGTCAACCAGGGTCTCGATGGCGAAGGTCCTTTCAGCCCTGAACGTACCGGAACCTTACCGGTTGGCGACCTTGTGAAACTGTGCTTCAGTGGTAAATATTCATTGAAGGAGGTACAGAAAATGGTGAAAGGGGAGGGCGGACTGGTGGCATACCTTGGCACTAATAATGCCTATGATGTTGAAAAGATGGTGGATGCCGGCGATGCGCATGCCGAACTGATATACCATGCAATGGCTTACCAGGTTGCTAAATATGTCGGGGAGATGTATACTGTCCTGAAATGTGAAGTTGATGCGATTCTCATTACCGGAGGTATAGCCTACGATAAGGGATTTGTGAACTGGATCCAGGAACGAATTTATAAATTGGCGCCCATCCATATATATCCGGGGGAAGACGAAATGAAAGCCCTCGCCATCAATGGGCTGATGGTGGTACGCGGGGAACTTGAAGTAAAGGAATATCAGTGATTTACAAAAGTTAATATCTCCCGCACAACATTCTCTGTACCTTCTGCTATTTGGGAAATGGTCGCATCAAGCATATAGCAGGGCGTCGTGAAAATTTTCCTGACAGGATCAATAACCACCTCACCATGCCCGGTTTGAGTGTATTTGTTTCCCGCCTTTTCAATGAATTTCCCGGAAGCCGGATCATTCCCTGTTGTAAGGTTGGTGCCTCTGAATAATTTCGCAAAAATTACCGGTGAAATACACATGGCGCCAATGGGTTTTCCGGCTTCAAACATCGATTTAATGGCATGCTCCACTTCCGGGTTTACAGTACAATTGTCACCCTTAATCGCCCAGTCACACAGGTTTTTTGCTGCACCAAATCCGCCGGGAAAAATAATTGCATCATATTCAACAGCCCTGAATTGAGAAAGTGGTTTAATATTCCCACGGGCGATGCGTGCTGATTCCACCATTACATTGCGTGTCTCAGACATCTCTTTTCCCGTGACATGGTTGACCACATGATGTTGCGGTATGTCGGGAGCAAAGCATTGATACACTGCTCCGGCTTTGTCAATCGCCAGGAGGGTCAGCACGGCTTCATGGATTTCGGCGCCATCGTAAACACCGCAACCGGATAAGACAACTGCGAATTTTTTCATTTCACCTTGAATTTAATTAATTACAGGGTTGAGGCAACTAAATTTTTTTCAGACCGGCCTCAAAGTTAAAGGTAAAAAGTATAAGAAATGGGAGGATTTATTATTTAACTTTGCGAAAATTTGAATGTAAACTGAAAAATCTGATCCCGATGAAGAAACTCCAGATGGTTGACCTGCGCAGTCAGTATCTCAACATTAAAACTGAAATTGACCATGGAATCCAGGAAGTGATCGATTCCTGCGCTTTTATCAACGGGCCGGCAGTACAGGCTTTTCAAAAGAGTCTTGAACTGTATCTTGGCGCTAAACACGTCATTCCTTGTGCCAACGGTACCGACGCGTTGCAGGTTGCCATGATGGCCTTGAATCTTAAACCCGGAGATGAGGTGATCACAACCTCTTTTACCTTCATCGCTACCGCTGAGGTGATTGCCCTGCTTCAGCTAAGGCCGGTTTTAGTTGACGTGGATCCTGGTACTTTTAACATAGATCTGAAAGCTATCGAGCGTGCCATTACACCAAAAACCAAGGCCATTGTCCCTGTTCACCTCTTTGGACAAACAGCCCCGATGGAAGAGATCATGGAAATGGCAAAAAAACACAATCTCTTTGTGATCGAAGATAATTGTCAGGCCATCGGATCAGATTACATATTTACTGATGGCACAAAGAAAAAAGCAGGTACGATAGGCCATATCGGATGTACTTCATTCTTTCCTTCGAAAAACCTTGGATGTTATGGGGATGGCGGCGCTATCTTCACGAACGATGATGATCTTGCAAAGCAAATGCGGGTTGTGGTTAACCATGGTATGACGGTGCGCTATTACCATGACTATGTTGGCGTCAATTCCCGTCTCGACAGTATTCAGGCAGCCATTTTAAATGTAAAACTGGCCCGGCTTGATGCATATGCTGCAAAACGACGCACTGCAGCCGATTTTTATGACAAGGCTTTCGCAAACCATCCCAGACTGAAAACACCGGTGCGTTATGCCAAATCAACGCATGTGTTCCATCAATATACGCTCATCACTGAAAACGTTGACAGGAAGGCATTGATTGACTATCTGGCATCCAAAGAGATACCTGCCATGATCTATTACCCGGTGCCGCTGCACATGCAAAAGGCCTACCTGGATCCTCGTTATAAACCCGGTGATTTTCCAGTAACGGAACATCTCTGCGAAACTGTTT
This sequence comes from Bacteroidota bacterium, assembly GCA_026391845.1. GTDB lineage: Bacteria > Bacteroidota > Bacteroidia > Bacteroidales > FEN-979 > CAIVAT01. Next base: position 43,248 of record JAPLDG010000238.1, on the reverse strand, counting down.
TCTCGCTTCCGATGCATACCGAACTGGACCATGACCAACTCACCTATATCACCAGCCATGTGCTTGAATTTCTCAACCGTTGATTATGGAAAAGGAATTTTTTGCCCACGAATCGGCCATTGTTGACGAGGGATGCAAGATCGGAAAGGGAACTAAAATCTGGCATTTTACGCACATTATGAAGGGATGTGTGATCGGTGAAAATTGCAATCTTGGCCAAAATGTGGTTATCTCCCCTGATGTTGTCCTTGGCAGGAATGTCAAAGTTCAAAACAATGTATCGATCTACACCGGTGTTATTTGTGAAGATGATGTTTTTCTCGGGCCATCCATGGTCTTTACAAACGTGATCAACCCCAGAAGCCATATTCTTCGCAGGGATCAATACCAGACCACTTACGTAAGAAGAGGAGCTTCAATCGGCGCCAACGCCACCATCGTCTGTGGTCATGAAATCGGGGAATTCTCATTCATCGGTGCAGGAGCAGTCGTTACCAGAGATGTCCCTGCTTTTGCATTGGTTGTTGGAAATCCGGGCCGGCATGTTGGCTGGATGAGCGAATATGGCCATCGTCTCTATTTTGATGATGAAGGTATTGCCGTTTGTCCTGAAAGCCTTGAAAAATACAAGCTTTCCAACGAAGGAAAAGTTGTTAAACTTTGAAATCTTTTATGAAAGAACAACATAAGCCCATTAATTTTGCATTGATCGGTGCTGCCGGCTATATCGCCCCACGCCACATGAAGGCGATCAAAGACACCGGAAACCAACTTGTTTGCGCCCTGGATCCATATGATGGAGTTGGTATCATCGACACTTACTTTCCTCATGCCGATTTCTTTATTGAACCTGAACGGTTCGATCGTCACCTCGACAAACTGCACAGACTGTCTCTTTCCAAAAAACAGATTGAAGACAATAAGGTTGACTATGTGAGCATTTGCTCCCCAAACTATATGCACGATTCTCATATTCGCCTGGCTTTGCGAAACGATGCCCATGCCATTTGTGAGAAACCGATCGTGCTCAATCCATGGAACCTGGAAGCGCTCGGGAAAATTGAAAAAGAGACGGATAAAAAGATATACACGATCCTGCAATTGCGGTTGCATCCTGCCATCAAGGAATTGCGGGAACAAATCCTGAAGGGGCCGAAAAATAAAATCTATGATCTTGATCTTACTTATATCACCTCCCGCGGAAGTTGGTACTTCCGATCCTGGAAAGGCGATGTTTCCAAATCAGGCGGAATCGCAACAAACATCGGAGTCCATTTTTTCGACATGCTTACCTGGGTGTTCGGCAAGGTGAAAGAGAACATTGTCCATGTTCTTGACGAGAAAAAAGCAGGGGGGGTACTCAGGCTTGAAAATGCCAACATCCGATGGTTTTTAAGCATCGATTATAACGATATACCTGAAGAAGTTCGTAAAACCGGTAAAAGAACCTATCGCTCCCTTCTGATGGGGAACCAGGAGATTGAATTCAGCGACGGCTTTACCGATCTGCATACGGAAGTGTACCGTGAAATCCTTGCCGGACGAGGATTTGGAATTATGGACGCCAGGCAAAGTGTCAATATCGTTTGCCATATCCGCAACACACAGCCTGTGGGATTACAAGGTGATTATCACCCCATTCTAAAAACCATTGCGAAAAAAGCATAAAGACAAATATTTCTGTTTTCAATTTTTATTGTTCGTTATCCGATATTCATTAACTTGGCTGAGTTTTTAAAGACACCTTTAAGAGGCTTTTTATGAAAATACTAGTTACAGGGGGTACAGGGTACATTGGATCACATACCGTGGTTGAGCTCCAGTCAAAGGGATTTGAAGTGATCATCGTCGATGATCTGTCAAATTCTTCCATTGATGTGCTGGATAACATTGCAAAAATTTCCGGGAAAAAACCGCTTTTTGAAAAATTCAGCCTGACTGACCCTGAGAAAACCACCGCGTTTTTCAAATTGCACAACGATATCCGTGCTGTCATTCATTTTGCTGCATTCAAGGCTGTTGGCGAATCAGTTGAATTTCCCCTGGTGTACTACCGCAACAATATTCTGTCACTCGTCAACATCCTGCAGGGCATGATTGACAACAATATACGCGATCTGGTGTTTTCATCCTCATGCACCGTTTACGGACAACCAGATACTCTTCCTGCGCGGGAGGACACACCGGTTCAAAAGGCTGCCTCGCCCTATGGCAATACAAAACAAATCTGTGAAGAGATTATCAACGATACCAGCCAGAGCGCTAATATCCATGGCATCCTGCTGAGATACTTCAACCCCATCGGGGCGCATGAAACTGCCTTTATTGGCGAGCTCCCCCTGGGTGTTCCCAATTGCCTGATGCCCTATATTACCCAGACCGCCATCGGAAAGCGTCCTTTTTTACGTGTTTGGGGTGATGATTATGACACACCTGATGGAACTGCCATCCGCGATTATATTCATGTGGTTGACCTGGCCAAGGCACATGTCACTGCTGTAGAACGACTTACGGGGGAAAAGTGTAAAAAAAATGTGGAAGTATTTAACCTCGGAACCGGGAATGGGCTTTCCGTGATGGAGGTAATCAAATCGTTCGAACGCACATCCGGATTGAAATTAAATTACGAAATCAAGGAACGGCGGCCGGGCGACATCGTCAAAGTATGGGCTGACACTGAGTTTGCCAACAAGGAGTTGGGATGGAAAGCTGAAAAAACGCTGGATGAAATGACCGGGTCGGCATGGAAATGGGAGCAAGCCCTTGCAAAGAGAAAATAGCGAAATAGTGAAATCAAGAAACGTATATTTATGAAAACTATCTTAATCACCGGGGGTGCTGGTTTTATCGGCTCCCATGTAGTTCGCAGATTTGTAAAAAAATATCCTGATTACAAAATTGTGAACCTTGATAACCTTACTTATGCCGGAAATCTGGCCAACCTGCGCGATGTCGAAAAGGAGCCTAATTATGAATTCGTGAAAGCCGATATTACCGCCGGTGAACTCATGAAAGCTGTTTTTAAAAAATACCGGTTCGACGGGGTAATCCATCTGGCTGCCGAATCCCATGTTGACCGGTCAATAACCAGTCCCATGGAATTTATCTATGCCAATATTTTAGGCACCGTAAACCTCCTGAATGCTGCCCGCGTGATTTGGGAGGATTTTACAGATAAAAAATTCTACCATATTTCTACGGATGAAGTGTATGGCTCACTTGGAGCAACAGGCTTTTTCTACGAAAATACTGCTTATGATCCCAGAAGTCCGTATTCTGCTTCAAAAGCAAGTTCCGATCATTTGGTAAGAGCCTATAACCATACCTATGGTCTCCCTACAGTGATTTCCAACTGTTCGAACAACTATGGACCTTTTCAGTTCCCGGAAAAACTGATTCCACTGGCAATCCACAATATTAAAAACAACAAACTAATTCCGGTTTATGGCAAGGGCTTAAATATCCGGGACTGGTTATTTGTTGAAGATCATGCAAATGCGATCGACTTGATTTATCATGAGGGAAAAATAGCGGAGACCTACAACATTGGAGGACATAATGAATGGACGAATATCGATTTGATCCACCTCCTGTGCGAAATCATGGACCGTAAGCTAAAACGGTCAGCAGGCACTTCCGTAAATCTCATTACCTATGTGAAAGACAGGGCTGGTCATGATTTACGGTATGCTATTGATTCAGGTAAAATCCAAAAGGAATTGGGGTGGAAGCCCAGTCTGCAGTTTGCCGAAGGTCTTGAAAAGACTGTTGAATGGTATCTTGCCAACGAAGAATGGATGAAAAATGTTACGACGGGTGATTACCAGAAATATTACGATAATCAATATATAAAACGATAATATTCCGACAGTTTAGGGCTCAACCTCTTCGGAGTCACCACACCCGTTTTTTTTATGGCTTGACTGACGTTGCATGCAACGTCTCTACAGTGCCAATTTTTGCGATCAATCCCTGCAATACATTTCCGGGGCCTACTTCAATAAAACTGTCAGCTCCGTCGGCAATCATATGCTGCACAATCT
>JAPLDG010000238.1:36130-39160 GCA_026391845.1 Bacteroidota bacterium | reverse complement strand
AACCGGTGCGGTCAACTGTTCAATGAGGTTCTTCCTGATTTGTGCCGGATCAGTTACCCGAAGAGCCGTTGCATTCTGATAAATCGGACAAACCGGCTGGCTCACAGGGGTGTTGCTGATAGCTTCAGCAAGTTCCATGCGTGCCGGTTCCATCAGCGGTGAGTGAAACGCACCTCCGACTTTGAGCGGCAGAGCCCTGCGGGCACCTGCTGCTTTCAACTTTTCGCAGGCGATCTCAATACCTTTCAAGCTTCCCGAGATGACAATTTGTCCGGGGCTGTTGTAATTGGCAGGAACCACGACTTCCTCAATAGATTTACATATCTCTTCAACTTTTGCATCGTCGAGCCCCAGGATAGCCGCCATGGTAGAAGGTTCTTTTTCGCATGCCTTTTGCATGGCCATAGCGCGTGCCGATACCAAACGGAGTCCATCTTCAAATGACAAAGCCTTGCAGGCTACAAGGGCTGAGAATTCACCAAGGGAGTGCCCGGCGACCATATCCGGTTTGAAATCCTCACCAAGTGTTGCGGCGAGAATCACAGAATGAAGAAAAATAGCCGGCTGAGTGACCTTTGTCTGACGAAGGTCTTCGTCAGTTCCGGCAAACATCAGGTCAGTGATGCGAAATCCCAGAATTTCATTGGCTTTTTCAAACATCTCACTGGCTAACGGGGAATTGTCGTACAAGTCCTTGCCCATCCCGACAAACTGGGCGCCTTGCCCAGGAAAAACATATGCTTTCATAGTTCTGCTATCTTACAATTATACTTTTTTCCTTTATTTCCGATCTCCTAAAAATCTAAGCAGGAACATGAATAAATTGATAAAATCGAGATAAAGGGTGAGCGCGCCAAGTATGCTCAGTTTTCGTGTGTTCGCTTCGCCATATTCACCGGAGCCTGCACCCATTCTTTTCAGTCGCTGCACATCGTACGCGGTTAATCCTGTGAAAATCAACACTCCTACTACGCTGATAATGTAATCCATGGCGCTGCTTTGCAGGAAAAAATTAACCAGCATGGCCACCATAAGACCGATCAGTCCCATCATCATGATGGATCCGAATTTGGTCAGGTCGGTTTTGGTCGTATAGCCTGTTACTGCCATAATTCCGAACATCGCAGCTGTAATGGCAAAGGTTTTATAAACCGAAGCGGCCGTATAAACCAGTAAAATAAAACTCAGGCTCATGCCCATCAGTACTGAAAATGAGATGAACAAAAGTGTCAAAACGGCAGGTGATAATCGTTGAAATCCGAAAGACATCAACAAGACAAAGCCGAGGGGCGCCAGGGTGACGATCCATCCCAATCCGGTCATTCCACCGGTTTCAACATTGATCAGGCTTCTCATGAGCGATTCGGAAGAACTGAACCAATACGCAGTTACGGCTGTAACAAGCATTGCCAGGGTCATCCACCCGAAAACCTGTGTCATAAATGTTTTTGCAACAGTTGCATCTTGTGTGCCTTGCTGCGCTGAAAAAAATCCTCTGTTATTCGTTTGTTCAAACATATTGGTTCTCTCCATTTTTAGGTTAACTGTTTATCTAGTGCAGTTTTGTGCTGATCAGATGCAAAAATTCTGCTCTTGTTTTATCCCGTTCAAACGCTCCGACAAAATCGGATGTCGTTGTGACAGAATTTTGTTTCTGAACACCGCGCATGGCCATACACAAATGTTGTGCCTCAATTACAACTGCCACACCAAGTGGTTTCAGGGTGTCGTTGATGGCATCTTTGATTTGCATGGTCAAACGTTCCTGCACCTGCAAACGGCGGGCATAAATATCGACCACCCTGGCGATTTTACTTAAACCCGTGATGTATTTGTCGGGAATATAAGCCACATGGGCTTTCCCGATAAATGGCACCATGTGGTGTTCGCATAGAGAATAGATCTCGATGTCTTTGACAATGACCATCTCACGGTAATCTTCCCGGAACTTTGCTGAACTCAACACCTCTTTGGGATCGAGTGCATAGCCCTGTGTAAGGAACTGGATGGCTTTTGCAACCCGCAATGGTGTTTTCTCCAGCCCCTCCCGATCAGGATTTTCACCGATCAGACGCAGTATCTCTTTATAATGCATCGCCAACTCGTCAGTTGTTTTCTGATCGAATTCTTCGACTTTTTCGTAGTTAAGCCTTCTTTTTGCTGCCATATGGTTTTGTTAAAGAATCATGCACCGTAATATTCAATAATGTTATTTTCAGATTGCTCCAGACGCACGCAGTGGAGAATGCCTCCGATTTTCATGATGTCCGCAGCCAGTTCATTCCAGATACCAATAGCAACATTCTCGCTTGTTGGAACTTTTCCGGATAAGAAATCAACCTCGATGTTCAGGTTTTTATGATCGACTTTCTGTAAAACCTTCTCCTCGATCAACTTGCTCACATGACGAAGATGAATGACCAAACCCGTCTGAGGATCAGCTTCCCCTTTTATTGTGACAAATAAGATGTAATTATGGCCATGCCAGTTCGGATTTGAACATTTGCCGAAGACTTCAAAATTTTCTTCATCGCTGTATTCCGGAAGAAAAAGCCTGTGGGCGGCACTGAAATGCTCCCGGCGTGTGATGTAAATCATTTTTGCTGAATTAGTAAGCAAAGGTAATGTTTTTTTTCATCAGACTTTTTTATCCGGAATCGAAGGCTGGGTGTATTTAATGATGCTGGCTGCTTCGAAAACAGTATAACAAAGGTAAAGGACAAAGAAACCAAGCATGAATGGGATTGCATCGCTGCGGTTCATCAAAACATACGCAATCATGACACCTGCAAAGAGGAAGAGTTTGATAATGATGGTTAATAGAAAGGTGTTGACGAATTTGATAAACCTTTTACCGGTAGCCTGAAGCAGGTAATAAAAGGAGAGCAGGGAGGTCGCAATGAAAAAGACCAGCAGAAAGGGAATTGCGGGTGAGAGATAAACCTTAGGAAGGATAAAACTTAAAGCCAGTGCAACGGAACCAATGATGGCAGAAAAGAGTAACAGGTGACTGAGATATTTGATGTATGC
>JAPLDG010000238.1:31626-36105 GCA_026391845.1 Bacteroidota bacterium | reverse complement strand
CAAAGATACAAAATATGGAAACCGTTACGGTCACCTGCGTAACAGGTCTTTCGTGATAAAATAGATAGATAAGGCAACCGAAACTATGGAAAAAATTACCGTCAGGATTGGTTTTGTATGCAGCCATCCATCCAGTTTGAACCCTGCAAAAACGCCAGCAAGAATGATTGCCAGCATCTGAATGGCAATGCTGGAATAACGCGCATAATCGTTAAGATTTTTCCGGGGGTCGGCTTTCATCTGATACTGAAGGAAACTTAAATTCTTTTGAACCGGGCTGCTCCATGCTGCAGGTTCCGGAAAATTTCGCTCCGGGTTCGATGGCCAGTTTGCCGGTGGTAATATCTCCGCTGAAACGGGCCGTTTCCTTCAATGTAAGGAGTTCGGATACCTTAACAGTAGCGGTGACTTCACCTGAAAAATCGGCATTCTGACACTGTATTTCTCCATCGATCTTGCCGGTAGGCCCTACCACGATTTTACCTTTGCACTGGATGGTGCCATTCAAGGTTCCGTCAATCCGAAAATCGCCATTGACCTGGATTTCCCCTTTTACAACGGCACCGGGTCCCAGGATATTGATCGTGGGCATTTCAGGTTCTCTGTTTTTCGACATAAATGCAGATTTAAACAAGGTTGTTTAATTTAGGGCAGGGTAATTTTTTTCAAAGAAACGAAGATACTGAGGAATATCCTTGTTTTTATAAAGGACAGGATAATTTTCAACAGAAATTACAAAATTGGAATATTCGCCTGTATTTTCCAGCTTGGTGAAAATATATTTGCTGCTGAGGATACCAAGAAAATAATTCATGGCAGTTTCACTGTTGTCAAAATTGTTTACGGTGATCATTTGCCTGCCATTATCCAGCAACAAACTGTTGACCATCAGGTTTTCAAGATCGTGATATTTTGTATTATAGTCCGTAATTTTCACCTTCAGCGCATCCACATCGACCCGATCGTCGTTCACCACCAAGACGTAAAAATGCATCGCATTGGGGTCAAAAGAATATAGTTTCTCAGTGTTATCCTGGATGGTTACTGAATCTGTTTTAATTGGTTCTCCTTTGGAATCTTTCTGGGTTCCAAGGAAAGCCAGCACATTTTCGGCCATTGGCCTGACTTCGCTTTTGGGATAATCCAGAATAACTTTATGCATGGCGGTCACCAGAGAGTCCACGATCTCAATTTTGCCCAAGGCCAGGGCACGCATGTAATCGAATTTGGGCATGAGAACAGAATCAGTTTTGTACTTTACCCGGGCAATGTCTGCGTTATTGATAACCATATAATACTGTTGATTTGTGAATGCCTTGTAGGTGTCGTTGTACAGTTTTGAGGCATCCGATTGCCTGGCATTGATCTCCTTATAGTAATTTGGGTTCACAAGCAATTTTGCATAATCACTTTCGGGATACAAAGTAAGGATCTGATTTTTATACTGATCACTTTTAGGCTGATTCTGAAGGTGGGAATAGAGTTGGCACAATTCATAGGCCGTTTGTATTTTGTATTTGTTTCCCGGAAACCGATCCATCAAAGCTTCAAATGTTTTGGTGGCATTTCCATAATCGCCAAGTCCTTCAACAAAAATAAAACCTGCCTGGTAATAGGCTTCCACAATCATGTCATTTGAAGCCTGAACTTTTTCTTTCGTCATCGGAATATCTGGAAGATAAAAAGCCCGCTCTTTGGGGTTTTTTGATTTTGCCAATTGCTTTTTGCCATCTTTGGTGGTGTCACTGGCCTGATCTTCCGAAGATTCTGTTTCTTTAGACTCGTCGGCAAAGATTACAACTGCTTTGTTGGAAAGAAACCAATTGTCTTCAAATTTGCGCATGCCCCATTTTCGTTTAAAAATGGAAAACCCGCTTGACATGGTTGTCGGGTTATAAAAATACCATTTCCCTTCCCTTGATCCCCCGCCAGGCTGATCAAATCCCTGACCCATGCCCTGTCCGAACTGGCCCTGAGATTCAAGTCGCCGCTGTTCTTCCATCTGCTTTTTCATCTCATCGGCAACCAGTTTGGCAATAATCTGGTCGATGACTTTATTTCGCTGCGCTTCAGGCAATTTGGCTAATTTTTGCAAACTGTCCTGCCGCTGGATCAATTGCAGATTTTTCACAAGGTCGGTAAGCGTCATGGTACGCTTGAAAAGTTCCTTATAATTGGGATATTCCTTCGGTAAAAATTGCATGGTGCTATCGTAATAGGCCTGCGAAATCGTATAATCACGGGTTTCGAAAAAGATATCAGCGAGCTCAAGGGAAGAAATGGCTTTTTGATAATTGTTTGTATGGCTGGTGCTGACAGAGGTTTTATAATATTCAATAGCGCCTGCAGAGTCGGCGTCTTTCATGGCAATATGTGCAAGCGAATAATAGATCTGATCCTGAAAATCTTTGTTCTTGTCATCCTTCAGCATTTTCAGCAACTTGTTGACAATAAATTCCCGGTTCCCGCTTTTTGCATCATAACACTGTGCCAGATTAATTTTGGCATTGAACTCCATTTCATATGACTTGGCATGTTTAATCACATAGGAATACAACTGCGATGCTTCATTTAATTCCCCGTTAAGCTGATAAATCTGCGCAAGGATAAATTTGCAACGGGTTTGCATTTCGGATGAAGGGCTAAGCTCCAATGCCCTGTTTAGGTAAGGTACAGCGCCATCATAATTTTTCTGCAGGATGAAAAACTGGCCATATACCAGGTTAAGTTCAGTCTCATACTTTTGAGGAGCATCGCCTTTGTTAATTTTGCTCTGCAACATGTCAAGCATTGGCTCTGCCCGGTTAAAATCTCCAAGTTGAATGTTAGACTTGGCCTGCCACAGCATTGCCTCGTATTTGATTTCGTTGTAATTGTAAGTTTTGATAACAAATTCGAAGGTACGCCGGGCCATCGAATAGTCCTGCTTGTAAAAGTAACATTTGCCGATCAGCAGGTAACAATCATCAATCCAGCGGACATATTCTTTCCGGCTGAAGGTCATGGAGTGTTTGTTGATCGCTTTGGAGGCTTTTTTTATTGCAATGTCTGCATACTGAGATATTTTGGCCGCACTTGCTTTGTCACCATAATAGAATACCGGCAATATCAGCGCATAGTTGTCTTTCAGGCCTGCCTGGTGTTCTTTCAGCCCCTGACGAAGATTGTCCATCCCGTTCCAATAAACATTGTAATGGGCAGTGACATTATGGTAACTTCGGCGAACAAATGTGTTTTTCTTTGTAGAACAGGCATTAAACATGATTGATCCGGATAAAACCAGAATCCATGCGGAGAGTATAAATTTCTTCGTCGATCTCAAAACACCAGATACATTTAAGTAATACTAACTACGATTCTACAAAAATATTTTAAATTTTTGAATTATCCCGAAAGTAATAGTTGAAAACTTCTCTCAACTGTATGAAACCTTCCTGCTCAGCCGCAAAGAGTCTGGTTTAATTTCAAAAATCAGAATTGTAAACGAACGCATATTGTCAGGAATTGGCTCCAGCGTCATACGATCGCATAATTTTCCGATATTTGCAGCGTTTTCAGGATCAGTTTGTGATACATGGCTTTGGAGAGAACAGATAGAAAGAAAGAAAAGTGGACTGAAAAATGGCGCAATAAGTACCGCCTTGTTTTCATGACTGACGATACCCTGGAGGAACGGTTTACCTTCAGGCTTTCCAGGATGAATGTATTTATTGCCCTTGGGACGCTGGTCATTATCCTGATTTTTCTGACAAGTTTTCTGATTGCGTTCACTCCCTTACGGGAATATATCCCGGGATATACCAACGTTGGATTGACTAAGAGACTGTATACGCTTCAGTTAAAAACAGATTCGATTGAGCGTGACCTGGTTGCAAAAGAGAGATTTATCAACAATCTTCGGGATGTGATCAACGGGAAAGATTTAACCGAAGACAAACCTTTGATCGGGGATACACTGAAACGCTATGGAAACATAAAAATAAAACGATCTGCGGAGGATTCCTTGTTGCGCCTGGAGGTTGAAAACCAAAATAAATACAGTCTGTATAAAATTGAGACAATTGACAATGCCAGTCAAAAAAAAGCTTCTATCGGCGGAGTCCTTTTTTTTACACCACTGAAAGGCATTGTCACAAATGTATTCAATCCATCACAAAAGCATTATGGTGTTGACATTGTATCCAAACAAAATGAAGCGGTTAAAGCAGTGCTTGATGGAACTGTAGTTCTCAGCAACTGGACGCTTGAGACCGGGTACATAATCGCCATTCAGCATTCTAAGAATATTGTTTCATTGTATAAACATAATTCGGCCATCCTTAAATTGGTTGGCGACTACGTAAGAGCGGGCGAACCCATTGCGATCGTTGGTGAAACAGGTGAACTTGTAACGGGTCCCCATCTCCATTTCGAGTTATGGAGCGACGGGAATCCGGTTGATCCCAAGGAATACATTACATTTTAACTCAATGCACTGAC
>JAPLDG010000238.1:1443-31580 GCA_026391845.1 Bacteroidota bacterium | reverse complement strand
GTAGTATCGGTACACAGGCGCTCGATGTGGTGCGTGGCTATCCTGATTTGTTCGGTGTGGAGGTGCTAACGGCCCAGGAGAACTGCGACCTTCTGATCGCCCAGGCTATCGAATTCAGCCCCAATGCGGTCGTGATCGGCAATGAGAATTGCTATACGAAAGTATCAGAATCATTAAAAAATTATCCGGTCAAGGTTTTTGCAGGTCAGGATTCGATTGCCCAGATTGTAGAGATGGACGAAATAGACCTGGTGTTGACTGCGATGGTAGGTTACGCTGGACTTAAACCCACACTCAACGCAATCCATGCAGGAAAACATATCGCACTTGCTAACAAGGAGACTTTGGTCATTGCAGGTGATCTTGTCATGGCTGAAGCGCGTCGGAGCAATATCATGATCCTGCCTGTTGATTCAGAACATTCGGCCATTTTTCAATGCCTTGAAGGTGAGCAACCCGGAAGCGTTGAGAAAATTTATCTTACCGCTTCCGGCGGCCCTTTTCGGGGAAAAACCAGAAGCGACCTAGCCGGCATAACAAAAGAAGCAGCATTGAATCATCCCAATTGGAAAATGGGGCATAAAATCACCATCGACTCAGCTTCCATGATGAACAAAGGGCTGGAAGTGATTGAAGCGCGCTGGTTGTTTAACTTACAGCCTGAGCAAATCGATGTGATCATCCACCCTCAGTCTGTCGTTCATTCCATGGTGCAGTATATTGATGGTTCGATAAAGGCGCAACTGGGACTTCCAGACATGAGACTGCCAATCCTTTACGCTTTGACATACCCGCAAAGGGTAACCTCCGGCCTGCCGCGATTCAATTTTGCCGACTACCCCCAACTGACATTTCACGCTCCGGATACAGAGGTGTTTAGAAGTTTGTCCCTGGCATATGAAGCGCTTTCCCGGGGCGGGAACATGGCTTGCATCCTGAATGCTGCAAATGAAATAGCCGTTCATGCGTTTCTGCATGACCGGATTGGTTTTCTGGGCATACCGGAGGTGATTGAACATTGTATGCAAACCGTTTCTTTTATCAGAAATCCGACCTATGATGATTATGTTTGCTCACATAGGGAGGCTATCCGGCGGTCGGATGAATTTATTGTAAATTTGAAAAAGTATTAATTAGTAATTGAAGGACAACGCATGGAAATCGTAATTAAAATCATACAATTATTGCTCAGTTTGTCTATTCTTGTGATATTTCATGAGTTTGGCCATTTTATTGCTGCCCGTATTTTTAAAATTCGTGTTGAGAAATTTTATCTCTTTTTTGATCCCTGGTTTTCACTTTTTAAATTTAAAAAGGGGGATACTGAGTACGGCGTGGGCTGGATTCCTTTGGGGGGGTATGTGAAAATTTCCGGAATGATTGATGAATCGATGGACAGGGAGCAGATGAAATTGCCTCCCCAACCATGGGAACTCCGATCTAAACCGGCATGGCAGCGACTGATTGTGATGCTGGGTGGGGTAACGGTCAATATTCTTCTGGCTATCGCCATTTACGTGGTTATGCTTGCAGCCTGGGGGGAGCAATACCTTCCCGCATCACAGGTTAAATATGGTATTTCAGTTGATTCTTTGGGGTATAGTCTGGGTTTACGCAATGGAGATTTTATTCTTTCCGTTGATAATAAAGTGGTTGAGGATTTTGCTGCAATTCCGAAGATAATCATCCTTGAAGAGGCGAAATCTATCCAGGTCATGCGTGATGGACAAAAGCTTAGCATACAGGTCCCGGAAGGCTTTATCAGTAGTTTAATTAAGCAGAAGACCCCCGATTTTATTGCAGTCAGATTCCCTTTCGAAGCAGGGAAATTTACCGTTGGATCTCCTGCCGAGGCAGCTGGGATGAAGGTAAATGATAAAATTATCGGTTTGAATGACTCAATCCTCATCTATTTTGATCTTTTCAGAGCATCCGTGCAGCAATATAAGAACAAAACAGTGCAGGTGATGGTGCTTCGTGGCAGCGATACGGTTCGGCTGGCTGTAAATGTTCCGGCTGCCGGCCTCATCGGGGTTTATCCCAAGGGCCCGGCAAACTATTTCACATTCAGGGAAAAAAGTTATAATCTCTTTACTGCCGTGCCTGCCGGAGTGGTGAAAACTTTTGACCAGGCCGGTAATTACATCAAATCTATCAAACTATTATTTTCTCAGGATAAAGCATATGAGTCGGTGGGAGGGTTTATCACAATCGGCAATATTTTCCCGTCTACCTGGGATTGGGGGGCATTCTGGTCTCTTACAGCTTTTCTTTCGATCATGCTGGCTATCCTGAACGTTTTACCAATTCCTGCGCTTGATGGCGGTCATGTGATGTTTCTCTTATATGAAATCATTTTCCGTCGCAAACCAAGTGATAAATTCATGGAATATGCCCAAATTGTTGGAATGGTCATTCTTTTTGGCCTGCTTATTTTTGCCAACGGACAGGATATCATGAAGTTATTCAGGTAGCTACTTTCTCTTTAAGCGATTGGAAACCTTCACCGAGTATTTCGGTTGCATCTGTTACCGTGAGAAAGGCCTTCGGATCGATGTCATGGATGTATTCTTCGAGCAGTCCCAATTCACGGCGGCTGACAACCGTAAAAATAATTCGTTTCTCGGCCATGTTATACATTCCTTTTCCATCAATGTAAGTTCCGCCACGGTCAAGATTGTTGAGGATTTTATCACGGATCTCTTCATGTTTGTCAGAAATGATAAACAAGCTTTTATCATAACTCACCCCCTGAAGAACAACATCAATCACTTTCCCGGTGATATAGATGACGATCCAGGAATACAAAGGGATTTTCCAGTCCCGAAATACCAGCAATCCGACCAGTACAATCACTGAATCAACATAGATCATAAGCACTCCCAAAGGAAGCCTTGTATATTTTGCAATGATCATGGCAATGATATCGCTGCCTCCGGAAGTGGCTTTTGCATTAAAGATCAACCCCAGCCCGAGACCTGCCATCACTCCTCCAAAAATGGATGACAGCAGCGCATCACCCTTGACCAAGGGCTCAAACCCCCAGAAAAAAGTCAATATGTCCGTAAAAAGGGCAGTAAGGGAAAAGCCGACAACGGTCTTTATCCCAAATCGCGGACCTAAAAATTTCACGCCAAGTATTGTCAGCGGAATATCGAAACACAACGCGACCAGTCCAACCGGAGTTCCGAACAGATAGTGCAGGACGATAGAAATTCCATACACTCCGCCAGGCACTATTTTATAAGGTGTGATAAATAAAACGAAACTGGTGGCAAGGATAAATGCACCGATGATGATCAGACTGTAAGAGATAAACCACTTGCGTGAAAAAGGTTTTTCTTTGATTAAAAAAAGCGACATGTTGGTTTGTTTTTAGTTTACGGCTAACCGATTTGCAAAGATATTTGATTGTAACACAATGCAAGCAGGTATATTGCGTTAATCCGTGTAACTATTTTATCAATACCTTGTATAAGAATACCAGATGTGTTTTTTTGATCCATCCCGGCGCTTGACAGGGTTTAAATTGGTGTTATCATGATGGTCGTAACAAAAAAAACTGTACTTTTATCCCGTTTTTTAAATGAACCTGACAACCCATTAGTGACGTTGCGTAATATTTTTGAAATTGCATACATTTATTCATCTCAATAAGCTTAAAATAAGAGCTTTATCACTTCTTGCTATTCTTGGTTGGCTACTGAGCATTTCTGTTTTCGCACAACAGCCCACACTTATAACCCACTACATGTTTACCAATATGGCCACAAACCCTGCATATGCAGGTGGAAACGGGGGGATTAACATTACCGGACTTGTCCGTCAGCAGTGGATGGGTTGGAAAGATTCGGACGGAACTAAATCGGCGCCACAAACTTTTCTGGTCACAGTTGATTCCCCGATCAGGAAACTTCATGGCGGGATCGGAGGTTCCATTTCACAGGATCAGATAGGCGTATTCAAAAATGTTTCAGTCAAACTTGGCTATGCCTACAAGATGGAAGTTTGGTCGGGGGATCTCTCATTTGGATTGCAGGGAAATCTTCAGAATATCGGCTATGACGCCTCTAAATTTACACCGATTGACGAAGGCGATCCGGTAATCAGCAATCTTTCTGGAAAAACAAGCGATATGATGATTGACATGGGCCTGGGAATTTTTTATAAGGTCCAGGACAGATACTATGTGGGGTTGTCTGCTGAAAATCTTTTGCAAACACAAGGGAAAAAGACCCATTTTCAATTAAAACGCACGTTTTATCTTAACGGAGGCTATCAATGGACCATTCCAAATCACGCGGCCTTTGAATTGCAGCCATCTGCCCAAATTTTGTTTGATGGAGCTGTTTTGCAATTAAATGCAAGCGCCTTGCTGGAGTATAACAATAAATTCTATGGAGGGCTTGGATATCGCTTTCAGGATGCTGTTTCTGTGCTGGCAGGTGTTGTCATTAAAGGGATTCGCATAGGCGTGGCCTATGATATAAGCACTTCGGCCATGAGCCGATATAACAATGGAAGCATGGAAATCCTGGTAAATTATTGCTTTAAAATCGACACGGATAAATTCCGGAAAAGTTACAGGAATACACGTTTCTTGTAAAATAAAAAGAGTAAATTTGCCGTTTTGTATTGAAAAACTGATTATTATCATAATAAACCTCTTTGCGTAGCGTTATTTTTCATCCATTAATCTGCCAACAAATGAAAAAACTGCTCATTTATTCCGCCCTTCTCATCTTTCTTGGAAGCTGCGGTAACTCTGGAAATGGTGAGCTTACGGGAGTAAAAAACCGAAAGCGATACTATTCACCGGATCCGTTTGGTATGGTTTACATCCCCATGGGCTCCTACACCATGGGAGTCAGCGATGAGGATATGCCATATGCTCAGTTGAATAACGCCAAAACGGTTACTGTATCTGCATTTTATATGGACCAGACCGAAATTACCAACAATGAATACCGGCAATTTGTCTATTGGGTCAGGGACTCCATTGCACGGCGAATCCTGGGAGAGACAAAACCTGAGCTTTATTTTATCTCTGAAAATAAAAAGACAGGAGAACAATTTGACCCTCCTTACCTGAACTGGCAAAGCAAGTTAGAGTGGAATTCCGACCAACAGGATGTTCGTGATGCATTGGCCCAGATGTACCTTCCTGAAAATGAGCGATATTTCAGACGGAAGGAGATTGATACCCGTAAACTTTATTTTGAGTATTATTTTGTTGATTTAAAAGCTGCATCCAGAAAGGATTATTCATCCCAACCCGACCCCAAAGAGGCCAGCCTGGCTAACCGTCCTCAGGGTTTAAAAGATCGTTCTGTTTACGTGCGTAAGGAGGTCATCAATGTTTTTCCTGATACACTATGCTGGATTCATGATTATGCTTACTCTTTCAACGATCCCAGTACCGAAAAATACTTCTGGCATCCTGCGTATGATAACTACCCGGTGGTTGGTGTGAACTGGAAACAAGCCAACGCTTTCTGTATTTGGCGAACTCAGCTCAAGAACAGCTCACTTAATGGTAAAAAAGGTGAAACCTTTATCAGTGATTTCCGTTTGCCAACAGAAGGTGAATGGGAGTGGGCAGCCCGTGGAGGCTATGAAGACAACCCTTATCCCTGGGGTGGACCATACACCCGGAATGACAAGGGGTGTTTTCTTGCAAATTTCAAGCCCATGCGAGGAGATTATCGGGCAGACGGAGGGGCAACCACTGTAATTGTTGCACATTATCCCGCAAATGAGTATGGACTTTATGATATGGCTGGAAATGTGGCTGAGTGGACTGTGACAGCATTCCACCCCTCATCCAGCAACTTCTCCTGGGATTTAAACCCGGATTATAAATTTAATGCAAAGGATACTGATCCTCCGGCGTTGAAAAGAAAAGTTACCCGTGGCGGGTCCTGGAAAGATGTCGCCTATTTTCTCCGGGTTTCCACACGTGCATATGAATATCAGGATACTTCCAAATGCTACATAGGGTTCCGTTGTGTTCAAAGCTTCCTGGGACGCCAGCGTGATGATAATCCTTCAAGGGCTTCTAAAGTCTATAGATAATTAATCAACATTTTCCACTTAATTAATACTTAATCCTTTAAAAACCATGGCTTTACTTGATCTTGTAAAAACAAAGGGCTATAAGAATTTCATGTCCAAGCTTTATGGCTGGGGCGCCGCAGTTGTTATCATCGGAGCATTATTTAAAATCAACCACTATACAGGAGCAGACATCATGTTGATTATCGGCTTGGGTACAGAGTCCCTGATCTTCTTTTTCTCGGCGTTTGAACCACCCCATGTTGAACCAGATTGGAGTCTTGTATATCCGCAATTAGCAGGTATTTACCATGCAGATGATATTGATGCCGGCAAAGCTTTCGGAACAAAAGATACGATTACACAGGAACTGGATAAAATGCTTGAGAAAGCAAAAATCGGCCCCGAACTGATTGCAAGTTTAAGTACTGGATTGACAAACCTTTCTGATACCACTTCGAAGTTGTCGAATGTTGCAGATGCCTCACTGGCCAACGACAAGTATGTAAGCACCATGAAAACCGCCACTGAATCAGCAACGATTTTAAACGATTCATACCGGAAAACGGCACAATCCCTTGATCTTAATGTTCAGGCCTCGACCGACCAATTGACCCATATCAAGTCAACAGCGAAAAGCGCCGCCACACTCTCCACCATGTTTGCTGAGGTGAGCGAATCCCTTAAAGAGGATGTGAACGCAAGCAAAGCTTTTTCAGCAAGTATTGTCAACGCTGCATCATCTGCCAATAAATTCATTGAAAAGTATAATGAATCTGCATCACTACTCTCAAAAACAGCTGAAACTATCAATGCCTCAGCTACTGGCGGAGTTGCCTATAATAAAGAACTTCAGCGGATATCCACCAATCTTTCAGCGCTTAATGCGCTGTATGAGTTGCACCTGCAGGGTTCGAATCAACAGATGGAAAATACAAACAAGTTCAATACCGTCATGAGTAAATTCTCAGCTAATCTGAATGAATCCATGGCTAATACTGAAAAATTCAAAACGGAAGTGGACAACCTTACAAAAAACATTGCTGCATTAAACAAGGTTTATGGGAACATGCTTTCAGCAATGAGCGTTGGCGGAAAATAATTCAGGGTTCACTTGTATAACATAATATAAAACTAGATGGCCGGATATAAAGAGACACCGAGGCAGAAGATGATCGGGATGATGTATCTTGTTCTTACTGCACTGCTTGCACTGAACGTCTCGAAACAGATTCTTGATGCTTTCATTGTTGTAAATGAAAGCATGGAGGTAACAAATAGCAATTTTTCAAAGAAACTTACCAACACCTATTCCAAATTTGAAAAACAGTACAATTCCAATCCTGCCAAGGTCGGGCCATATTGGGAAAAAGCTATAAAAGCTCGTACCTTGTCTCGCGACCTGGAAAACTTCGTTGACAGTATGAAGTTTATGGTTATCATGAAAACCGAGAGCCTGAAAAGTTACGATTCCGCCAAGATTCTGCCGTTAAACAAGGCTAAAAGAGTTGACAATTATAATGAACCTACCAATTATTTTATTGGCACTTCTGAAGATGGTTCCAATGGGCAGGCAAGGGTTTTGAAAAACAGAATTGACCTGTACAAAAAGCAAATGCTTGATCTTGTTGACCCCAAATTCAGAAGTTCCATCAAAATGGGACTTGAAACTGACGGGAAGTACCAGGATGCCAATAAAGCCAAGCAGAATTGGGAACAACATAATTTTTATCATACGATTCTTGCCGCAACGGTGACCATTTTGAACAAAATAAAGGCAGAGGTTTATAATGCTGAATTTGATGTTGTTAATCATTTATATTCATCCATCAGCGCTGAAGATTATAAATTTGATGCCATTCATGCCAAGGTAATTCCCAAGAGCAGGTTTGTTTTCAGCGGGGAAGAGTATGAGGCTGAAATCTTGGTCGCAGCATATGAAACGAAAGGAAAACCAACTGTAAAATGGCTGCCGGGAGTGGATACAATATCCCCTGGTCAGATTGCAAATGCAAGAATATTAGAAGGGGAGAATGGCCGTGTTGTGTTAAAAATGGCTGCCAGTGGTGAAGGGATACAGCGGTATGCGGGATTCATTGAAATGATGGATCCTTCGGGCGTGTTGAAGCAATATCATTTCAATGAAGTTTATACAGTTGCGAAACCGCTTGTCACAATTTCACCAACAAAAATGAATGTATTTTATGTCGGAGTTGACAATCCTGTTGCCATATCCGTGCCAGGCAGCCCTGAGCGCATCATACCTACGGTTTCTGTTGGGAGTATCAAGCCTGCCCCCGATGGGAAAGGGTTTATTGTGAATAATCTTCCGAAAGGTGTCAAAGAAGCGGTGGTCAATGTTTCTGCTGTCTTCGATGGCAAACCAAAGGCCATGGGAACCTTTTCTTTCCGTTTGAAAAGAGTTCCTGACCCTATCGCAAAAATCGGAAACAAGAACGAAGGCTTTATTGCCAGAAGCCTAATCATGGCAGGTCCTTACCTGATCCCTGAAATGCCTGTCGGATTTGACTTTAACCTCTCTTATGTAGTGACTTCATTCAGCTTCGGTACATTTCAATCGGGTGACATCCTCACCAGGAAAGTTACGGGCAGCAACCGTCTGACCGATGAGATGGTAAGAATAATTAAAGAAGGGAAGAAAAACCAGCGTATCTGGTTTGAGGATATTGTGGTAAAAGGACCCGACGGGGAGCGTACGATCGGATCTGTGAATTTAAAAGTGAACTAATAGTAATCAGGAGGTTATATGAAAAAAATACTGTTCTTGGTTTTATTATCCCTTTTCATTGTGGGTTTAAAACAAACATCATATTCCCAGGTACTGGAAGGACCCCCGAGGGATGGCGTATATGACCGGACCTCTGTAATGCAGGTTCAGCCTATCCCATATCCATACCTCCGGGAAGCCGATATTATCTGGACCCGTAGAATATGGAGGGTTATCGATATGCGGGAAAAAATGAACCAGACTTTCTATTTCCCTGAAAAACCTCAGAACGACTGGAAGAGTTTCATGCAGATCATCATGGACGGGCTGAAAGAAGGCACCATTACTGCCTACGCCGCATTCCCTGATCAATTTGCAGTACCAAATACTTACAAGGAACTAATGGATCAACTTCAGAAAACTGAAAAGAAAACCCTGAAGCGTCCTTATGAACCATATGATGAGTACGATACCACCATTGTGAATGATTTTAAGGCGGCTGATGTTAAAATCCTTCGTGTGAAAGAGGATGTCTATTTCGATCGGCAGCGCTCTGTTTTTGAGGTCAGAATTCTCGGAATTTGCCCGGTGATGGACGATATAGATGAAAATGGCAACTACCGGGGCCCAAAGCCGCTGTTCTGGATATATTTCCCTGAATGCCGCAACCTTTTTGCTAAAAATGAAATGTTTAACCTGAAAAATGGTGCAGCAGGCAGGTTAACCTATGACGATGTTTTCATGAAACGCATGTTCTCCAGTTATATTTATAAAGAAGAAAATGTGTATGACCGGTCAATTAATGAATATGCAACAGGAGTAGATGCATTGCTGGAATCTGAAAAGGCGAAGAACTCTCTTCATGAGTTCGAATCCAATCTTTGGGAGTATTAGCAAGGGCTTCTGATCCTGGCTGTCTGTTTTATAAAATCGTTGCAAAGGCTGTCTCATGGATTGAGGCAGCTTTTGCTTTAAAAGTGATTCGCTATAGCCAGCCTGACTATCCCGAATTTGTTAATTTTGTATCGATTGGCTGACAAACTTCTATGACAACACCTTTCTTCGAGACCCCTATTGAATATAGCAAAGGTGTTGGCCCCGCCAGAGCCGATCTCCTGAAAAAGGAGTTGAACATTCATACTTTCGGCGATTTGCTCACATATTTCCCGTTTCGATATGTTGATCGAAGCAAATTTTGGCAGATTGCGGATATAAAAGATGAAAATACTTTCATCCAACTCAGGGCCAGGATCGTTCGCATACAAACCATCGGAACTACTCACCATCAGCGATTGGTTGCCACAGTGCGCGATGCCAGCGGAGAGGTTGACCTGGTGTGGTTCCAGGGAGTCAAGTGGGTGCTTGAGATGCTGTCGCCTCAACAGGAGTATGTTATTTTTGGTAAACCGGGGCTTTTTAACGGGCGATGGAACATCCCCCATCCCGAATTGGAAATTCCATCTTTACAACCCCTCCCATTGAATGAAACGATCAGGCCTATTTATAATTCAACAGAAAAACTTAAATCAAAGGGGCTTGATTTCAAAGGGATCGGGAAACTGATCAAGGCCATTTTGATGAATGAAAGATTTATCATGCCTGAGAGCCTTCCTCCCGAAATAATTCAGGGTCTGCGATTGATCAACCGGCAGGAGGCATTTGTAAACATCCACTATCCGCAAAGCCCTGAGTTGTTGAAAAAGGCACAAGCCAGACTGAAATTTGAAGAATTATTTTACATTCAACTCCGACTTGCAAAGCAGCGTTATGGCAGGCTGCTTAAGCATGAAGGGCATAAATTTCTCAAAGTCGGAGAGTATGTTAACCAGTTTTATCATCATCACCTTACTTTTGAACTGACAAACGCACAAAAACGGGTAATCAGGGAGATCCGGTCCGATCTGGGTTCAGGTAACCAGATGAACCGTTTACTTCAGGGGGATGTTGGCAGTGGAAAAACACTGGTCGCACTCATGACGATGCTCATAGCGCTCGACAACAATTACCAGAGTTGCCTGATGGCTCCCACTGAAATACTTGCCCGACAGCATTTTAATACCATTACCGGCATGTTGACCGGTTTGAATGTCGTCGTGAAATTACTGACCGGATCAACCAAATCGGCGGAAAGACGTGATATCCAGGCTGGATTGCAAAACGAAACTGTTCACCTGCTGATAGGAACACATGCCCTGATAGAAGAGAATGTGAAGTTTGCCCGACTTGGTCTGGTTGTGATTGACGAACAGCACCGGTTTGGCGTCGCACAAAGAGCAAAATTGTGGGGAAAAAACACAGTGACCCCACATATTCTTGTCATGACGGCAACCCCGATTCCACGTACATTGGCCATGACGCTGTACGGAGATCTTGATACGTCCATCATAGATGAAATGCCTCCAGGCCGGAAGACAATTGTTACAAAACATGTTTTTGAACCTGAAAGGGCGAAAGTCTTTAGGTTTATGCGCGAAAAAATCGGCGAAGGCCGCCAGGTGTACATCGTTTTTCCATTGATCAAGGAATCCGAAACCCTTGATTTAAAGAATCTTGCTGATGGATATCAGAGCATCATCCAGGAGTTTCCTCCTCCACAATTTTCAGTGGCCATGGTGCATGGTAAGATGAAACAGATGGAGAAGGATTCGGAAATGAAGCGGTTTTCAGATAACCAAGCACAGATCATGGTTTCTACTACCGTTATTGAAGTCGGAGTAGATGTTCCCAATGCTTCCGTGATGGTAATTGAAAATGCCGAACGGTTCGGCCTTGCCCAGTTGCACCAGTTGAGAGGCAGGGTTGGAAGGGGCAGTGATCAGTCATACTGCATTTTAATGAGCGGTTATGTGCTTTCAGCTGAGGCAAAAAAGAGAATTTCTACCATGGTTCGCACCAACGATGGATTTGAAATTGCTGAAACCGACTTGCAGCTGCGCGGGCCGGGCGACCTGCAGGGTACGCAGCAAAGCGGGATCATGGATTTGCGCATAGCAGATATTGTCAAGGATGAAAAGATATTAAAATACGCCAGGAATCTGGCATCGGAGATCATCGCAAATGATCCCGGATTATCAAAAGAGAAAAATGACATTCTGGCACTTCACCTGATTAATATGGACAAGAAGCACCAAAATTGGGGATTGATCTCATAGCTAATACGCTTTTTATTGCTAATTTTGCCCTTTTAATATGTAAATCGCATGAAAATTTCCTACAATTGGCTCAAACAATATCACAATCTCGATTTTTTACCTGACAAGGTGGCGGAAATGCTAACCGGCTGTGGTCTGGAAGTTGAAAACCAGGAGCTGTTTCAATCTGTGAAAGGAGGATTGAAAGGTGTTGTCGTCGGCGAAGTGCTAACATGCGCAAAACATCCCAATTCTGACCATCTTAGCATCACCACTGTCAATATCGGAACCGCTGAACCGTTGAAAATTGTTTGTGGCGCAGCCAATGTTGCCGCAGGGCAGAAAGTGGTGGTAGCAACCATTGGAACGACGCTGTATCTTCCGGATAAGGAGCTGACCCTTCAACGAACTAAAATCAGGGGAGAAATTTCAGAAGGGATGATTTGTGCGGAAGATGAACTTGGACTGGGCGCTTCTCACTCGGGAATCATGGTCCTCGAGCCAAATGCTCCTGTCGGGATGCAGGCAGGCAGCTATTTCAATATAGAAGAAGATGTTACATTTACTATTGGTCTCACACCCAACCGGGTTGATGCATCATCACACCTGGGCGTAGCGCGCGACCTGGTTGCTGTGGCAAATAATTTCGGCCAGGATAAACCTCCTGCCTGCAAACAAGGAAATATTATAATCCCGGATGTTTCAAATTTCAAAGATGATAACGACAGCAGGCATATCAATGTAGTTATTGAAGACCCGGAAGGCTGTCCCCGATATTCGGGGATTACCGTCACCGGAATCCGTGTTGCTGAATCCCCGGATTGGATAAAAAATCGCTTGCTCAGCATTGGTTTGCGACCAATCAACAACATTGTGGATATCACCAACTATGTCCTGATGGAACTTGGCCAGCCGTTGCATGCATTTGATAGCGACCGGATTACTGGGAATAAGGTCGTAATCAGGAAGTATCCTCAGGGAACAAAATTTGTTACACTTGATAATATTGAACGTGAATTGTCTGAAGATGACCTGATGATCTGCAATGCTGCAGAGCCGATGTGTATTGCAGGTATTTTTGGCGGTTTGAAATCGGGTGTAACAGCCGACACCACCAGTGTGTTTATTGAAAGCGCATGTTTTGATCCGCGGCATATCCGTAAGAGTTCAAGATTCCATGGTCTTCAAACGGATGCCTCCTTCCGGTTTGAGCGCGGCACAAACTATGATATCACGGTTTACGCCCTCAAGCGCGCAGCCATGATGATTAAAGAAATTGCCGGAGGAGAAATTTCATCACAAATCGTTGATGTTTATCCCGAACCTCAAAAACCGGTAGTCGTAACCTTGTCCTTTCAAAACCTCGATCGTCTGGTTGGTAAGACGATCGACCGCGATGTGGTGAAATCAATCCTGGCTGACCTGGGAATCGTTATTCTGGAAGAAGGTGATCAAGAAACCGGCCTTCAGCTGGAAATACCTCCATTTAAAGTGGATGTTACGCGGGAAGCGGATGTAATTGAGGAAATCTTGCGGGTCTATGGTTACAATAACATTGAACTTCAGGATGAAATACGGGCTTCGATCTCCTATAGCATGAACCCTGATCCGGAAAGGATTCAGGAACTGGTTTCAAATTATCTGGCAGCCAATGGATTCAATGAGATCATGAATAATTCGCTTTCGAAATCCACCTATTATACCGGAAATATTGATTATCCGGTTGAGCAGGCAGTGAAAATGCTCAATCCGATCAGTCGCGATCTGGATGTTATGCGGATGACGCTACTTTACGGGGCGCTCGAAAGTGTTATTTATAATCAGAACCGAAAAATTTCAGATCTTAAAATGTTTGAATTCGGGAGAGTTTATGCAACCGGAACAAGTAAAAATGACCCGCTTCCGGGATATCATGAAGAAAAACATCTTGCCATGATCATGACCGGACGCTTGCAGCCGGAAAACTGGAACACAACCGATAAATCCGTTGATTTTTATGACCTGAAAGGCTACGTGGAGGGACTCTGTGATAAACTGGCCATCCCGCGGGATTATTGGAGCGTTCAACCGTATAAATCGCAGCACATGGAGGATGGTTTAGAATGTCTGTTTCATGAGAAAAGGTTATTCACGTTGGGTTCATTGAGCCATCTGCTGTTAAAATCATTTGATTGTAAACAGCCGGTTTTATTTGCAGAGATAAATTGGGATCTTTTATTTTCCCAGATTCCGGAGAAGAGTTTGCAATATAAGGGAATCCCGAAATTTCCGGAAGTCAGACGGGATCTTGCGCTGCTGGTTGAAAAGGATATCACCTTTGCGCAGATTGAGATGCTGGCTTTTCAAACCGAAAAGAAACTGCTGAAAAAGGTTGGTTTGTTTGATGTTTATGAGGGGGAGAAAATAGCTGCCGGAAAAAAATCTTATGCACTTACCCTTATCCTTCAGGATGAGGATAAAACTTTGACAGACAAAGAGATTGAAAAAGTCATGGACAAGCTTCTTCGCGCCATGGTCTCAAGTTTTAACGCTCAGCTCAGATAACTCATTCATGGATCTACAATCAATAAAACAGCGCTTTGGCATTATTGGCAACTCTCCGATACTGGATCGTGCCATTGACATTGCGCGCCAGGTTGCTGCCACGGATATTACAGTACTTATCAGTGGTGAAAGTGGTACCGGAAAAGAATTTTTCCCAAAAATCATCCATCAGATGAGCGCCCGGAAACATGGGCCTTACATTGCTGTGAATTGCGGAGCAATCCCTGAAGGAACAATCGATTCGGAACTCTTCGGGCACGAAAAAGGGTCATTCACCGGTGCACATGAAGCACGGAAGGGATACTTTGAGGTGGTTGATGGCGGTACTATTTTTCTGGATGAAGTGGCAGAATTGCCTTTGGGAACCCAGGTCAGGCTGCTCCGGGTATTGGAATCGGGAGAATTCATGCGCGTTGGTTCTTCCAAAGTATTAAAAACAAATGTTCGTGTTGTTGGTGCAACAAATGTCAATATCCCCGATGCCATTTCCAATGGAAAATTCAGGCAGGACCTCTATTACCGTTTGAATACTGTTCCAATTCTTGTACCCCCTTTGCGTGAACGGAAAGAGGACATTTATCTTTTATTCAGAAAATTCGCCTCCGATGCAGCAGAAAAATACCGCATGCCGGCCATTCAGCTGGATGAAGAGGCGCAACAGGAGTTAAAGAACTTCAGATGGCCCGGAAATATACGCCAGCTGAAAAATCTGACTGAACAGATCTCAATCATCGAAAAAAACAGGGTTATCAACGGCCCTATTCTCCTCAAATATATGCCCCAGGGCCAATCAAGTGAACTGCCTGTGCTCTATAAAGGTGAAGATTCTTCAAAATTCAACGAACGTGAGTTGCTGTACAAAGTTCTTTTTGATATGAAAAAGGACATGAATGATCTGAAACAACTGGTAATGAATCTTATGCAGCATGACGATGATATCAGCAGCAATCTGGGTGAGAATACTCATTTGATTCAGCGGCTCTATAAGGACCTTGAGGAGGTAAAAGAACCAGCTCAACCAATCATTGTGCACCACCATGGGAAAAGGTTCGATGACCGGGAGCCTGTTCAGGAGCCTGAAGAGGTGGCAGAATCTCTGTCACTTGAGAAGAAGGAGATCGATTTTATCAAACGGGCCCTTACAAAATATGAAGGCAAACGCAAAGATGCTGCAAACGAACTGGGCATTTCAGAGCGGACACTTTACCGGAAGATCAAAGAATATGACATCGAATAATATTGCCTATCTTTGGGAATCAAATGAAAAAGTGTTGAAACATCAAGTTCCCCGGCTCCAGGGGTCCCATATATTAGCATGGAGCGCACCATTATTGATTTCATCATTGCTTCTGCTATCAGCATGTCGGATGAGTTATTCATTTACCGGGGCATCTATATCCCCGAATGTAAAAACTGTTTCCATCACTTACTTTTCGAATAATGCAGGTCTTGTAGTGCCCACCTTGTCGAGAACTTTTACAGATGCATTGCGCGATTATTTCACTTCCCAAACCAATTTGGTTCTTGTTGACCGAAGCGGAGATCTGCAGGTTGACGGAACCATAACCCAGTATGCGGTTGTACCAGTTGCTATCCAGGGCAATGAAACAGCGGCGCAGAACCGCCTTACCATTGTTGTGAATGTGAAATTCATTAATAAAACGGATACCAAACAGAATTGGGAAACCTCTTTCTCCCGTTATCTGGATTATTCCAGTTCTTATAATCTTTCGGCTGTTCAGGATGGGCTTATCAGGGAGATTACTTCACAACTGGTTCAGGATATTTTCAATAAGGCGGTGGTGAACTGGTAAGACAATCAATGACGATTCAGATATCATGACCGGCAAGCAATTTTCAAAATTATTAAGTGACCCGGGTTTGGCTGACATTCCAAGTTTGCAAGCCATTGAGGATCTTGTAT
Organism: Bacteroidota bacterium; assembly: GCA_026391845.1. GTDB lineage: Bacteria > Bacteroidota > Bacteroidia > Bacteroidales > FEN-979 > CAIVAT01. The sequence goes on along the minus strand of JAPLDG010000238.1, from coordinate 15,199 downwards.
CCCGGTATCCATATTGTCAGTCAGGACAACTATTGCTGGCTTGCGCGTTCTCTGTCGGCGAAAACCATCAATACCCAACCCAGCTGAAGGTAGCAGCGGCATATGCCGGAGATCGCCGCATACTTAAAAAATTGATAATCCATGCGAGAAAGATTCGCACAGTGCAGGATGAGCCCATTCCGGAACTTGAAAAACCTGCCATAATTATCCCGATTCTTCCGGCAAGCATTGCCCAACCGGCGCCTGAATTGCCACGGGCCATTGAACATACTTCTCCGACATATGAACGGATGACCCAGGAGGAGCTTCTGGCAATCGTGAAGAAAAGACTCGAAGAAATTGCTGTTTCCAATTTGGGTATCCCAGTTCCGGTAATTGTGGCTTCCAAAGCATCGATTATTGAAAAATTCATCCAGGATGAACCCCGCATTTCCAAACCGAAAGCAACTTTCTTCAATCCCACAGACAGCGCAATCCGAAGTAATCTCGATGAGGATGAAATTGTAAGTGAAACGCTTGCGCAGTTATATGCGCAACAAGGCAATGTGCAGAAGGCCATCCATATTTATGAGAAATTATCTTTGATTAATCAAGAAAAAAGTCGTTACTTTGCAGGCCAAATTGAAAAACTCAATTCCTGAATATCAGTTTGGATATTTAAAATCATAAATCGCTAATCGTAAATCGAAATGGGTCTTTACATTTTAATCTCCGTTCTCATCCTCATCGTGTGTGTTTTGATGGTGTTGGTTGTTTTAGTTCAAAATTCAAAAGGTGGCGGTCTTGCCTCAAATTTTGCCTCCTCAAACCAGTTCATGGGTGTTCGGAAAACAGCCGATTTTCTTGAAAAAACCACGTGGACACTAGCGCTGTCGCTGCTCGTACTAAGCCTTTTTTCCATTTTTGTAATTCCGAAATCCCAAGGGAAAGCAGAGACTACCCAAAGTGAAATCCAAAAGCAGATAGACGAAAGCAAAAGCGCTCCAATTCAGGATTTTCAAGCGCCTCCCGCGCAGAAGAAGTAACCAGTATCGCATACTTCTTATTTCAGAAGATTTCGTGTCAGATTGTCAGCACAGTCTGACATTTTTTTTTTTTCATGGAGGGAAACTGAAAAAATGTCCATTTTTTTTCCTTGAAACCCCTTTGGCATAACTTATGACAAAACGGGGTTACCTGCATCATAAGGTAAAAAAGAGTAATGTTTAACTTTAAATTATAAGTAAAATGGCAAATGTGAAGATTAAACCGTTGGCTGACCGAGTGTTGGTTGAAGCTGCTGCGGCTGAAGACAAAACAGCTGGAGGAATTATCATTCCTGATACGGCAAAAGAAAAACCTCAGAAAGGAACTGTTGTTGCAGTTGGCCCTGGAAAAAAGGATGAACCCATGACTGTCAACATTGGCGATAGCGTACTCTATGGCAAATATGCCGGCACGGAAATCACCATTGATGGAAAAAATTACCTGATCATGCGTGAATCAGACATCGTCGCAGTGATCTAAGCATCTTAATTCAGAAAATAAAGTTAGAACCAATATTATAAAAATAAAAGACAATGGCAAAAGATATCATCTTTAGCATAAAGGCAAGAGAAGCGTTAAAGAAAGGTGTAGATGAACTTTCTAATGCGGTGAAAGTGACATTAGGGCCAAAAGGCCGAAATGTCATCATTGACAAATCATATGGTTCGCCGGTCGTAACCAAGGATGGCGTGACTGTTGCGAAAGAAGTTGAATTAAAGGATCCTGTTGAAAACATGGGAGCACAGATGGTGAAGGAAGTTGCCTCCAAAACCAGCGATCTCGCAGGTGACGGCACGACTACCGCAACTGTTCTTGCTCAGTCAATCTTTACAACCGGGTTGAAGAATGTTACTGCCGGAGCCAATCCAATGGATCTGAAACGTGGAATTGATAAAGCAGTTGCAGAAGTTATCAAATCGCTGAAAGCTCAGACCAAGCAGGTTGGAGACAGCATGGAAAAAATTGAGCAGGTAGCCTCGATCTCCGCCAACAACGATAGCTTTATTGGCAAGATGATTGCCGAAGCCATGGAGAAGGTTAAAAAGGAGGGTGTAATTACAATCGAAGAAGCCAAAGGTATCGAAACTACTGTGAAAGTTGTTGAAGGGATGCAATTCGACCGTGGTTATATCAGCCCGTACTTTGTCACTGATACCGACAAGATGGAGGTTGTTTATGAAACGCCTTACATCTTGATCTACGACAAAAAAGTCAGTGTTATGAAGGATCTTCTTCCGGTTTTGGAAAAAGTCGTTCAGACCGGACGCCCATTGATCATCGTCAGTGAAGATGTAGAAGGTGAAGCACTTGCTACCTTGGTTGTTAACAAGATTCGTGGTACGCTTAAAGTTGCTGCCGTTAAAGCCCCTGGCTTCGGTGACCGCCGCAAGGAGATGCTTGAAGATATCGCTGTTCTGACCGGTGGTACGGTTATCAGTGAAGAAAAAGGGTACAAACTCGAAGATGCTACGTTGCAGTATCTTGGTCAGGCAGAAAAAGTTACCATTGATAAGGAGAATACAACCATCATCAACGGTAGTGGAAAGAAGACTGATATTACCGCACGGATCAGTCAGATCAAGACCCAGATCGGTACAACTACATCTGATTATGATAAAGAAAAATTACAGGAGCGCCTTGCCAAATTAGCCGGTGGCGTTGCGGTGATCTATGTTGGCGCTGCCTCTGAAATCGAAATGAAAGAGAAAAAAGATCGTTTCGATGATGCACTCCATGCAACCCGTGCTGCCATTGAAGAGGGGATCATCCCGGGTGGAGGTGTTGCTTACCTTCGCGCTCAGAAAGCGATTGAGAAAATGAAAGGCGAAAACGAGGATGAAACCACGGGCATCGGAATTGTTCGACGCGCCCTTGAAGAACCTCTTCGCCAGATTGTTGAAAACGCCGGCCTCGAAGGTTCTGTTGTTGTTCAGCGTGTAAAAGAAGGAAAAGATGACTTTGGATTCAATGCCCGCACTGATCAGTATGAAAACCTTTATCAGGCAGGGGTAATTGATCCTACAAAAGTTGCTCGCGTTGCACTTGAAAATGCAGCCTCGATTGCCAGTATGTTGCTTACAACTGAATGCGTTCTTGCAACCCATAAAGAAGAAAAATCTTCCATGCCACCGATGAATCCTGGTATGGGCGGTATGGGTGACATGTACTAACCGTTGATAACATTGTTAAAAAAGCCCTGAGAGATCAGGGCTTTTTTGTTATTATTTTCCTAATATTGTAACTGCCAAAATTCGCGGAGATGAGACACATTTTTTATATACATGCTTTTATCCTGTTCAATGTTTTGCTAAGTGCACCCTTGTTCGCTCAGCCCCAAACGCAATCCTATAACCTTCCGATTGAACCTGATTCAAAAAAAGTCATGTACCGGGAAGTTGTCGAACAGCAAGGGACGCCGGCATACCTCTATGACAAAGCAATCGAATGGTTTGGTTACTATTATCTGAACCCACAGTCAATATACTCTGTTCAGAGTAAAGAAAACGGTAAAATTGAAGGGTTGGGACGGATGAAGATTACCTATTCAGATGAGGCGTCGGGTGTTATGAAAGACGCCGGAGTGATTGTTTACCAAATTAAACTGGAATTGAAAGAAAATAAGTATCGTTATACCTTGATGGATTTCAATCTGAAAGGAGCATCACGCTATCCCATCGAAAAATGGATGAATAAATCCGATCCTGCCTATAATTCCAACTGGGATTCATACCTCTATCAGATTGATACTACTATGCAACGACTTGTTTCCACTCTGAAAGAAAAAATGAAACCTACCGTAGTCAAGAAAGATGAGTGGTAACCGGTTGCCTGATATCAGATCGTTGACAAAGGCGGATCTGGAGTTTTTTTTTCTTGAAATGGGAGGGAAAAAGTTCCGGGCAAATCAGGTCTATGAATGGCTCTGGAAAAAATCGTGTCTCGCATTTGAAGAGATGACCAGTCTGTCAAAAGCGGACAGGCAACTGTTACAAACCAATTTTTCTTTTCAGACAGCTATTCCTGCAAACCGGCAGGAAAGTCAGGATGGAACAGTAAAAACAGGATTCCGGTTACATGACGGATGGATGGTCGAGGCGGTATTAATACCCTCCGGTGATCGGGCAACAGTTTGCATCTCATCACAGGTAGGCTGTGCACTCGGATGTAAATTTTGTGCGACCGGTCAATTGGGTTTTACCAGGAATCTGACTGTTGGAGAGATATTTGACCAGTTGACCGGTATGCGTGAATCAGGATCAATGATTCATGATTCCGGATCACAGATCTCAAATCTCGTTTTCATGGGAATGGGAGAACCCTTTTTGAATTACGAAAACGTATTGGGCGCCATAGAGAAAATATCCTCATCAGACGATTTGGGAATGTCACCCCAGCGGATTACCGTTTCCAGTGTCGGTATCCCGAAAATGATCAAAAAGATGGCTGATGATGATCCGAAATACCATTTCGCACTTTCTTTGCACGCAGCCAATGAAGCAAAGCGCAGCCAGATTATTCCCTTTAATCTGAAACATCCGCTGAGCGAGGTAACAGACGCACTCAGATATTACCATAAAAAAACCGCTAAAAGATTCACCATTGAATACATCCTTTTCCGGAATTTTAATGATTCCGTCGCAGATGCAAAGGACCTGGCCCTGTTTTGTAAGAATTTTCCTGTAAAAATCAACGTCATTGAATACAATCCTGTACAAGGGTCTGGTTTAGCAAAATCGGATCCTGATAAAACCAGGAATTTTGTTGACTTCCTGGAAAGCCGCAATCTGGTAGTAAATGTCAGGCAAAGCAGGGGAAAGGATATTGATGCGGCATGCGGACAGCTGGCCGGCAAACAACCAGAAATGAATAAAATTCAACCAGATATTTAACAGTACCCATTTGATAAAGCAGATGATCATGGAACAAAATGGTTTTGAAATTCAGGGAAATATTGTAGATGTTGTCGGAAAAACCATTTTTCCGGGAACGGTCGTGATTCGTGACGGGAAAATAGCAGCCATTCGCAAAGAGCAGGTAAATGCCAGCGGGTATATTCTACCCGGACTCGTTGATGCCCATATTCATGTGGAAAGTTCAATGTTGATCCCCTCTGAATTTGCAAGGCTTGCCGTCATTCACGGAACGGTTGGATCCGTTTCCGATCCACATGAAATCGCGAATGTACTCGGTGTGCCTGGAGTGAAATTTATGATTGAAAACGGCAAAAAGGTTCCTTTCAAATTTTATTTTGGTGCGCCATCCTGTGTTCCCGCTACTCCGTTTGAAACATCTGGCGCGACCCTTGGAGTGGACGAGGTGAAGGAACTTTTAAACATGCCGGAAATAAAATATTTGTCAGAAATGATGAATTTTCCGGGAGTGCTGTTCAATGATCCTGAGGTAATGGAAAAACTCAGGTTGGCACAGAAAGCAGGAAAACCTGTGGATGGCCATGCCCCGGGGGTAACAGGGAATGATGCCGAAACGTATGTCAGGGCAGGAATCTCGACCGACCATGAGTGCTTTTCACTGGAAGAGGCGTATGAGAAAATAAAATTCGGTATGCATATCCTGATTCGGGAGGGAAGCGCTGCTAAAAATTTCATGACACTTTATCCGCTGATCGACGAATTTCCCGACCAGGTGATGCTGTGCTCTGATGACAAACACCCCAATGATTTGGCAGAGGGCCATATCAACAAGGAAGTTAAGCGGGCACTCAATCTGGGGCTCAATACAATGAATGTGTTGCGCAGTTGTACCTACAACCCGGTGAAGCATTACAAACTCGACATCGGATTGTTACAAACGGGTGATCAGGCTGATATTATCTGTGTTGATAATCTCGTAGATTTCAATGTAATTGCAACCTACGTGAATGGCAATTTGGTTGCAGCAGGGGGCAAAACCCTGATTCCAGGGGTCGCTGAAATGCCTTTCAATAAATTTGATATAGGTCAGATTTCTGTATCGGACATTCGGGTTATTCCTGAAGCGAATCAGATTAAGGTGATTACAGCACTGGATGGACAGTTAATTACCGGTCTGCTTTTTGCCGATCCTTATATCGTTGACAATAATGTAGTGAGCGATCTTTCCCGGGATATTCTAAAAATAGTTGTTAAGAACAGGTATTACGAAGCTCCTGCCGGAGTGGGGTTCATTAAAAATTTCGGACTGAAACGAGGGGCAATTGCCTCCTGTGTTGCTCACGACAGTCACAATATCGTGGCGGTAGGGGTTGATGATCATTCCATCACGGAGGCAATCAACCTGATCATTGCAGAAAAAGGAGGCATCTCACTGGTAGATGGTTCAACAAAGCAGGTACTCCCACTGCCGTTTGCAGGAATCATGTCTGGCCTTGATTGTCTTGACGTTGCGCAACAGTATGAAGAAATGAACAGAAGGGTCAAGGATATGGGAACTGCATTGTCGGCGCCTTATATGACGCTCTCTTTTATGGCATTATTGGTGATTCCCGAAATTAAACTCAGTGATAAGGGCCTGTTTGATGGAACAACTTTTAAATTCACCAGTGTTTTCAGGAAATAAATTTAAATAGTTATATATATTGATAATATATATTTTATTAACTTTGTGGGATAACCTCAAATTTCACTTGTCATGACGAAAAATAGCACACTCGACCTTCAAAAACTTGAACTCGCTGCCAGTAAATTGCGTGCAATGGCTCATCCGATGCGAATAGCCATCATAGAATTACTTACCGAAAATAAAAAGCTTACCGTTACAGAAATTTATGACAGGCTGGGCATTGAGCAGGCTTCCGCTTCACATCATCTTAATATATTGAAAAACAAAGGATTGTTAGAGTCAAAGCGCGATGGCAAAATGATTTTATATTCGCTGAAAACAAACGTACTGGCGAATGTGATTGATTGCATCAATCAATGTGCAACGCACTAATTCCATGTTTCTTCCACATCCCAGTTTGCTCTGATCTCGATTTCTTTCGGGAGATAGAAGACCTCTTCAGGTTGAATATTTAATCCGTAATTTCCTGTATCCCAACGTTGGTTCCTGTTCCGATCGTATATTGCCTTGAGTTTGTATTTCATGGGAGGCATGAAGTTGAATTGGATTTTGCCAGACCCTGTGATGATATGTTCTTCATATAGTATTGATTCTTTTTCGTTGAGCAGTTGAACGATATATTGTCCTGGTCGTTTTTCCATGTTCATCGAAACGATGAGGTTGCCGAAATCCCGTTCTTCCTTTGTTTTGAAATCCATGCGGACGGAGTCATGTGTGATGTTCAGGATGCCGAAAAATACTGAATCCGGTATGAGGATTTTATAATTTGTGTTTTCTTGCCATTGATGAAGAATGATGATTTTTCGTTTCAGGCTGTCGGAAAATTTAATTTCAGGATTGATCGTATCTTTATCTGTAATCAATAGAACTCTTTTAAAATCCCACTGGATCAATGGATAAGAAAAGGTAACTCCAAGTTTGTTTTTATACTGATTGAAACCGAGGCCTGATGTAGAAATCATCATGCCCAGTTTTTCCTGATTTTCCTTTTTTTCTGATGGTTTCAGATTCTCTTTTTTGGTCATCTCAAGGCGCACGGTGTCAAGTAACATGTTATCAACCATGATTTTGGCAATCAGCGAATCTGTATTTGGCCTCACTATCCACAGGAGCACTGAATCTCTTTGTTTTGATATCTCTTCAATGTGCCATGGGGCAATTGAATCAAAATTCAATGGGACAATACGAAGGTTTTTTACAGGAAACCGGAAAACCAGCAAGGCCATTCCTGTTTTCGGGAATTTTGAATTTTGAAGGCGTTGGATCGAATCAGTTTCCTCGAAGAGGGATAGAGAGTATGACGGAAAGTTTTGCAGATTGATTAGAGTTGTATCTTTCCGTGTTGAATCTGGTTTTGATGCCTGGAAATAGCTTGGGGTGGCAAGGCTATCGCAGAAGGCGATTTTTTCGGATGGCTGGTTAAAAATCAAATCCCCATTTTGGTCTGCCAACGCAAAAAGCTTAAATTGTTTATTTTGAAGGTTGTGAAAAATGAAATTGCCCGCTTCATCGGTTTTGGTGATATAATAAGGAGCAATCTTCATCGGAAGTGAATCGAATGGAATCGTATCATTGTTGTTGATGTATAATTCGATAAATACATCTTTTTTAGGTTTATGGTCAAATGCTGTCTGAAGGGATCCCTGTAAGGAAAGAGAATCGACATAATCGCCTGTCGAAAAAACATAGTTGAAACCCTTCAGTACATTTCCTTCGGTCAGGTCAACGATGGAATTGCCAAAAGTGATTGAATAGGTTGTGTTTGGCGCCAGGTCGTCGTCGAACCGGATAACAATTGATTTCCCTTTTAGCCTGGAGTCGAGCGGACTCTTGAGCGGGGGAGAGATAAAGACCTCAGTGGCGGGGCTTTTAAGGTTGACAAATTCATTAAAATCGATGCTGAAACTTTTCTCTCTGAAATTCGTTGTTAAATTTGGCGGGTCACAGGTGATGACAAGAGGCGGATCCATGTCTTTTGGTCCTCCAGTGGGGCTCACGGGTTTGGCACAGCGAGATAGCAGGAATACCAGTGAGAAAAGGGAAAGGTAAAAAATAATGGTTGATCTTGGCACCCGAGCGGAGGATTTTTGTAAGTTTGCGACTCCAAATTTACCAATCGTTTTAATAGCAAACCCTTTTTTTATTAATTTTACATTGTTATTCTATAAACAATAAATATATGTCAGGTCACAATAAATGGTCCACCATAAAGCGAAAGAAAGGTGCGCTGGATGCGAAGCGTTCAAAAATCTTCTCTAAGATAATCAAAGACATTACGATTGCGGTGAAAGAAGGGGGCGCTGATCCTGATGGAAATCCAAGGCTCCGTCTGGCAATTTCCAATGCCAAGGGCGCATCCATGCCAAAAGACAACATTCAGCGGGCCATCAGCAAAGGCGCCGAAAAGGATGCTGCTGTATTGCTTGAAACGACTTATGAAGGCAAAGGGCCTCATGGAGTGGCAATTTTTGTAGAATGTACTACCGATAATCTGCAAAGAACTGTTTCCAACGTCAGGGCTTATTTTAACAAGCATGGAGGGGAGCTTGGCCAGAATGGGATGCTCAATTACCTTTTCGACCGTAAGGGGGTTTTTGTTGTTCCAAAAGGCGATTTAGACCGGGATGATTTTGAAATGGAGTTGATAGATGCAGGGGCGGAAGAGATTTCCCTGGAAGAGGATAGTTTCACCATTACAACGGCCATGGAAGATTTTGGGAGCATGATCAAGAAGCTTGAGAAGCTCAATATTGAACCTGAAAGCGCTTCTTTGCAACGCATTCCCAAAACCACCGTTTCACTCGATGAGGATGCAACCCGGAAAGTACTTAAACTCATCGACATCATCGAGGATGATGATGATGTGCAAAATGTTTTCCACACGCTTGAAATCAGTGATGAAATGGCAGATAAACTATAAACAAAAAACGCGGCTTTAGCCGCGTTTTTTGTTATGCTTCACAGATAAACTGGGTGAGGTTGACACCCTTTGGCAAATCAAGTTTTTTGCGTAACCGGATGCGCGAAATTTCAGTACTTGGAGCAGTGATCTTCAGGATATGGGAAATTTCTTTGGTATTCAGGTTCATACGCAGCAATGCACAAAGCTTATGATCGGTAGGCGTGAGTTGTGGGTAGTTTTTCCTCAGGCGGTCGAAAAATCCCGGGTGGATTTTTTCAAAATGCGCTTTGATGCGATACCAGTCATTATCAAACTTGATGTTTTCGTCAATCGTTTTCAGCACTTTTCCGATTTCAACTTTGGTAATGCTTTTTTCATTGCGCACCAGTCGGTTGATGTCTTTCTTTATCAGACCAATAATCTTGTTTTTTTGCGAGATAAATATTGATGAAGTAGCAAGTTCCCTGTTGATAAGGTCGAGCTCCATGTGGTGTTTTTGCTTAAGCAGCTGGTTCACCTTTTGTTCGGCGTGGATGCGCTCCTGCAGGCGGAGGTTTCGCTCTTTTTCAACTTTTTTACGATGTTCAATTTCCTTTTTTAATTCCGATATGATTCGTTCATTGGTGATTTCGAGATTGCGCTGGTAATTTGCAACTTCAATGGCCGCCCTGATCTGGTCAATATCAACAGGTTTAAACAGATAGGCGTATGGTTTTAGTGAGAAGGACTTCGAAAAGATCTCACTTTTATTCATTGAAGTAAGAAAAATTATCCCACAGTTATAATTCTCGGTAAGAATACGTGCAGCCTCGATGCCATCCATTTTCCCGGCAAGTCCGACATCCATGATAACAATATCGGGCTCAAGGTTTGATTCCTGAAGATTGGCAATGTTTTCAATCGCACTTTCTCCTTTTGTGTCAATGCCCAAAACATCGTATCCAAACTCAGTCAGCTTGGTTTTAAGGTCATGCGCGATGATCAACTCATCTTCTACAATATACAGACTAATTGGTGCCATAATTTAATGGTTTAAAATTTAAACTCAGAATTTGTAACAATATTATATGTGTCGATTGCAATAACCAATTCTTCGTTGGTTGGCATAACCATTGACACGACCCTCGAACCGGGGCGGGTAAGGATGGCCTCTTTGCTTCTGACGCTATTCCGTTCCGGATCAAAATCAACGCCTAAAAACCCAAGCCCTTCAAGAATCCTTTTTCGGGTATCAACATCATTTTCACCGATGCCTCCTGCGAAGACTATCAGGTCAACGCCACTCATGGCAGCCGCATAAGCGCCGATGTATTTCTTGACCCTGTATGCGTACATGTCAAGTGATAATTGAGCGCGCATACTGCCATTGGCGGCAGCCTGTTCCACATCGCGCATGTCAAAGGAAATGCCCGATATTCCGCATACTCCGCTTCTTTTATTAAACATCGCGTTTGTATCTGCTATACTCAGGTTTTCTTTCTCTGCAAGAAATAATAGTACACCAAGGTCCACATCGCCGCTTCGTGTACCCATCATTAATCCTTCCAGCGGGGTAAAACCCATGGAAGTATCAACCGATTTTCCATTCTGAATTGCTGCAACGGACGATCCATTACCGAGATGGCAGGTGATGATCTTGATGTTGTTGAAGTCTTTGCCAAGAAAGCGGCAGGCTTTCTGAGCAACATATTTATGTGAAGTTCCGTGGAATCCATACCGGCGAATCTTGTATTTTTCATAGAATTCATAAGGAATCGCATACAGGTATGAGAACGCAGGCATAGATTGATGGAAAGATGTGTCGAAAACAGCTACCTGGGGAATATGGGGAAGAATTGCCTGGATGGATAGGATCCCTTTCAGATTGGCCGGGTTATGAAGGGGTGCGAGTTCAATACACTTTTCAATATCGGCTTTTACATTTTCTGTAATAAGCACACTGGTTTTGAAGTTTTCACCACCATGGGCAACCCGATGGCCAACAGCCACAATTTCATTTTCATCCTGAATCACTCCGTAAACCGGATCTTTCAGCGTCTTCAGTATGAGGTTGATCCCAACCTGATGATCCGGAACTTCCTGGGCAACTTTGTATTTTTCCTTACCAATCACCTGATGTGTCAACTCGCTGGTTGAAAGGCCAATACGGTCGAGTAACCCTTTTGCTTTGAGATCTGTTTCTTCAGAAAGTTCTATGAGTTGATATTTGATTGAAGAGCTGCCGCAGTTTAAAACAAGAATTTTCATGGGTTAGAAAATGTTTAGATAATGGAAGTTTTGTCCGATGTCTGCAACCCAGTCATAAAAGAGTATATGTTAGGGTGTGCAAATTTACAATAATAATATCTTTATTCAAATGAAAACATTAAAATTAACGTAACAAATTCTTTTTTTCATTTATTAATGGGTTTTCTCAGAGAGACAATGAATGACCTAATTAATTTAGTAGTATTTTTGGACACCCTAACCAATTGCTTTAGCATGGCTTTGATTAATTCTGTCATTTCATGGCTGATGAAAAAACGAATTCATCAGATTGAACTTTTTATGCAATACCCGGATGAGGTACAAACTGAATGGTTGCGTAAACTGCTGAATACGGCGCGTAACACAGAATGGGGCCGTCAATATGATTTTAAATCGATATCAACCCCCGACCAGTTTAAAAACCGCCTTCCTATTCATGATTATGAAACAATGAAAGCGTCTATTGACAGGCTTCGTCAGGGAGAACAGAACATTTTATGGCCATCAGAGATTAAATGGTTTGCCAAGTCATCGGGGACGACCAATGATAAAAGTAAATTTATTCCTGTGAGCCAGGAAGCATTGGAAGAGTGTCACTTTAAAGGGGGCAAGGACCTGCTTTCGATATATTGCAACACTCACCCCGAGACCAGACTTTTTGACGGGAAATCAATTGCCATGGGTGGATCGCATCAAATAATGGAGGTTAATAACGAGTCATATATTCAGGGCGACCTTTCAGCCATCCTGATTCAGAACCTGCCAGGCTGGATTGAGTTTATGCGGACACCCAACCTGTCGATTGCACTGATGGATGAATGGGAGAGCAAAATAGAGATGATGGCGGATGAGACCATTCAACATGATGTGACCAGCATTTCGGGCGTTCCGTCATGGACACTTCTGCTGTTTAAACGTATTTTAGAGGTCACGGGCAAATCAAATATCCTTGACGTCTGGCCAAACTTTGAACTGTTCATTCACGGGGGAGTTAATTTTGCCCCATATCGGGAACAATTCAGGAAAATACTGCCATCCGGCAAGGTCAATTATCTTGAGACCTACAACGCCTCTGAAGGTTTTTTCGGGATTCAGGACAGGAGCTCGACAGAAGACATGCTGCTCATGCTTGATTATGGAATCTATTATGAATTTATCCCTGTTGAAGCGGTCGGACTTGACCACCCTGAAGCGCTTGGACTCGATCAGGTTGAATTGAATAAAAATTATGCAATGGTCATAACAACCAATGCCGGTTTATGGCGTTACATGATTGGGGATACCATACAATTTACCTCATGCCACCCTTACAGGATAAGAATTTCAGGTCGCACCAGAAACTACATCAATGCATTTGGTGAGGAGTTGATTATAGACAATGCCGAGAAGGCCATGGCCATTGCCTGTGAACGAAGCCATGCTGTGGTTTCGGAATATACGGCGGCTCCTGTCTATATTTCAGGTCATCAGAAAGGTGCTCATGAGTGGCTTATTGAGTTTGAGAGAAAACCAGAGGACCTTTCTTTTTTTACCGCCACGCTCGACACCGCGCTCAAAGCACTTAATTCTGATTATGAAGCAAAACGATATCACGACCTCTTGCTTGAAGAACCGCGAATCAGAGCCGTCCCAACCCAGACCTTCTATCGCTGGCTTAAATCGAAAGGGAAACTGGGTGGGCAGCATAAAGTTCCAAGACTATCAAATGACCGAAAATATATTGACGAAATCCTGAATTTGATAGCGTCGGGTTAATTCCTTTTTTTAATTTTGATCACAAATATAAACATATGCATATCGCAATCGCAGGAAACATCGGTTCGGGAAAAACCACGCTGACAGGACTACTCGCCAAACATTTCGGATGGGATCCACATTACGAAGATGTTGATACAAACCCTTACCTGAACAGTTTTTATGAGGACATGCAACGATGGTCTTTTAACCTGCAGATATATTTTTTAAACAGCCGTTTCCGGCAGGTGGTTGACATCAGGAATTCCGGAAAGACAGTCATCCAAG
>JAPLDG010000238.1:0-1438 GCA_026391845.1 Bacteroidota bacterium | reverse complement strand
GATCTATGAAGATGCCTATATTTTCGCGCCCAACCTGCATACCATGAACCTCATGAGTACACGCGATTATGAAAACTATCGTTCCCTATTCGATCTCATGGGTACTTTTATCCTCCCACCGGATCTTCTGATCTATCTGCGTGCCAGCGTTCCGACACTCGTCAACCAGATTCAAAAACGCGGCAGGGATTACGAGAGCTCAATCCGTCTTGACTACCTGAAGAACCTGAACGAAATGTACGAGGACTGGATTGAAGGCTATAAATTCGGGAAACTGTTGATCATTGATGCAGATACTCTGAAGGTTAGTGAAAATCCGGAGGATCTAGGATATGTGATTGAAAATATTAACGCACAGTTACACGGGCTTTTTTAGTCGTGGGTTCCGGTTAAATACACAGAATGAAAATTTTGGGGATTATTCCTGCGCGTTATGGCTCATCCCGTTTTCCGGGCAAACCACTTGCTCTGATCAATGGGAAGACCATGATCCAAAGGGTATATGAGCAGGCGGTCCGATGCCGTAATCTCGCAAGGGTGATGGTGGCTACCGATAGTGAAATGATCTTCGAGAATGTTTGTAGTTTTCATGGTAATGTGCTCATGACCGGTGAACATCACAACAGCGGAACGGAACGTTGTGCTGAAGTTCTTGAGAAGCTTAATCAGGCTGGCGAAGAATATGATTATGTGATCAACATTCAGGGGGATGAACCTTTTATTAACCCTGAACAGATCAGTCAGCTGGCAGGTTGTTTTAACAATCCTCAAACCCGGTTGGCAACACTTATCAAAAGGATTTCCTCGCAGGAGGAATTAGCAAGTCACAATGTGGTCAAAGTTGTGGTTGACACAGATGGATATGCCATGCTTTTCAGCCGTTCCATGATTCCGTTTTTCAGGGGCAGAGTACAGCAAGAGTGGCTTTCAGCCATGACATATTACAAGCATATTGGAATATATGGATACGAACATTCTGCGCTGAGGCAAATTGTTGCATTGCCGGTTTCTGAACTTGAGCTTGCTGAATCGCTGGAGCAACTTCGGTGGCTTGATCACGGATACAAGATAAAAACACAAATAACGGAATATGAAAGTATTGCGATTGATTCTCCCGATGACTTGTTAAAAATTACTAACAGTATCGGTTCCTTTCATGAATAATCCCGTATCTTAGCACCCTGAAAAATAGCAGGAAGATGGACATCCGTAATTGTATCGCTGATTTATTGTCGCTGCACGACTGCGTGATTATCCCGGGTTTTGGAGGATTTATAGGCAATTATTCCCCGGCAAGGATTGACCAGGTGAATCATACATTTCATCCTCCCACTAAAGAACTTCTTTTTAACGTCAACCTGAAGCAAAATGACGGGTTGCTCGCAAGTGCCATTGCTGCTTCGTGGATGATTTCTTATGCAGATGCATGCAAAACCAT
>JAPLDG010000106.1 GCA_026391845.1 Bacteroidota bacterium | reverse complement strand
GCCCTCTCAATAGGCGGGATGTCGCTGTTTTCATTCCTTATTTTCAGTGATCCGCAATTTCTGATTATCCCCATGATTGGTATTGGTATTGCGTGGGGAAGCATCCTCGCGATGCCCTATGCCATGCTCGCAAGTTCCATTCCTCCCAAACGAATGGGCATGTATATGGGTTTATTCAACATGTCGATCACCATTCCCCAGATTGTCAGTGGTATTGTCAGCGGGCTGATCCTGAAATATTTCTTTGCAGACAACCCGATCCTTTGCATTGTAATGGCAGGAGTAAGCATGTTTCTCGGAGCACTCAGCGCGCTGTTTATTAAAGAGAAAATTTAAACAATGAAAGCATTGCAACCTTTTTCAAGTTATAACTAACCATCTATAAAAATGCTACAAGAAAGATCAAGTGGAATTTTGCTGCATCCGACATCACTTCCGGGTAAATTTGGGATTGGTACACTGGGGCGGGCAGCTTTTGAATTTATTGATTTCCTCGCAAAAGCGAAGCAGGAATACTGGCAAATTCTGCCGTTGGGTCCAACCGGGTATGCCGATTCGCCATACCAGTGTTTTTCCGCCCATGCCGGGAACCCAAACCTCATCGATTTGGATATCCTGGTGAAAGCCCGGTTACTCCAGTCTGATGACCTCGCTGATTATCCTCATTTTTCAAATGATCGTGTTGATTTCGAAGGGGTACAGCAAACCAGGCTGCCATTGTTGAGAAAAGCCTATCATTCCTTTACTCTGTATGCGGATAGTGTCGAAAAGATGGCTTACCGGAATTTTTTGAAAGACCAATCGAAATGGATCAATGATTATGCACTTTTCAGGGCCATCAAAGCGAACCGGGATCAAAAGCCCTGGTATCTTTGGGAAAATCCACTGAAAATGAGAGAGCCGGAAGCTGTTAAGGCTATTCAGACGCTGCTTCACGAGGAGATTGATTTTCATAAATTCCTGCAGTTCCTCTTTTTCCGGCAATGGATTGCTGTCAAAGAATATGCTCATAACCATAAGGTAAAAATCATTGGCGATATCCCATTGTACGTAGCGCTCGACAGTGCTGATGCATGGGCAAATCCAGAAATATTCGAATTCGACAGCAACCTGAACCCGATTCGTGTCGGAGGTGTTCCCCCCGATTATTTCAGTGAGACGGGCCAGCTATGGGGGAACCCGCTCTTCCGCTGGGATGTACTGAAAGAGACAGGTTACCAATGGTGGATTGACCGGATCAGAACCAGCATGTTTCTGTATGACATCATACGAATCGACCATTTCCGCGGATTTGCTGCCTATTGGGCAGTACCCTACTCAGAAAAAACTGCCATCAACGGCAAATGGATCACATGCCCGGGTAAAGATTTTTTCGACGCCTTGCAGATCGAATTCGGTGACTTACCCATCATCGCTGAAGACCTGGGTGTAATAACTCCCGATGTAGAAGAACTTCGCGACGGATTTGGCCTTCCGGGGATGAAAATCCTGCAATTCGCCTTCGATTCATCAGAAGCCAATGACTACATCCCCCACAACTATACCAGAAATTGCGTCGTATATACCGGAACACACGACAATGATACAGTTGTTGGCTGGTATCAGGATGCAACCGATAGCGACCGGAAATATGTGCTCGACTACCTGAATGTCGGAGAACATGATATTCACTGGTCGTTTATCCGGCTGGCATGGGCGTCGGTTGCTTATACAGCCATCGTTCCGATGCAGGATTTGCTGGGGCTCGACACTTCAGCCCGCATGAACCTGCCCGGCACAACACAGAACAACTGGCAATGGCGTGCAAAATCCGAAAATTTTACCCCGGAATTGGCTTCCAGACTGGCACATCTGACATTGCTCTTCGGCAGGACTAAGAAATTAAAAATTAAAAATTAAAAATTACGATGCTGGTTCTGTGATGAAAGAAGACAATCAAATTCAGGTAAAAAGTTATGCTTTTGCCTTAAGTATAATTAAATTGTTTACTTATCTATATGAAAAAAAGAAGGAGTATGTTCTTTCAAAACAGGTTTTAAAAAGCGGAACATCAATTGGAGCAAATGTTGAAGAAGCAATTGGCGCTCAATCAAAGGCTGATTTTATATGCAAACTGGCAATTGCATATAAAGAAGCCAGAGAAACCCATTATTGGATCAGGATACTTCGAGATTCAAAATATATCACAGAAAAACAGGCATCTTCTATCCTGAAAGACTTAGATGAAATTTTGAAAATTATCGCTAAAATTCAAATCACCCTTAAAAAGAAACCTACGTAATTTTTAATTTGTAATTTTTAATTTG
>JAPLDG010000331.1:3796-8769 GCA_026391845.1 Bacteroidota bacterium | reverse complement strand
TTCATCTTTTTCTCTGACTACTACAAACAAGTCCGTGTGTAAATTAAGAAACCGCCGTATACCGAACGGTACGTACGGTGGTGTGAGAGGACGGAAAATAAAATAGGAGGAAAACCTATTTTATTTTCCTCCTACTCGATTTGAAACGAACGATATAGAAACTTCAGGAGCTTAAAGGCAAGTTCCTGCACCGTTGACTCCTAATGAATAAACACCTTTTTACTGTAGGTTTTGCTATTGGTGACCAGGGTTACGATGTACCAACCGGGAGTTGTATTCAAGTTGATGGAGGTAACCAGGTCCAGAATTCTTTGCTGCGCTATTTTCTGGCCTAAAATGTTGCAGACATATACATTCCCTTCAATATTTTTTCCGGTTACATTTTTGATGACCAGAGAATTATTGAACGAAAAGATCGTAAAGTCGAGCCGATTAACCTGATCACCTATTCCGTAAGGTCCTCCGAAATGGAGATGGAATCGTTCGGGATTATCAGCAGGACTTGAAGTAAATGTATAGGATGGCTCTGTTTTTAAATCCTGGGTGAGGCCTGTTTTAAGGTCTTCGAGGATGATGCTTTTGGCCAAATTGAAGTTGTCGGCACCAGTAGCTGCAATTGTATGCGAACCGTCCAGCCCGGCTTTTATTCCCAGGATCACAACAGAATTTTCGCTGACAGACGGAAGACGGTCGATGGAGTAATTAACACTGTTTTTGATTGAGTATATTTCCGGGGCTTCCGGGTACATGCTCCAGAATTTCCACGATCCACTGTTTTCGTAAGCCGGATTTACCGCCACGATCATTTCATCGCAGAAAGAATTGGCCGAAGTGGTCAGCGCCAATCTAAGGGAATTATCGGCATCTGCAGTATTCTTTAGCCAGCCTTGGTTTGAATGAACTTTTACACCTGTGCCCATGGTGATGGTAGTGCCGGATGCGACTTTTACAAAAAAGGCCTGCATAGGAGGAATATCTTTTGAAACGAAATTGGTCCCGTCTCCTCCGGCAGAGTTGCATACACCATAGTTGCCGGCTGCTGCGTTGTAAATCCACATATCGAAACCGTCGCCGCTTGCAACCAGGTTGGAACGTGCCCAGCCCGAAGTGGCCTGCCAATCGATTGACGATGGGAATGGGTTTCCGACAAGGTTCCATGAATTTACCCCCGTGGTAACTGATTTTTCAACCTCTGCTGAATTTAAAGTACCCGTAAAGGAATGGGTGTCAGGTGAACCGGTTGTCCAACCTGTATTGTATGCAGCAAGATAACCCCTGCCTACCGTGAATTTTGGAATGGCGGGTCCATACCCGGCATTGCTGCTTTGATGGTCTATTTCTCCGTTATTATAGTTTCCTTCAGAATCCTTGCGAAGATTTACCCAATAAAGCTGTGAAGTAGTATCTGCCTTCGGGTTCCAGTAATAAAAATCCCAGTTCCAGGGGGCGATACCGAATGAGTTGGCAGTTGGCAGCGGGGCGAATTCGGGCCATATCGGTTTTGAATTGTTCGCAATCAAAGAACCAGTTCCTGAAGCGTCGGAATTGCTGATAAACCCGCTGTTTCCACCACTGTTAGTGAGTGTTCCGGAGACCGTTAACTGTTTCGCCGGAGCTATTTCGAACTTTTTGCCGCTGTTGATCAAAAGCGTGCCGGTCACAGTGGTTAATTCACTGCTGGTGAGTGTTACCCCCGATGCATTGTCGCTGGTCAGGTTGGCAAATGTGGTGGCACTCGTTCCACCGATCGATTGGGCGGCGGTTCCGTTGCATGTGATTGTGCTGCCTGTACCGGTGAATGTGCCGTTATTGGTAAAATTCCCTGCAATGGAATGGGTAAATGACCCTGCTGTAAAACCTGCGCCGGAATTGACTGTAAAGTTTCCAAGGGCAGTTATCGCTTCACCCGCAGATGCAGATGTGCCAGACACAATGAGGTTGTAATATCCGGTAGGAGAACCGCTAGGATTATTATAAATGGTCAGTCCAGAACTTCTGAAATCGATAGTGTTGGGGTAAGATGCCGCATTTAATGCTCCAGATATTGTCAAAGTGCCGTCAATCCCCATGAGGTTGCCGGAAAGCAATGTCATAGATTTTCCACCTGCTACTGTAACATTATAAAAATAGGTGCTGCCTGACATATCAGCAGTTGAGCCGGTAAACGCAATGGTGCTGTTCCCTGCATTGAATGCACCCTGGTCGACCCATGCGCCTGAGTTACCGGAAATGGTAAGAGTCGGAGTTCCTGTTGTGGCATTTAAAATGCCACCAGACAGAATTTCTATTGAAAGGATTGTTGTCGAGCCATCTGGCAAAACAGGGGCATAGGTGGTGGCGGGAATATGAACATCAGAAGTTGCGGTTGGCACACCTCCCTGCCAGTTGCCAGGTAAATTCCAGTCTGTCGGGCCTGAAGGGCTTCCCCCTATCCAGGTAGAAGTATTTCCGTAAAGGCCTGTGCCGAGAGACCAGTATCTTTCACCAAAATCCTGTCCCGAAAGAAATCGCAGACCTACATTGCTGAATCCGACATATTCGTTAACAACGGCAACAGATCTTCCGTGGTCATGAACCGTGGCTGTTGAAACATGATCATCAAAAAGGTCCAGGTTATCCTCTGCGGCACCATGGAGTTCACTGCTCAGATAATGAAGGTTCATGGCAAGTCGTGTAGCCTCAACGGCATCCGGGTTTTTAATATCGTAATATCGCCAGATTCCGGTAGTTGTATTCATCCAGGAAGGTTCGGCAGCAGTCAAAAATATTTTAAAGCTTACAGCAGTTGATGGCAAGGGGCCTTCTGTGAACTTCATCGTTGTAAATTGGTTGCCGAAAGTGTACGGAGTGCTCATCACAAATGAATTACGTGTCACAATCCCGGTGACATCGCCGGTTCCCGTTGTGGCTGCCGATGCGCCCATGATGAGTTCGCCGGGATCGGTCATGTCCAAACAACCTTGTGTGCCGGAATGATTCGGACTGTTCAGGTAAAGAATGTTGTTAACCGTTTGACCGGCATTGGCAGTCACCCCTTTTCCTGACGAAGTTTTATAGATTGTTAAATTATGGAAGGTATTTGTCCCGTTTATAACCTGGGTTGACGAACCTTCGAAAGTCACCGTGCCCCCATTGTCGTTGAAGGTGCCCCCGTTGTTCGACCAATTGCCTTTCAGACTGGTATTTGTGCCGGCTGTGAAGGTTCCGGAAGAAATAATCGCGTTGCCATTTACAGTTAATGCAGCCGGAGCGGTAAAATTTCCACTGGACTCTGTAAGATCATTAACAGTTAATGCAGTAGTGCTTCCTCCAATACTTAATGCAGCGGAGCCCTTGTCAAGGTGGATATTGTTAAAAGTCTGACTGGCAGCAGTTCCATTTATTGCCTGGGCTGATGATGTGTTGTTAAAGAAAATTGTGCCGGTTCCAGGGGTGAAAGTACCCCCGTTGTTGGTCCAATTACCTGCAACTGAATGTGTGTAAGAGGAACCGTCAAACGTGGTTCCGGAGGCTAAGGTTACATTGCCGGCAACTGACAATGCTCCGGCTGCTGTTGCCGCAGCCGAACCGTCCATGGTAAAATTACCCTCCAGAATCATTGCTCCTGGCAGCGTTTTTGTGCCGCTGCCACTGAGCGTGAGGTTTATGTAGGCAGAGGTGCCATCCGGCATTAAAATAGTCTGAGCACCTGATTTACTGTATTCAACGGTATTGCTGAATACATCGGCATACCATTTACCGGTTCCTGTTCCTGTTTTTTTAATGGAGTCTTGAATGATCATTGTGCTGCCGGCCTGGTTTGTAATATCAGCTCCATCTTCAATTCTCACTTTGTTGAATCTTGCATAACCGGAAATAGTCGTATTGGGCCTGTTAAAAACAACTATGCTGGTTCCGGGGTCATTGCCTGATGGATTCTGGTCTTCCCATCCACCGCTTAAGGTGTTTTGTATCTTCAGGGTACTGCTTCCCATGATCAGTACACCGCCGCTTTCAATGCTGAGCGTGTTAATTGTTGTTGTGCCGGCCGGAAGGACCGGGTCCAGTGGTGTCGAACCTGCACTGGGAATAATAACATGGCCGGTTGTTGTTGGAATCCCAGAACCTCCAACCGAAAGCGTCCAGTTTTCGGCATCATTCCAGGTATTGGTATTATTGGAACCATCCCATGTAAAATACCCTACGCCATAATCACGAAGGGTGAAAATTGTTCTCCAGTCATGTCCTGAAGACTTATAGATAAAGTAAGAGATGGGAACGCTGGAAAGGCCGATATACCTGTTCGTGTAATCAAAATTGGCCCTGCCATGTTCATCGGATACAGTCATTCCTCCGGGACCAATATCGTAATCCATGGTCGTCATTTTTACAGGGGTGTTCGTGAACCCGGTATTGATACTGCTGGTCAGCTCATTGTCGAGGTAGTGGAAGTTGGCGGTAACATAACTACCACTCGCATTACTAGCCGGTATTATTTCGTAGGTTCTTTTTATGGCATCACGGATAATGTCAGTATTATTTGGCCCTACAACGGTACTGCCAAGGGTTATGGTAACTGAAAGCGAGGTCGGCATGGTACCATCGGTAAGAGATACTGTGGTGAATTGATTCCCAAAAGTGTAGGGCGTGTTGGCGGCAATCGTATAGTCTCTTTTCACAATTCCCGTTACATCTCCGGCTCCTGTTGTTGTGGCAGAAGGACCCATGTACAAGGTATAGGAGGAAAGAGAGCCATAATCACTGTAATAATTTGGATCTGTCCCCGTTCTTCCGGGATAGGTTCCATAAGCTGTTATCATTTCAAGGCTGCCATGGGTGGTAGAAGCATTGGAGGTTAGGTTGAGTATGCCATTAACGGTAATATTCCCGTCGGCTGCTTTGAGGCCGGTTCCGCTGATGGTGAGGTTGCTGTAAGTGAAACCTGTGCCTGATGCCCCTTTTACAGTTTGGGAAGTTGTGGCAGCATAATCTAC
>JAPLDG010000331.1:0-3777 GCA_026391845.1 Bacteroidota bacterium | reverse complement strand
GGCAGCATAATCTACGGTAGTGCCAGCGTCAATATTATTTGTTGTAAAGGCAGGGAAAGTTGTTGCTGTCGCGGCTCCAAGTTTAAATATACCCGAAGTAAGGTTCAGTGTCCCGGTTGCAGTTAACTGATAACCGCCGTCGTTGAAAACACTGTTGGCGATGGTGCTTCCGATGGTCAGATATCGTGCTCCGATATCTTTCGCTGAATTTAAGGTTACGCCCAGCGTATTTTCAATTTTTATGCCGGCCAATTGTCCGCTGGTAATACTTGCAGGGAATTCAGCTCCTGTAACCTGGTCAGTCTCTCCTTTATATTGCAGGATAGCCGATGCGCCATAGGCTGGAAGTGCAGAAGCCGCAGCCGTTGTCCCCTCCATCGAAAGAAGGTTGTTTACAGTCACCCCTGTGGTTGTTTTGGTTCCCGTTCCGGAAAGGGTAAGATCGTAATAAGTGTTTGCATGAACTGTTTGGGCACCACCGTAATAGTTTACCAGGTTGCCGGTGGCAGTTGCAGTAAGCGTTGAAATCCCGGCTGTGCCTCCTATTAACAAATTGGCGCTGGTTGCCTGGGTTAAACCGCCAGTTCCTTCAAGGGCTGTAACAACAGTGAGTGAGTTGTTGTTGGTGAGTGTAATCGTTGTAACGGTTACACCTGGAATGGTAAAAATCCCGGTAAGTGCCTGGGTGTTTGTGGTAAAAGTATGCACCCCGGACCCTCCGTTGAATGATGGAGTTGTTGTAATACCTCCCCGGAACTCCAGGGCTGAGTTTTCTGAATTATTCCAGGTTGCTCCAGAGGCAATGGTTACCAGGCCGGTAAAAAGTTTTGTTCCTGTGGCAGATGAAATGGTTAAATTGCCACTTGTTCCGTCTCCTACGGTTGTAGTACCTGTGATGGTTAAGTTATAACCTGCCGCTGTTAACGTGGTTCCGTCTCCAATACCCAGGTTCCCGGAAACGGCTAGTCCGGCGCCTGTCGTTGCTGTTGCTGCTCCGCTTAAGGTCAGGTTGCCGGCAACGGTCGTGATGGCACCGAAAGTTTCGGCTCCTCCGCTCAATTTGAGGTGATGGTAAGCGGTTACCCTTAAGGTTTGGCCTGTGCCGGTATAATTGACTGTATTTCCTGCAGGGGTTGCGTTGAATGATGTGATGCCTGAAGTTCCACCCAGGTTTAACGTGCCAACGGTGCCGTTCCCATTTGTTAAACCGCCTGCTCCTGACAATGCAGTGCTGACTGTAAGTGTACCTGAATTTGTGTAAGTTCCCGTAAAAGCAACATTGGGGATTGAAATTTCACTTGAACCGCTGATGGTCTTTGTGGCACCACTAAAGGTGTGAGCTCCGCTTAAGGCAGTAAAAGAGGCACCGTCGTTTTGCAGATTTCCGACAAAGTTAATGGCTGCAATACCTGTTTCATTCCAGGATCCGGCTGAATAAACGGTAACATTCCCGGTGAAGGTTTTGGTACCTGTACCTGCAAGGGTTAATGTTCCTGTCACTGAAGTAGCTCCGGTAACGCCTATTGTAAAGTTTGTGCCGGTTTCAAATGTGGTCCCCGAACCGACTGTAAGCGTGCCGGCAATGGCCAGGTTTGCGGCAGTAGTTGCAGTTGCAGTTCCGTTTAAGGTCATATTGCCTGAAATTGATGTCATGGCCACTGGGAGGGTTTTGATTCCGCTGCCGGAGAGGGTAAGATGATTGTAGGCTATTGCGCTGATATCTGGCACGGTTTGGGCAGCGCCATTGAAATTGACTGTTCCCGTTGAGGGAGTCAATGTTCCAAGACTGTTTGTTAATGTAAAATTGCCTCCGATGTTTAAAGTTCCTGCACCGCTGAAAACAATCTGGCTCTGTGCAGCGGCAGTGGCAGAAAAAGTAAGGTTCCCTGCAATTGTCAGGGTTCCGGTTGAAATGTTGATCCGGCTTATTCTGGAGGTACTTGTACTAGCTGTTTGGACACGAGACAACTCAACATTACCGTTAACCGTCATCGCACCGGCATTCAGATTAATGAGGTTCGTAGCAGTTGCATTTGGTTTATTGATAATAGTATTCCCGCCAACAATTAGCGTGCTTGTAGCATCCGTAAATGTCAGAATGCCTGCCGCGGAGGGAGTCCCGGTTGTAATCCTGCCTATTGTCAGCGAACCGCATAGAGCATTGATGCCTGATGGTATCGTAACCGTACGGGTGATACCTGTTTCCGAAATAAACACATTGTCTCCTGCACCGGGTACTGTGGTGCCTGCGGTGCCACCTGAGGCCAGGGACCATGTAGATGCGACATTCCAGTTGGTACTGGCTATCGCATAAAAGTTGTTGCCAACGGCAATGACTACACCGAATGTAGTGCTCCCGCCCCCGTTGGAAGCTGTAACGGTGTAGGTGGCCGATGCCGTGCTGACCGTAGGAGTGCCGCTGATCACGCCTGTAGCAGGATGAATGCTTAACCCGGTTGGCAATGCCGGAAGCACAGTGTAGCTTGTTGGGATACCGGTAACAGTAGGGTTCAAAGGTGTAATTGCTACATTGGCAGGGAATAAATTCGGAGTTGTGTAGCTTAAGCCTGAAGGTGGAATGGTCCCGACAGCCAGCCAACCTGAAGCGGCATCAAAGTATGTCGTATTTATTATTGTACCTGTTCCACCGGCACCTGTGCCTCCATAGGAAGCAGGAGACGATTGAGTGGATCCGCCCAATGTCAGGATTGTGGCGTAAGAAGTAAAAGTACCCAGGTTGGCTTTGGCACCTGAACTAATTGCCATTGTACCATTGATCGTTTCGGCGGCAGAAAAAGTCAATCCAGCTGCATTGCTGATCGTTAAATCATTTACAGATGATGGTAAACCGTTCCCGGTTACCTGGGGGGATGTGCCATTATAGGTATAATTGGCAGTCGTACTGAAAGATCTTGCGCCTGAAACCTGTATCGAGCCGGTGGCTCCGCTGGCGGATAATCCGCCGGTATTAGCAGTGATGATATTTGCACCCGGACTTAATGTGAAGGAGGTGTTATTTGTTCCGGTGAGGACCGAAGTCCCCATGTCAATCGTGGAACCCGTTGCAACGGTAAACATGATTGCGCAAGTGGGGGTGGTTGCCTGGGAGCTGATGGTGGCAGAAGGCGATACGCTTATGGTCTGTGTTCCGCTGCCTGTAAAGTTAAAACCAACCAAAGAACCTGTTTGTGTGGTAGTTTGAGTGAGTACACTGGTGCCTGAAATGGTAAAGTTGCCTTTCAGGTTTATTATTTCGCTGGTAGGTGTAGCTCCGCCGTTATGCAAGTCAAAAGTTCCGGCAGTCAGCGTGAAATTTTTATCAATATTTATTGTTCCGGCAAACTGCTGCCCGGTTATTCGCATATATAAGGTACCTGTTCCGGTGTGAGTGATGGTAAAATCCCCCTGGATGTTTGCCGTGCCAGCCGCTCCAATCAAAGCAACCGTGCTGTTCATGGAAGAAGGATTAAAGGTGAAATTACCAAAAGTCTGTCCTGTGAAATTGAGAAAAACCGTCGCAGCGGTATAAGCCCCGGTAATGTTCAGTTTTGAATCAGCATCCCAGGTTGTCGTAGTCGTACCCAGCGGCAATGTTGCAGATGATGTATTATGGTTGTAAATACCAGTTGAACCAACGACCCAGTTTGTTACAGTGAGCGCCCCGGTGCTTCCATTGGTATAGGTGCCATTGACTGTTATATTTGTTGCAGTAATGGTATGTGCTGCGGCAGTTGTAAAAGTGCTGCCTGATCCGATCGTCAGAGCCGAAATGGCAGT
>JAPLDG010000267.1:19798-21295 GCA_026391845.1 Bacteroidota bacterium | reverse complement strand
GGTGATTTCTCAAAATCGATAGGCTGAGGCTGGGAAACGAGGATATTCTTTATTTTCAAAGTCGTAAAGTATTAACGTTCACACTCGCGAAATACTTACGCTCCCGTGGTTTATATTTGATTAAGCAGAATTTTTATGAGAACCAGCAGGGGCAAAATTTCGAGGCTGCAAAGATACACAAATAAAAATAAATACGAAAACTTCGTCAATGCCATTCCGATAAAGAAACCTCGTGCGAACCGAAGGACAAGCAGCAGAACAAAAATGACCATACAGATATGCAAAAGAATGGCTGATTTCAGATAGACGACCAATACAAGACTGATCAGAAGAACAGGTCCTGACATCAAGGCAAAGATCAGCAGGTTCAGCAGATAATTGCTGGTGGTTTCCCTGGTTTTAAAAATCACCCCAAGCAGCTGCACCAATGCCACTTTGGCAGACAGTATTCCTATGTTAACAAGGTTTATGAGCCAAAACAATGAGATTCCGGTAACTCCGGGAATTTTAATTCCGAGAATTTGTTCATTGAATTCATAGAGGAACAGAGAGAATGTCAGAATATAAACAATTCCGAGAGCCACCGCGATGCGTTCCATAAAAAGATTCCCGTCTCGGGTAAGCTGGTTGATGAATCGTTTGGAAAATGGTGCGCGAAATATCTGCTGAACTCTTTTATGATAGAAAACCTGAACCCATGCGATAAGAATGAAACAAGCCACAAATACCGCAAGAACCCAGTCTGGCTGTGTTTTGTGCAGCTTGTTGGTCTGAAAACCGGTTGGCTGTAACTGGTGGGACTGAAAAATCGTTTTGCAAAAAACAGGTTGCGGAAAAACCGTACTTTGCAGGGTAAGCGTTGTATCATGCGATGATTTTATCCTGCTCATCATCAAATAGCATTAGACAAACTGTTCCGCGAAAAAAAATCCCATAGCTTATCTGCAGGCGGTGGGGCAATAATTTTAATCATTTCCTTTTTCACGGGGTGAAGAAACTCAATTTCACGGGAATGAAGATGAATGAAGCCACCTGGGTTTGACCTGGGATAACCGTATTTAAGGTCGCCTTTAACCGGACAGCCCATCGCGGCGAGTTGAGCCCTGATCTGATGGTGTCGCCCGGTTAGCAGGGTCACCTCCAGAAGATAATATTCATCACTTTTGCAGGTTAACTTGTAAACCAGTTCTGCTTTCTGAGAACCGGCAACCGGGAGGTCATGAACGTAGGACTTGTTTTTTTCTGAATTTCGGGTAAGATACTGCACCAGATGTCCCTCCGGCTGAAGTGGCCTGTTTTTAACTACAGCCCAATAGGTCTTATGAATATGGCCATCGCGAAGCATGATATTCAGCCTCGACAAAGCCTTCGATGTCCGTGCAAAAATCAGTGCTCCGCTAACCGGCCGGTCAAGCCGGTGAACCACCCCCAGAAAAACTTCACCGGGTTTGTCGTATTTTTGTTTGATATAGTTCTTCAGGACCTCACTCAGCGGTT
>JAPLDG010000267.1:0-19771 GCA_026391845.1 Bacteroidota bacterium | reverse complement strand
TCACTCAGTGGTTCATCCCCGGTTTTGTCTCCCTGAACAATGTCGGAAGGCCTTTTGTTCAGGATGATCAGGTGATTGTCTTCATATAAAATATCGTGATCAATACTGTTCTTTTTCATTTGGAAAGTCGAGCGTTTTCACGTCCTGAATATAGGTGTTTACGGCGCCACGGACCTCTTCCGAAAGGTTTGCATACCGCCTCAGAAAACGGGGCGAAAAGTCCATCGTGATACCCAGCATATCGTGCAAAACAAGAACTTGTCCGTCAACTCCCTGCCCGGCGCCTATTCCGATAATCGGGATTCTGACCGCCTGAGTAACCTTGGCGCCCAAAATGGCGGGGATTTTTTCCAGGACGATGGCAAAACAACCTGCTTTCTCCAGCAAATGGGCGTCATCAAGCAGCTTGGCCGCCTCCTCCTCACTGGTTGCCCGTACGACGTAAGTTCCAAACTTATGAATGGATTGAGGTGTAAGCCCGAGATGCCCCATTACCGGTATGCCCGCTGAAAGGATGCGGTCAACCGATTCGATAATCTCTTTGCCGCCCTCCAGCTTTACCGCATCAGCACCAGCCTCCTTCATGATCCGGATGGCAGAGTTCAACGCCTCCTTCGAATTCCCCTGGTAGGTGCCAAACGGGAGGTCAACGACCACAAGCGCCCGCTTTACCGCCCGTACCACCGAAACACCATGATAAATCATCTCATTCAGGGTAATCGGAAGGGTAGATGAATGCCCTGCCATGACATTTGAAGCTGAGTCGCCCACCAGGATGACATCAATTCCGGTGCTGTCCAGAATCTTGGCAAAGGAGTAATCATACGCCGTAAGCATGGCAATTTTCTCTCCTTTTAGTTTCATTTCCTGAAGAATATGTGTGGTGACCTTGGTCACATTCCGAAATGATATGGCTGTTGACATAATATCGATTTGAGAGCAAAACTACGATTTTTTTATGTATTTTTGCCAAATACAAAAATCTGACAGCATGCGATACATACGATTCATGCCAATCATTTTATTGCTTCTCCCGATCCTGTTTTCATGCAATAAAACATTGACGGTGAATGCCCCATGGGAGGATGTGACAGTGGTGTATTGTCTCCTTGACCAAAACGAGGACACCACGTTTATTAAAATCACCAAAGCTTATCTGGGTGAAGGCGATGCCTTGCAATTTGCAGCAATACCCGATTCAAGCAACTATCCCGATAAACTGGAGGTAAGGCTGGATGAATTCTCAAATGGCACATTGATACAATCATATCCCTGCGATACCGTCACCATCCGCAATAAAGAGAAGGGGGATTCAATTTTTTATTATCCCGATCAGTTGATGTATTATACCAACAAGGCGAAGCTCAATGAGAATTACACCTATAAATTATATATTAAAAATAAAAAATCCGGTAAGGAGATTACCTCGCAAACAGAGTTGTTACATAATTTCGAGGTTATTCGTCCTCAGGCAATCGCCAGTTTTCCGCCAGGCAAATCCTTTGAGATCAAATGGGATCCCTCCAAAAATGGCAAACGTTATCAGCTATTGATCCGGTTCTTCTATCAGGAAGCGTTGAAAACCAACACAGACAGCCTGTATATCAAGTGGGTTGACTGGGTGGTATTCAACAATGTCCAACCGGTGGATGTGTCCAGCACCCAGGCATTCGACCTCTTTTTCCCGGGTGATGCTTTTTATTCTGTGGTAGGGGCCAGCATTCCAAAAGACTCGCTGGTAACCAGGGTTGCCTATCGCTGCAGTTACATTTTTACGGTTGCCGCCACAGAGTTGAATACCTACATGGAAGTTACAGAACCCTCGATGGGGCTCGTGCAGGAAAGACCTGCCTTTACCAATATTGTCAACGGAATCGGATTGTTTTCGGCCAGGTTTACGAAATCAGTGGATTCATTAGTGATCAGCCCGATTACAAAGAATGAATTAAAGGTAAATGTAAACACCAAGGATCTCGGCTTCTGATTTTTCGCTATTTCCCCATTTCGCTACTTCGCTACTTTGATATTTCGCTACTTCGCAACTTCGCTACTTCACCATTCCTGTCTTTTTGTCACTTCCCTGACACGAAATTTGTTTTGGTACAATGATTGACTAAACCAAATCAAATTCTGAAGAAATTATTGTTTATTTATAAGGAGATTTAACATGGCAAAAATTATTGGTATTGATCTTGGAACCACCAACTCCTGTGTGGCTGTGATGGAAGGGAACGAACCCGTTGTAATTCCTAACAGCGAAGGGAGGCGTACTACCCCGTCTGTTGTCGGTTTTACCGATAACGGAGAGCGAAAGGTAGGAGACCCGGCCAAACGGCAGGCAATCACCAATCCCAAAAACACTGTTTTTTCCATCAAACGCTTTATGGGCGAGACCTGGGATCAGGTGCAAAAGGAGATTAAGCGTGTACCGTATAAGGTATCTAAAGGTGAAAACAACACCCCGCGCGTTGACATCAGCGGGAAATTATATACTCCGCAGGAAATCAGTGCGATGGTTCTTCAAAAGATGAAGAAAACCGCCGAGGATTATCTGGGGCAGGAGGTAAAAGAGGCGGTGATAACCGTTCCTGCTTATTTCAGCGATTCGCAGCGCCAGGCTACGAAGGAAGCTGGCGAGATTGCCGGGCTTACCGTGAAACGGATTATCAATGAGCCTACTGCTGCCGCGCTTGCCTACGGTCTTGATAAAAAGCATAAAGACATCAAAGTGGCCGTATTCGATCTTGGCGGCGGTACCTTCGATATCTCCATTCTTGAATTGGGCGAAGGCGTTTTCGAAGTGAAGTCAACCAACGGGAATACCCATCTCGGAGGAGACGACTTTGACCATATGATCATTGACTGGCTTGCCGATGAATTTCAAAAAGAAGAAGGTCTCGACCTGCGGAAAGATCCAATGGCACAGCAACGGTTGAAAGAAGCTGCCGAAAAGGCAAAAATTGAACTGTCAAGTTCCATGGAAACCGAAATCAATCTGCCCTATATCATGCCGGTTGACGGAGTCCCCAAACATCTTGTGAAAAAGTTGACCAGGGCAAAGTTTGAACAACTGGTTGACAGCCTGATGCAATCAACGATTCCTCCTTGCCAGAAAGCGCTGCAGGATGCAGGATTAAAGGCATCCGAAGTGGATGAAGTGATCCTGGTAGGCGGCTCAACCCGGATTCCTGCCGTACAAAAACTGGTTCGCGATCTATTCGGCAAAGAACCCTCCAAGGGAGTAAATCCTGATGAAGTGGTTGCCATTGGCGCTGCGATTCAGGGAGGCGTTCTCACCGGCGAAGTGAAAGATGTGCTGTTGCTCGACGTCACCCCGTTGTCACTGGGTATCGAAACCCTTGGCAGTGTCATGACCCGGCTCATTGAATCAAACACAACCATTCCTACCCGGAAATCGGAGGTTTTTTCAACCGCCGCCGACAGCCAGACCTCTGTTGAAATCCATATCCTGCAGGGCGAACGACCCATGGCCAACCAAAATAAAAGCATCGGCCGGTTTCACCTTGATGGAATTCCACCTGCGCAACGTGGCATCCCGCAAATCGAAGTAGTTTTCGATATTGATGCAAATGGCATTCTTCACGTCACGGCAAAGGATAAAGCCACCGGGAAATCACAGCAAATCAGGATTGAAGCATCCTCAGGACTATCAGATGATGACATCCGCCGCATGCGCGAAGAGGCACAGGTAAATGCTGATGCCGATAAAAAAGCCAAAGAGGAGGTAGATAAACTGAATCAGGCCGATAGTTTGGTATTCCAGACTGAAAAGCAATTGAAAGAGTTTGGCGAAAAACTTCCGGCTGATAAAAAGGCATCCATTGAGAAAGCAGTTGAAGAACTGAAGAATGCACATAAAAACCGTGACTTCACCGCGATTGATGCCGCCATGGCCAACCTGAATGCAATCTGGCAGACCGCCAGCGAAGAGATGTACAAAAATGCTTCTCAAAATGATCCCCAGGGAGGACAACCCCACGACGCCGGACAAAGTCAGCAGAACCAGAAAAACTCCGGAAATGATGAGGTCACCGATGTGGATTTTGAAGAGGTGAAAGACAAATAAACCAAGGTTTCGACCGATTGTCCAAAGGCTGATTTTATTTTAAAATCAGCCTTTGGCATTTGTTGATAAATATCCTTTAAAATATCCGAAAAATATTATCAATTTTGTAGATTCATAATTTTGCGGTTTTTAAAGACTAAAACGATGAAGTCTAGATTTTTATTTTTCGGAGCTGCCCTGCTGCTGGTACTCCTGTTTGCCTCCGGAGGATTCAGCCAGACCGTGACTGAATTAGTCATACCAAAGTATTTTGGAAGCAAATCAACCGCCTCGACCAATATTTCCAGAACCGCCTTTACGGTTTGCATTAAAATTGACGGACTTACGCCCAATACCACATATGATCTGAAAGCTGGGCTTGGTTTGCTTACAGATGCCGCTACCTCTTTTGGCGCCGGCAATTGCTGGAACGGAACTCTTTTTACCGGTACAACCAGCCTTTTAAATTATTTTACCACCGATGCTGCCGGTAGCAGCGGTCCGGTGTGGATCTTTTATCAGCCAACCGGGAATGCAAGCCGGTTTGATGCAGGGCAGCAGCACAATATTCGCGTGGGATGGGTTGTTGCCGCAGGTGTGATGCCCGGATCCCCTCTTTTCATCGGAACCAAAGTTCTTACTCCTCTGGATATCGCCGCTGTTGCTAGAACAGCTGCAACAACAGATGATGGCTGCTTTGTGAAAGGAAGCTCCCTGGCCTCATCCAACGGGAAATTTATGCTGATGTACGACAATGAGGCCGGAACGGGTGATCCTTTATTTGCCTACATGATCCGTCAGATGCTGCCTACCCAGGCAACAAATTCCGAACTTCCGGTATTGATCGACGATGTTTATATGCAGGCTGGCGGAAGCACTGCCGGCGATTATGTTGCTGTGATTCCGATTGGAGCAAACAATCCGAATGGGGTGCGCCGTGTTGAATCGCGCAATCCCGATAATTCTGTTTTTGCTTTTAATACCAGCCCCAACGGCATCTGGCCCGGCGGAGCCAATACAACGACCATTCTTCGTCGCGAAGTGGCAATACTGACCAACTCCGATACACCACTCACACCATCAGGTCCTGGCTTGGCTACTGTGACCACCAGTTCGACCGTTACCAACATCTCATTCAATTCTGCAACCGGTGGAGGAAATGTTACCAATGCGGGAGGTTCTGCCATCACAGCCAGGGGTTTGTGCTGGAGTCTCGGAGCAAATCCGACCATTTCAGGGGCTCATACTGTAGAACCCGGCACATTGGGCGCCTTCATCAGCAACATGACCGGCCTTCTTCCGAGTTCTGTCTATCACCTCAGAGCTTACGTAACAAATACAACAGGCACTTCCTATGGCGCCGACGTAACCTTCAGCACCCTCTGTGAAGTGATGCCGCCACTACCCAATTTCTCAGCCAGCAGAGTCAACCTTACTGTAGGAGATGTTATTAATTTCTTCGATTCTACAAAATTTTGCCCTGAGTCCTGGAACTGGTCATTCAACGGCGGAATACCAAGCACATCAACCTTGAAAAACCCGACCGGGATTGCCTATAATTTTACCGGTGACTATACCGTTTGTCTGACTGCCACCAATCAATGGGGACAGCAAACTACCTGCAAGGCTGCCTATATCCATGTGATCGGACCTACAAACGCACCCGTTGTGATGACGGAGATCAATTACCGCTCACCATTGGGTGGCACCGACTCGCTTGAATTTATTGAATTATACAACAATGGGGCACAGCCTGTGGATCTCCATAACTTTTATTTCAGCAAAGGAATTGCCTATACATTTCCTGAGATCACCCTTAACCCGCAAGCCTTTGTGATGGTAGGGAAAAGCGCTTCACTGATCAATGGAACTTACGGGGTTCCGGCTTTTCAATGGGATGCCGGTTCCGCACTCAGCAATGGAGGCGAACCCATCGTGTTGAAAGATCTGTATGGTTTCGTCGTCGATTCCGTATCCTATTTGCCCACCTTGCCCTGGGATACCATGGCCAATGGAAAAGGACCAACGTTGGAACTATGTGATCCTGGTGCAAACAATGCACTTGCTGCCAACTGGCGTCATGCAGTTGAATACAAAGGAAAAACGCCTGCGGGAGACTCCCTTTTTGCCTCACCGCTTGCCGTATGTTCCTATCTCCCGCTGGCAAATTTCATGACCAGCGACTCAGTAATCAGCTTAGGAGAGACGGTTGTTTTTACAGATGCCTCCACAGGCGATGTTACTTCCTGGTTTTGGGAATTCGAAAGGGGAGTTCCGGAAACATACAACGGGCAGGTGCCACCCCCGATCCAATATAATATCATGGGTGCATACGATGTGACACTTACTGCTACCAACGCTACCGGACAGAGTAAAAAATACAAGCCTGCTTTTATTCAGGTCGGCCCTGCGGGAATTGCAGATTTATCTTTGGATAAATCCTTTTCCATCATACCGAATCCGACCGACAATGGCAGATTCTCGGTCGTGTTTAAAGATCTTTCAACCTATGAAGTTAAAGTAATATCCTGCGTGGGAACCCTGGTTGCCAGCAAAACAGTTGCAGCCAAAGAAATTGAGTTCAATCTTTCTGAAATAGCTACCGGCCTGTATTTCATTCAGGCAAAAGATCAAAAAACCGGAAATTCAAACATACAGAAACTAATAATTCATTAAAAACAATTAAATTATACACCTATGAAAAAACAATTACTATTTATTGTTGTCTTTTTAACAACAGGCTTCTTTGCAATCGGGCAGGGCAATGAGAATTTTACAAATTACCCTGAGACCGCAAATGCCTACCATGACGGTACTTTCACCGGAATGGACGGATCAACATGGTCATATACCCAAAGTCGCGGGGACTCTGTAATCACTGCACCTTCGCCTACTTTCGGTAAAAAAAGGCCGTTAACTTCAAAAATCATCTCAGGAACACTCCACAATGGTTGTGGTACCATTAGTTTTGATTACAAACAAACATTTTCCACAGCTGTAAATCTGAATCTGTTTGTCAATGGCCTGCTGGTGAAAAATGTAGTCAGTACAGCCATTGGCGTTGTGACAAATTCAGGACCGGTTGCCGTAAATACTCCGGGCGATTTTACCCTCATGTTCAAACAGGCGGATAGTTCCAATTCAGGACAAGTCACGATCGACAATGTAATCTGGACAGCTTACAGCGGAGGACCACTTCCTGAGCCTACAAACTACCCGACGAATTTTACTGCCAGCAATTCACCTTTCACCATTAACGTTGCATGGACGGATGCAACGGGCGCTCAGTTACCTGCAGCCTACCTGCTGCTCGCAAGCGATCAGAATAACATCACCGCTCCAGTTGACGGAACACCGGTTGGGGATGATGTAAACCTTGCCGACGGACATGCCTCATTAAACGTTCTTCAGGGTCTTCAGAGCGCTGCTTTCGGGAATTTACCGCCAAACAAGCAGTACTATTTTAAAATTTTCCCCTACACAAATTCTGCAGCGCTGATCGATTTCAAAACCGATGGAACCGCTCCAAGTGCGACCGCTACAACGACTAATACAGTTGTGATCGACAGCATCCATTTTACCAATAAAACCTTTAATAACTGGATCCTTAAAAGTGTTACCGGTGCTGAAGTGTGGGCAATCGACTCAATACATGGTATCAATGGCGGCCCTTGTGCCAAGATGAGCGGATACGCCGGAGCCTCAAACGTCAACGAAGACTGGCTGATCTCCCCTAAAATGAATTTTGATTTGTATAACAACGAAGCGCTGACCTTCCAGTCCGCCTATAAATATACCGGCCCGCCTTTGGAGGCTTTGATTTCCAATGATTATGACGGACTCACGAACCCGGGAGATTTTACATGGATTCCGCTCACAGCCACCTGGTCACCTGGCAACTATGCCTGGACTCCTTCAGGTACCGTTGATGTAAGCGGAACAAGTGGAACCGCAGTTTACGTCGGATTTAGATACATGTCAGATGCCACCGCATCTTCGACCTGGGAACTGGATGATATTGTAATTACCGGCGACGTTATCGAAGGTATCAATCAACGGTTTGTCAACGAAGGCGGATTTTCCGTAAATCCGAATCCTGCATCGGGAAAATGTTCGTTGAAATTCAATACTGACGGAACGAAAGAAATCCGTGTTATTTCAGTCATAGGAAGTACCGTGATGGAAACCGCTACCGATCAGATGAACTTTTCTCTGAACCTGAATTCACTCTCTTCCGGAGTTTATTTTGTTCAGGTTTCAATGCCTGCTTCAAAATCAACGCAGGTCAGAAAATTGATCGTACAGTAACTGTTAGTTGAAGAAAGAGAAGGTCGCCTCAAACAGGGCGACCTTTTTTTTTCTACTTTTGTCATTCAGAAGCATTGTTTGCATGTGGCGACTTGTACTTATCATTTTCACCCTGAACTGGTTTCCCGGAATGACCGTCGTATCCCAGAATTCTCCGGAGAATAGTGGCCCGGATAAACCCTTGCGTATCGAGATTCCTGCCCGTTCAACCAATGAAACATACCGGATCATCCCCTGTGGAACCAATGGCTTTATCCTGTTTTTCAGAAGCGGGGAGGTTGCCGGCGATGCTAATGTTAACTGGTATTTCACCTGTTATGACACCAACCTTCAACAATTGTGGGTGAAAAGTATTCCCTTGGTCGATGATCTGGAATACCGTTTTAATCAGAATGGGCGGGATACTTCAGCGTTGCTGTTTGTTCATTCGAGAAAATCGAAAAATCCTGAAAATTCATATGCGCTTTTGCGGATTGTACAGAAAAAAGGAACCTTTATCATGAACACCGGAACACTTGAATCCGGGGCAGCGATTGGAATTAATACCAGAGGTCAGGCTGGGAAAATTGTGAATGTCGCATTGAAACAGGGAACCAGCAATGCATTTTCATTGGGTAACGGCAACCAGATTTCTGTTCTTTGGATGCGCCCCGACAGCAATTCACTTTCGGTATCCGCTGTCGTAAACCGGCAAATATCAAAAAAGACATCTGAGTATTACTTTGTCAGGTACGACACGAATGGTCTGATCAGACGAGAAGTCGTAATTGGTATGCAAAATAGCGAAAGAATGCTGACCCATGTGAGGGTGGCGGCTCTTGAAAATGGCAACGAATTGCTGCTTGGCAGCTATGGACGGGGAGGGGGGACAGGTTCAACGCAGAAAAACATACCCGTTGACGAATCGACGGGTTTGTTCTCAAGTCCCGTTTTGAACAACGCTCAGAACACAATCAGTTTTTATAATTTTCTTGAATTAAAGAATGCCAGTTCACTCATCGGGGAGGAGGATGTAATTAATCTGAAAAAAAAGGCACTGAAGAAAAAGAAATCCCTTGCTGAGTATTCGCTTGATTTCTCGGTTCTGATGCATGACATTGAATTTGTAAATGATCAGTATATCCTGACAGCTGAAATTTTTTCTCCGCAATACCACACAGAGAGTTTTACGGATTTTGATTTTTATGGACGCCCATACACCAATAGCTACTCAGTTTTTGACGGGTACCGGTTTTATAATGCCATTGTAGCGGGATTTGATCAGGGAGGGATGCTTTTATGGGATAATAATATTGAGATCAGAAACCTTGTTTCGGTTGAATTATCGCAAAAGGTCGTCACATTTTCAACAGGAGATGAATTCGTAATGTGCTACCAAAGTGATGGGAAAATCGGCTCTAAAATTATCAGGGGAAACGAAGTGATCGAGAAACTTGATTTCTCAACCATTGACCTGTTAAACCCGGATGATAAACTTCTCTCCGAAACAAAAGGTGCACTAATCCACTGGTACGGCAACTATTTCCTGAGTTACGGTTATCAGGAAATCAAAAATATTGCATTGGAAAACAACAACAAAAGACTTGTTTTTTCTTGCAGCAAACTTCGCTTCGAAAAATAATCAGATTATTTTGTCACAATAAAAAGCAGATTATCGCAAAACAGGACCATAAATGTCGTATCTTTATGGTATTGCGGCCCATCAATGGTAAGCGTATAAGGCTGGTTCCCGGCAAGTGTGAAAGGAAGAGTGAAGTTCTTGTCTATGCTCCTGGTGTCATGGGTCTGCGTTATTTTGACAGAGATGGTAGAATCGAGTTTATTTTCCACGTTCAATACCCCTTGTCCGTTGCACGGATTCACGGTCTCCGTTTTGGTACACGCGGACATAACCAGCAAGGTGGCGGATAAAAGGACAAAAACAGCTAGGATTGATTTTTTCATGGGAGCAGGATTGTTCATTGCAAAAATACAAGATTTCAGTCAATATCAAATCAGTAAGAATTAAAATAATTCAGGTTCTTATTTGTTGACAAAATAAATTGTGTTATGGTTGTCTCAGTATGACGGAATTTGTTAATTATTTGTTATTTTTGTTGTTTCAGAGATGCAATGAAGTTTTTTCATTAGGTTTTCTCCCTTACAGGCAACCTTTTGAATGAAACTTTTGTCGTACATTTAAGTATAACAAACCAGAGCGTAAATATCTACAAATTCTATCCATATGTTCCATCGATTTCTCCGCTGCATCATCTTGTCAACAATCCTGATAGCAATTACGCCCCGGGGTTGGGCTCAGGACTGTCCGGATACCAAACCCGCCATTACCGGCGCAGACATTGCGTGCGATCAGAATGCCTCTCTGACCTATACCTACTCTACACCTGCCACAACCGGCATTCCGACACATTCTTACCAGTGGGTGATCACTCCGGTTACAGGTCCTCCGACCGGATGGACAATCACAGGCCCTACCAACCAGAATCAGTTACAGGTAAGGTGGACTTCCATTGGAACTTATACCATGGAAGTCACCGAATGGAACAATGATGCCACTTTTGCAGGTTGCAACGGGGTTAAAACTTCTAAATTGATAACAGTACAACCATTGCTGAACGCATATTTCTATTATACCTTTGACCCAACCGGCGGATGTTTTTATAACGTTGTTAATTTTAATGGCGAAGTTTCGGTTCATGCTGATCCAAATGTTACATACACCTGGGATTTTGGAGATGGTCCTCCGGTGGTAGGTTTAGCAGTTCAACCACACACTTTTCCACCTACTTCAGGGGTGACCTATACGGTAAAGCTGACCATCACGAACTCCGCAGGACAAAAGGATGAAATTACCGATTATGTGTTTGTCGATCCCGATAAATACAAGCCTGTGGCGGTTCTTGACATTCCAACTACACCGGCCTGTCTTGACCAGGCATTCTCTTTTAGTGCAGTGAGAAGCAAGCCGACATTCATGAACACAAGTGAATATTTTCTCTATGTTGACTGGAATTTTGGCGATGGTTCAACAGCCCATTACGAAGGTACTGTCACAAATCCGGCCCAGCTGACCACATCACATGTTTATACCACTCCGGGAGCGGGGAGAATCGTTACGGTTACCCTGACCAATTCCATTGGCTGTGTGGTTTCCAAATCAATCACCATTGATGTACCCAATACGATGCCGGTTGCGGCTTTCACTTTTACCCATACTTGTGTGAATGAACCCGCTCCGTTTACGGATGGGTCGGTAGCCAGCTTTGGTAACATCACTGACTGGTGGTGGACCTGGGGGGATGGAGCAACCAATCACTACGACTTAGCCAATTTGCCTCCCAATCCTGTAACCCATATATTCGCTGATCTTTTACCTTACAACGTAACATTGCAGGTACGGAACAGCAACGGTTGTGAGAATACAACTTATCCTGTTCAAATATTGGCAGAACCATCTCCCAAGGCTGATTTTACATATCCGACCAGCAATTGTACCGGGGATATTGTTCAGTTTAATGACCTGAGTTCGCCCCTGACAGGCACCGACCTCGATACATATTTGTGGGATTTCGATGATGCCGGATCACCGGGCAATACATCTACCCTTCAAAATCCGACACATCTTTTTTCAGGTCCCGGAAGCTACCATGTTTCCCTGACCGTTACAAACAAAGCAGGGTGTGCGAGTTCAAAAACACTGACAATCAATCCTCTTGTGATCAATGTTCATCCTGATCTTGCGTTCACTGCTGTCCAGGGTCTTACTGCCTATGAACAGGTTTTCATTGCTCAGGTCAACCCCCTGCAGAATGTTAACAACAACGTTTTCTGGGAATTTGGAGACGGTGATAATGGCTTCGGTGACACCATCACACATTCATACCCCGGACCGGGACTCTATACCGCGACATGTACGGCCATCGATATGCTGACCGGTTGTTCCACCATTGTAACGCTAGACCTGACCCTTGGAGCCCCCCCGGCTGCCTGTTTCACGGCCAATCCGCCCAATCAATGTCAAAATGCACCGATATTGTTCATACCTTGTCCCGCGGGTGGCCTTATTGCCACAGAAGACTGGGATTTTGGCGATCTTTCGCCAGTTATACATTTCACGCCACCCAATGTTCCGGCAAACCCGAATCATTCTTATGTAACCCCTGGTTCCTACAAAGTTATCAGGACACTCAATCTGGGGACCCCGCTAGAAACAAGTTTCTTTTTATGGGTAACCATTTATGAAGCGCCAACAGCGACATTCACCTGGTTCAGCGATCCTGAACATCTGCATCAGGGAGATGCCTGCAGCGGACAAACAGTCTATTTTGCGGATGGATCCTACTCAAATTCCACCCCGCCGGGAACGATTTACCAATGGGCATGGAATTTTGACGACCCAATATCGGGTCCGAACAATACTTCCACCGTGATGAACCCGGTTCATACGTTTACAACCCTTGTCGCTGGCGGGAAAGCATCGTATAATGTAACCCTGAGAGTAAAGGAAAACTTGCAGGATTGTGAAAGTCCGGATTCGACGATTGCCGTTCCGATTTATCCTCCGATCCCCATCGATTATACGATTCCGGCCTTTGCATGTGTCGGACAAATCGTTCCGTTCCAATCCAAAGACATGGATCCTATGACCATCGCCTCATGGACCTGGGATTTTGGCGACGGACAGCCGGTTACACATACGCCTGTTGCCGAAGTTCATGCTTATCTTGCCTCTGCGACAGGAATCCATACAACATCGCTTACCGTTATCGATACAAACGGCTGTACCACCACCCTTTCCAAGGATATCAACATCATTCCGTCGCCGACAGCCGGGTTTACCTACTCCAGCCCGAATTGCGAAGGAGATACGGTGTTTTTCACGGATCAGTCGATTCCAGGCGGCCCTGCAGGCGACCACATTGTTCAGTGGGAATGGTTCTGGGGTGATGGTACAACCCCTGACCCACAGGTTATTCCTTTCGGATCCAACCCGAATGTGCAGCACAAGTTTCCGGTTGTACTGGGGACTTATTCCTGGCCGGTACGTCTGAGAGTTACAAACACATATGGTTGTTGGACTGAAAAAATCATCAATGTTAACCTTTTACCTGCACCCGTTGCCAGCTTCGACACAGTTCTGGGAACACATCAATGTGCCGGACAACCTGTCTATTTTCAGAATTTGTCTGACCCGAATGGTGGAGGAGCGATCATCGAATGGTCCTGGAATTTCGGAGATGCACCGCCAAATAACACTTCCAGTGCAGAGAACCCTTCCCATACCTATACGCTTGATGGAACTTATACTGTAACGTTAACGGTGAAGACTGCCAATAACTGTATCAGCACAGTATTTAGTAAAGACATAAAAGTGAATAAGTTACCTGTGGCGCTCTTTTCAAATACGACAGTTTGCGAAGGGAATCCCACTGTATTCACAGACATGTCCACGCCCAATGCTGGCGGAACAATGACCTATGCATGGGATTTCGGCGGAGGCATTACTTCTGCTTCGCCCTCTCCAACCTATGTT
This sequence comes from Bacteroidota bacterium, assembly GCA_026391845.1. Classification (GTDB taxonomy): domain Bacteria; phylum Bacteroidota; class Bacteroidia; order Bacteroidales; family FEN-979; genus CAIVAT01. The sequence continues at coordinate 5,864 of JAPLDG010000267.1, read as the reverse complement.
TTCCCTACTGCCGGTTCACATTCAGTAACGCTCACCATTACCAATTCCAACGGATGTATTCACCAGGTGACCCAACAGGTAAAAGTCAATCCCAAGGCCCTTGCATTGTTTCATTTTACCAATCCATCCTGTGAAAATTCTTCGATCACATTCACCAGCGATTCCTATATTCCGCCAACCCTAGGATCCAATGCATCTATAACGACATGGGCCTGGGATTTCGGTGACGGGAATACCGGAAACGGCCCTCTGGTTGTTCACCTGTATTCAGACAACCTGACATCCCATTCCGTGACTTTAACGGTTACTACTTCGGATGGTTGTGTATCTGATAAACAGCAGTTTATCAACCATTTTGCGGCTCCGACTGCAAATTTCAGTCACACTGGTTCTGCTTGTGAGAACCAGACAATCAGTTTTTTTGATAATTCACAGACAGTTGGAGGTGTTGCTGTTTCCGGCTGGCTTTGGAATTTTAATGATCCTGGCTCAGTTGCAAACAATACATCAACACTCCCGAATCCAATCCATGATTTTACCGCTGCCGGGACATTCAATGTTACATTGACTGTTACGGATATCAATGGTTGTACTTCTGTTCCCGTCATTATTCCGATTACAATTCTGGCCAAACCGGTGGCTGATTTTTCTGCACCTGGCGTATGTCTGGGCTCGGGTACCGTCTTTACCGACCTCTCAACCCCGGTTGCAGGGATTGCTACCTGGTTATGGCAATACGATGACGGGTTGCAGGATTTTGGGCCAAATCCGATTCACTTCTTTGGCACGACAGGTCTCCATTCTGTAACGCTGACTGTTACTACAGGCGATGGTTGCTTTAAGTCTATTACCAAACAGGTGGAAGTTTACCCGAAACCACTTGTAACTTTCAGCAGCACTGCACCCGTTTGTTCCGGTAACGCCGTCACCTTTACCGACTTTTCCACCACCGGCCACGGATATGTTGTTTATCGTGTCTGGAATTTTGGCGATGGTCCCGATGATCCGAAAACACTGAATCCCACAACCACCCATACATACGCAACAGGCGGGCTGTACAATGTGACCCTGACGGTGCATACTTCCGACAGTTGTGTTGAATCAACGGTAATCCCGATTCAGATTCAATTTTCACCCGTTGCAAGTTTTTATAACTCAACAACCCTTTGCCAGGGTATGACGGTGCAGTTTGATCTGGCCTCGGGCACATTGAATACTTCCGCTGCCCCGGATCCGACTCATACTTTCCTGACACCGGGAGCTTATGTTGTCAGTCTTACGGTCAGCAATGTTGACAACTGCACGCATACCTATACAAAAACGATCAACATCAGTCCTTCCCCGGTTGCTATTTTTAGTGCAACAGAAGTATGTCAGGAACAGCCCTCGGCCTTCGATGCCAGCGCATCCAATGTCCTCGGTGATATTACAGCCTTCGCATGGGATTTTGGAGATTTTCAGACTGGTACGGGTGAGGTTGCCAACCATACTTATACAAACTATGGATATTATACGGTTACATTAACAATTACCAATGCCAACGGATGTATCTCTGACACTTCACAAACTGTTTTTGTTCAACCCAAACCCATCCCTCAATTTACTTTCTCACAGGTTAACTGCATGGGCGCCTTTGTTTCTTATTACGACCAGTCCTTTATTCCTGCCGGGTTCTCGGGAACCATCTCGCAATGGAAGTGGGAATATGGAGACGGTGCAACTGACATTTTTACCCCAACAACTGTGCCTACTGTTGTTACCCATGTTTTTCTGGATGAACTGCCGGTTCATTCTGTTAAGTTGACCGTTACCACTTCATTCGGGTGTGAGAGTTTTATCATTCACAACGTAAACAGTGTTCCTTCGCCAATTCCACACATTACTTTATCTGTAACCAACTGTGTAAACCAATCGGTGCAGTTCAGTTCCGGCACCTCCTCTCCCAATGGAGGCAGCCCGCTGCAATCTTATGCATGGACCTTTGGTGATGGTGGAACTTCCAATCTGGAGAACCCGGAACATACCTACGTTACTCCGGGTCCCAAAATTGTCACCCTGGTCGTGACCAACGCAAGCGACTGTGTTTCGCCAATTCCGGATTCTAAAACGATCACAATCAACCCGAAACCTCTGGCCAATTTTACTTCTGATACAACATGCCTGGGCAGTCTGATGACCTTTACAGATGCTTCGGTTCCCAATGCCGGGGTGATCGTTAATTATTTCTGGGATTTCGGCGATTCACAAACGTCCCCCAGTCCTCCGCCTGTCACGCATAACTATGCCACTTCAGGAACTTTCCAGGTTAAATTGACCATTACCACCGATCTGGGATGTTTTAAGGATACCACCAAGGCAGTTAAAGTTTATGATAAACCGATTGCAGACTATGTTACTGCAGGAGCGAATTGCGCAGGTGATTCAATATCTTTTTCTGCCGTAAGTTCTACTACTGCCCATGGTTATATCACGGAGTACAAATGGGATTTTAATGATGCAAGTCCGATTCAGACGAAAACCACGCCGAACATCAAGCATAAATTTGCCAATGGCGGAACTTACAATGTCAAGCTTACCATTAAAACTTCAGATGATTGTACCGCAGAGCAGATTAAACCGGTCGTGGTCAAGGCAAAGCCGATAGCTAACTTTGAATATCCGGCTCAGTTGTGCGCCCAGACATCCATTCAGTTTACCGATATTTCACAAGGAGGAGGTTCGCCCCTGAGCACTTGGAGCTGGGATTTTGGCGATCCTGGTTCAGGTGCTAATAATACTGCAATTGTGGCGAATCCACTGCATCAGTTCAGTAATTTTGGTACCTTTACTGTCACACTCACAGTGACGAACGGCAACGGATGCATGGAAATGAAGGATTCTGTGCTGACAATCAGCCAACGTCCGGTTGCCCGGTTCAGCGCTGACACCGCCTGTCAGGGAACAGTTACCACTTTTACCGACCAATCGACCCCCGCCGGTTCAATCGTTGGGTATTTATGGGAATTCGGAGATGGCCAGACTGCCACTACCAGCAGCCCGACCAACCTGTATGCCACGACCGGCGTTTTCAATGTGAAACTAACCGTGACCGATGCCCTGGGTTGTTCCAAGGATACAACCAGGCAAGTACTCGTTCTCGGTAAGCCGCTTCCATCATTCATCATAGCAGCTTCGCATTGTGCGGGAGATTCGATCCAGTTCACCGATAACTCTTCGACACCTCATGGCTCGATCCAGGAATGGACCTGGAATTTCGGTGACGGAACGATTGTCGGACCAATTGTTTTTCCCAATAATCAGAATATTAAGCACCTGTATATAAACGGTGGCAGTTACGATGTAACCCTGACGATCAAAACTTCCGACGGATGTATCGCCGAGAAAACAAGTCAGGTCCAGATCGGGTTCCCACCACTTGCCAATTTTACCTTTGGGACAAGCGGATGTGCTTTAACACCACTTCAATTTACCGATCTGTCGCAAGCTAACGGAGGTGCTTCTATTACAACCTGGCAATGGAATTTCGGAGATCCGGGATCCGGAGCCAACAATACTTCGTCTGCTCAGAATCCGACACATTCCTTTTCATCAGGTGGGGTTTTTATTGTGAGATTGATGGTAATCAATGCAGACGGTTGTTATGACAGTCTGGCAGGAGGAAAAACAGTGACAATCAATGCTGCTCCTTTTGCAAGTTTCTCGGCAGACACTGCCTGTATGGCAAGTCCGACCCAGTTTACAGATGCATCCACCACCCTGGCAGGAACAATTGCCACCTGGGCATGGGATTTCGGAGATCCTTCCAGCGGATCAAATAATACGTCAACTGAGCAGAATCCAACCCATATCTTTAATATACAGGGAACCTATACGGTGAATCTGCAGGTAACCAACTCAAACCAATGCGTTAAAGATACCTCTTTGCAGATTGTGGTCTATCCAAAACCGATCGCAATGTTTGAGTATTTAGCTTCCTGCGTAAACAGTGAAACAGAATTTACCGACGTGTCAACCGTGCCAGGCAGCAGCATTAAAACCTGGAGTTGGAATTTCGATGACCCCACAAGCCCTAACAATACGTCATCTTTAAAAAATCCAACACATACATTCACAACTGCCGGAACGTATATGGTGCGCCTCACCGTGACAAACCTGGCCAACTGTGCTGATTCTGTCACCATTCCGGTTATTTCAAGGCCCGCCCCCGTAGCTGCCTTCTCTTATGTGGGGTACAATTGCCCGGCAGGTAAAGTTGATTTTCAGGATCTTTCAACGGCTTCTGCAGCTGCAATTAATGAACGGGAATGGACTTTTGAACCTGGCTACACATCAACCCTCGCGAATCCTTCTCATACGTTCCCTATAACGAATATGAGCTATCCTGTTACATTGGTTGTTACGGATACTTATGGATGCAGGGACACCATAATTATAAGTGTTTTTGTGAAACCGGGCTTTGTCTTTTCCTTTAGCAATGATAATGTATGCGAGGGCTATGCGACCCATTTCAATCCGGTAAATCAGGCGCCTGGCGATACACTCTATTCCGTTACCTGGAACTTCGGGGATCCTGCTTCCGGGCCAAACAACACATCACAATTATATGCACCGACACATATCTTCACCGGACCAGGCACCTATTTTGTAAAGATGAAAGCCTTTAATTCGGATAATTGCGTGGATAGTGTTTTCCGCCAGGTGACTGTTTATGAAGCGCCGAAACCACTATTTTCCTATGTCGGCACCCCTTGCGACAGTACGATCAATTTCACCGATTCAACATTGAACCCGGGCAGTGGGTCCATCGTAAGCTGGCAATGGGTGTTTGGCGATGGTCATGATACCCTGATTAGTGCACCGGGACCAGGTGATGTTTCGCATCTATATACGGATGCAGGAGTATACCCTGTAACACTGATAATCACAACCAGCTATGGTTGCATCGACAGTATTTCACGGAGTGTGGAGCGTTTCCCATGTATTCAGGCTGGATTTACCTATAACGATTCCCTGTGCGCGAGGTATAAAGTTGCTTTCTCTGACAACTCGTTGCCGGTTACACTTATTAACCAGTGGAAATGGACATGGGGTGATGGTTCTGATACTACATATACGGCACATTCGTCTCCGATCACGCATACTTATGCCGACAGCGGAACCTATCGTGTCGATCTCAAAATCCAGACGCTGGTTGACGGCACTACAATCGTTGACAGCCTGGTCAGTTTCGTCAAAGTTCATCCAACACCGATCACCTATTTCTCCAATGTTCCGGTCTGTTTGAACCAGATCTCTCTGTTCAGGGATACCTCTAAAACCTTTGGCGTTGGCGTGTCGCAATGGGATTGGACATTCGGTTTAAACCCAACAGATACTTCAAGTTTTAAAAATCCGACGCACACCTATGATACGGCTGGTATTTATGATGTGAAGCTGGTTGTCAGCAACAGATTCGGGTGTCAGGATTCCCTTACAAAACCGACACGGGTTTATGGATTACCAGAGGCCCGATATATCAATACTGCTGCGTGTACCGGTGATCCTACCATTTTTACCGACAAATCGGTGAAATCAGACACCACAATACGTTTCTGGAGCTGGGCATTTGGAGATCCGACCACCTTGAAGGATTCTTCCAATCAGCAGAATCCCGGTTATCGATATCCGAATACCGGAGATTTTGATGTCAACATGATTGTAACAGATATTTTTGGCTGTACGGATACTTTTGACTCGACTGTAAGAGTCAATATAACTCCTGTAAGTTCCTTTACGGTTGCCAATGATTACAATGGCAAGCAGGGCCAGGTAAAACTGAACAACGCTTCCACCGGCGCTGAAAGTTACGAATGGGATTTTGGAAA
>JAPLDG010000006.1:3428-24138 GCA_026391845.1 Bacteroidota bacterium | reverse complement strand
ATGGCCGATTCGAGGGCTTGTTCGTTGGTTTGGCTAGTCACTTTCGTTAAATCTAAATTCGTAATTCCTTGGAATCAAAGAGAATTTCTCCCCTTTAACGAGCTCAATTTTTTCTTCCATCGATTTTATGGGATTGCCCATAAAGGTTATACTATCGGGTGCAACGCGTACTATCTCATAATTCTCATTCGTTCTTGCTGCATTAACTTCGGCAATTGACAGGAAAAACCGGTTGTTATTAGCACCATTTGTTGTTTTTACTTCAACCAAGACCGGGTTATTGTTCTTATATGCAATCAGGTCAAAATATGAATATTTATAATGCATGGTAATATAGAACAATGGGATCAATGCTTTTTTTAAATCATCATCTTGTTCTATTACCTCCAAACATTTATTTTTGAACCTTTTAAGTGAATCATTTCCTGTCTTTAGCCTGATTTCTTCATAAACAGCGTTGACCCCTTTTGTTCTCTCCTCAGGGGAAAGCCTTATAAACTCATTAATATAATAGATTAAAACTTCCTCCTCACCAGTTGCCCCAATTGCGATCAAACTCTTTCCCTGATCTTCACCGGGTGCACCTTGTTGAAAAATAATTTTCTTGGGATTCGCGATAATACCCTGAGTTGTTACTCCCGATCCTATTGAGGTTATACTGGCTATTTCTTTGGCACAACTCTTTCCTAATTTGCCAAAAATTTCATGAATCCTAGATTCGATGCTGATAGATTTCGTCAATTGTTCTAACATGGGAGATACAAACTCATTGTACCCTGGGAACTTTTCCTCCAATGCTATTTCAATCGATTTCAAAGCTTCTTCGCTCCCAAGCTGTAGCGACAAGGCTTGTATTTGGGAATGCATTTCTTTATCTAATACGATCCCATCTTTTTCAAGGTATGAAATCAATCGCCCGGCAATTTTTTCTATTTCACACCGATCAATTTCTATTTCGAAATTATCGAAATAACCGTCGAAATCTGGTCTCAGTTTTAAAGAGTTTACCCAATGTTTTAGTTCATTAAGCCTTCCTTGCCGATCTAAATTAATTAAGAGTTCGCTTTTTTGTTTGTTGTTATATACATTCCAGTACTCATATTCCTTTTCAGAGTATCCAAAAGGAGCAAGAATTTCATTTTCAAATTGTTTGAATTTCCTCGAGTAATCCGCTTTCCATTTTTTCTTCATCGTTTCGAATTCAGAATCATCAACACCTTTTAAAAGGTTTGGAGGGTCCTTTAGAAACACAATAAGTTCAACAAGTTCTTTTAAGGATGAATTATTGAATAAGTATAAGGAGAGACAATCAGCCTTGACAATATCAGCAGCATCATATTTCAAATAAATTCGGCCAGGGATTGTCTCATCAATGGCAAACTCCCTCGGTGTATAGATTGATTTATCATTGAAAATTATTTCCTGTTCCATGTTCGTAACTTCATGAATCTCGAGGACATCGAGTTTTTTTTGAATTTCAGACAAATCAACATCGTCCTCCAAATACCTTTTTTCCGAATTTTTTGAATGGCTAACGCTTATCAAAAGGAAAATCATTCGTTGTTCTAAACTTGCTTTCAGTTCCTCGTTTTTTCCATAATAAGCTGCGTTTATTTTCCCTTTTTTCGGTATGATAATCTTCGGCTTCAAATATTCGGGAATCTCACTGCCTGAGTAGTAACAAAGGGTCTTACCTAACTTAAGGGAAGTTATTAAATCAAAATCTGATTTAGTATTGAAAATTATAAAATCGATACTTGTAGTCCAGGATAATTGACCACTTTCAACAATTAAAAATTGGCTTGACCTTTCAAACAGATGAAAAATGCTCTGATACAATCGAATTATATCATTTTTATAGGATAATTTTTGATCCAGTCTGTCTTTCAGAATCTGACTGAAAGATGGTGGAAAGTCATTATACCGTTTAACGAGTAAATTTTCGAGTTCAGCTTTGATTTGTTGTGGAGATAAGGGCTCAAGAAAACTGTAATTGTTATCGTTTACAACTGCAGGGTGAACTAATTTTCCCTTGTTTGATATAATGTAAATATTTCCAACCAAATCCGCATCAATATTTTCTTCCCTCCTGTCAATAAGAGCGGGAATAAAATCCAAACCTTCTTTAATGACTGTATATAACCTAATATCGGCAAAGAGATAATTTGCATAGGTTGAGATGCCCAGGAATCTTAAAAAATCTTCTCTGTTTTCCAATGGAATTGCGCTCTTGAGAAATTCAGTATCCAGTTCACTTTCACGACATAATTGTGCGGGTTTATACTTGTTCCCAATCGTTTTAAAAAAAATGGTGGAGATGTTGAAACATGCCTGGTTCAAAGTGGAATTCGCATCCCTTAACCTTGCGTTCCATGCCTTGGTAAACCGATGAGTGGTCAGGAACGACCTCTCATTTCTCGCTGCGTATATCTGGTATAAACTCCTGATTAATTCGATTTGCTGGGTCTCGGTCAGTTGTTCTTCATTGTATTTACCGGAGAAGGAACATTGCTTAAAATATTTCAGTAGTTCATTGTAATCAGAAGATTCTTTGATCTTCAGAGCTCTCCTGAAAGTTTCATCCTCTATTTCAAAATCTGTAATATTAATTCCTAAAAACGATGGTAAACTAATAGTTAAATCGCCTTTCTCACTTTTTTTTCTAAAAACTACTTCAATATTATCATTTAACTCTATACCGGGAATGACTTTAGCATGTAATTCTATCAGTTTTGCACCGACAGCATTTTTGAAAATTCCAGATCGCTTATATGTTTTTTCTCTGTTTTTATCAAAATATTTCTTTGCAATATTTGCGAGGAAAGTTGAAGCAAGATTGTAATCCCATTCTGAAATATTCAGTGTTTTGGTAACATGATAATATACTGAGGTAGCATCATGTAATTCGATTAAATTCCATTGAAATTCATTTAGATGAAACCCAATTTTATTCTTGTCAATATATTTGAGATTCAAGTCAATCGGAATGTCAAGATATGAGTTTAACACATGAAAATACAATTCAATACATGCTTTATACAAAGCTTTATTGTATTTGCCAATTTCTCCATCAAAATTGATTGATTTTCTATCAACCGTAGTATGGAAATCGGCATGAAAATCCACGTATTTAAATGGTGATTTAACCTTAGTAGGTAAATAATTGTAAATGTATCCGTTATCCGTTTCTTTTAGAAAAAATGCTACCTGGGGATGTTCAATATTAATTTCGGCATCTCTTGCCAGTTCTCTGATTTCATCGTTGTCCAAGACTGCTGAAAAAAGTTTGGCCGAACCTTTATTGACATGCTGAACGTGTTGATCATCATCAAAACAGAATTCAATCTCGAAATTTTTTTCCTGTTTCAGTTGTATGAACTGAAAGTGAATTTGTTTAATTTCTTCAAAGAGTTCCTGTATCACATTTTTGTCTTTAAAAGGAATTTTAACGACCGTTACGAAGCCTTTTTCAAAGAGTGCAAGAATTTCACCCTCTTCAGATGTAATGTGGAAAGGGAAGTAATAACCTGGGATACCCCAGTCTCTTCGCTCTTGCTGAACTAGTGACATTTTCTCGATAATTGCCTTTCGCAGCCCTGTTTCAAAATCCAACGGAATTTCTTCCACTTTTTTAAATGAATCATGAACCCTGAAGCTGATGATTTCCGGGATTTTATTGTCCCCCTGAAGGATGATTCCTTGAGTAAATACATAAACAAACCCGGATTCAGAAATGGAGAAAACCGATTTGAATCCGACTCCTTTATTACCAATACTTGTATCTGCATTTTTCGTGGAAGTGGAAATCGAACATAAAGATTGAAAATCACCGCGCTTTGATTGACCTCTTTCATAATCAAAACCTGCAACATAGCTGAATTTCTCACCATCATTAGCCACGTACAATGAATTGCCCTTGACCATCACCAGTATATTCTTGTCTGCTTTATCAAAAGCGTTTTGAAGAAGTTCATAGATCACACGCCCCTGGTAGTCAGAGCTGACTTGCTCCATCTGGCCGGCCTGTTGTTTAATAGTTTCAATACCAATGTTCTTGTAGTAGCTGTAATGCTGCTCAAAAATCTGATCTTCCATGACTGTAATCGCTTTTTCTTCCATTTTAAAATACTTTTATTTTACCTGTTACAACTGAGTTAATTAGCGTGGCTTTGTATTCTTTCAGCTTCTCGATTTCTTTTCCTTTTAAAGAAACAGCATTAGTTATTTTATTCGAAAAACTATAGATATAATTGACAATTGCATTTTGCTCTTCAATCGGAGGAAAAGTAATTTTCAACTGCTTGAATTCATTCCAATAAAGGCGTTTCCTAAAATCTGTGATCCCTTTTGAATGTCGATCCATTTGACCGATAAAATCCTTTGTTCTGAAAAGATATTCAAGATAATCAGCATTCACTTTTCTTTTAGGTTTAGCAACAATATAAGCCGGACTAACCATTCCATCGACACGAACTGCACCAATTGCACCTTGCCATGCCCTCATCATATTAAAGGCGATGTCATTAGGTTTGACCAGTTTATAGTTTCGTTTATCATCAATTCTGATTTTCCCTCGCAGGTTCTCTTCATCTGAGAGCTCTTCCGACGAAACTGCTGTGTGTATAGATACTGACAGGATATTCAATGTTGCATTCCCTGGTTCATTTCTCTCATCAAATAAACCTCGGTTAGCAATAACTTCCCAATGCTCCGGCACCTCCCCAATCCACTCCACACCACTCTCTTTCATTTTCACATCGGGGTTAAGCCCAAGGGTTACAGCCTTGTGAATGAGTATTTGCCTGCGCTCTTTAAGAAGTTCAATTTGCTTTTCCTTGATCCCTATGGCCTGGTCGATCAAAGTTGTTTTGCGGTCGAGGAATTGGGCGATGGCGGTTTGTTCTTCGAAGAGAGGGACAAAAGTTTTAAAAGAGAAGAAATTTTCCTTTGAGATTGTATTTCTTAATCCGGTATAAAGTGGCTTTAATCTTTTATCTGCATCCAGATTTAAGTAGAAGTAATACAAAAAACCTTTATCGAAATTATCATTGGGTTGCATGACAGTGTATGCGCCGGTAATCATGCCATCAGAATCAGAAAGCCCTACAGTTCTTGGTGTTTCCTCAACATCAAACAAACAGAAAATGAAATCCCCCTTGCTAACCTCTTGGTATGTGTCATACTCAGCCGGGAATTTCCCTTGAGGATTTTCCATGTCTCTTTTGATAACACCATTCAAGGTTAGAGAAAGAAGTACATAGTCCCCGAATTTCTTGCCAACCCGGTTTTTCTTTAATCGAAAAATATATTTGTTAGATAAGGTTTCCCAATGCGTAGGAATCTCCCCCAACCATTCCACCCCTGATGGCTTATAAGCCGGATATTTTGGAAAGTTGTTATTCATTGTCGTTTTCCATAAAAAAGTGAATTACCTTCTGGCTTATGACTTCGGCAGAGGGCAGCAGATCCCGGTATTCGGCGGGCAGAATATTCGTGGTGCTGTATGTGGCCACACCAATCGGGAGGGTGGAGGTTTGTAATGAATATTCCACAATGGTACGGTCTTTACTTTTGCAGATGATGATGCCGATGGCTGGATTTTCATGGGGCAATTTCACTGTGTCGTTCAGTATAGAAAGATAAAACTCCATTTTTCCTTTGTGTTCCGGTTCAAATTCACCAACTTTCAAGTCAACCGCGATCAGGCTTTGCAGTTTACGGTGAAACAGCAACAGATCGATGCGATATTCCTTGTCATGAACGAAAAGTCGGTACTGGTTGCCAATGAAGGTGAAATCAGTTCCCATTTCCAGCAGAAAAGCCCGGATATTCTTTATGAGCGCAAGTTCCAGCTCACTTTCAGTATGTTCTTCTGTAAGGTTCAGAAAGTCGAAGGTATATTCATCTTTAACGGCAAGCCAGGCTTGTTTGGCAATTTTTTCCGGCAAAACCTGGTCAAAGTTGGTTTGGTTGAGGAGGTATTTCTCGTAGGTTTTGTTTTCAACCTGGTGGATTAAAACGTTTTTCGTCCAGCCGAATTTTTTAGTTGCTAGGGTGTAGAACATACGCTCCTGACTGGTTTTACATCGCTTTAAAATAATCACATGTTTACTCCAGCTAATTTCTCGTACCAATGGTACGAGATTTTCATCTGATTGATATTCAATGTAGAATTGAGCCATCAACCAGAGATTCCCTTCAGAAAAACCTCCCATGGATGGAAACTCTTTTTGCAGTTCCCGTGCAATGGTGGGCACAATGGCTTTTCCCCATCCGGTTGTCTGTTTTTCAGAGATGGCTTTTCCCAAATCCCAGTAAAGATTGATCAAACGGACATTAACCGCCTTGAGCGCTTCGTATTGGGCGGCCCTGACTTTCTCTTTTATTTCAGTAATAAACTGAAGTTGTTCTTGATCCAAATTTCCCATAAATAACTCAAAATTAATTACCTTATCAAATACTTTCATTTATCTGTCTATATGCTCCAAATCACCTCCTTCTCCCAATCTGCCGGAAATCCCATTTCGGATAAATCAATTAGTGGGCAGGATTGCAACAGTTCAGTCAGATTTTTCACAAAACCATTGCCGGGACTGATAATAGCAGAAATGTAGTTGATACAACAAAGCTGCGCGTAAAGTTTGTTGGAGTGTAAATTCAGGTTTTTCAAAAAGGGATAAATAGTATTGTAAGGCATTTGCGGACGAATGGTGAACCTTCGGTTCCATAAGCGGCTATGGTGCGCACAAATATTCCGCAAATTGGCGAATGCATGCATCCAGCTTTCAAGTATGACCGGATTTGTTAAGCCGAATTCAGTGGCAACTCTTTTCTTCTCCGATCCTTTTTTTAAATTCGAAAATAACTTGCTCAGCAGCCCCATTGAAACTACCTCAAGGCTCATCCATGCGGGTGGATTTATCGGGGTTGTATAGGTGTTCTTATAATGCTGAATAAAAGTTTCGGTTGAACGGTTGATTTCATCGTACAAGGTGGCAATGTTCCTGTTAAAATGGTAATTGTCGCGATACATGTTGCCATCCTCATACCAGTGACTCCCAAAGGTCATGGAGAATTCATATACAATTTTGGTGCGCAAAGCAACTTCAATTTTCTCAATGGCATTAAATACCAGTAACCGCAATTTCCGGTCAAAAACATACAATTGAATGATCTCCTCGAAGCTGATCGTATGATTAAAGGGGTGTGCGGGATCATTGTTGTCCTGAAAAGGAAACGTGTAGGCTCTGAGCCGATAATAACTGATATTGGATAAATAGTGGGCTGCCTTTGTTTCGTCAGCAAAGGCCAGTCCGCGAAGTTTGAGCCTGCTTATTTGGTCAGCGATGGAGAGGGGGGGCTTGGTGTATCTCATTTAACATGCCCTCCATGAAAATCGAAAACCCACCCTGGTGCGCTGTTCAAATGGGAAGCGTGGTGAGTCTTATTGCATGCAAAAGTACAAACAAATATTTCAACCATCCAAATTTTTTGCATATTTATTTTTTTGTTGTTGATCGCCTATTATTTCGCAATTAACTTATGAAAGCTTTAGTATTTCACGGATCAGCCCATCACTCTCCTCTTCCAGTTTCAAAATATCTTCACTAACTTCCTCAATGGATCGTAAGGGTTTGTGGCGATAGAAGTATTTATTGAAACTGATTTCGTAACCGATTTTGGTCGCATCCAGGTTGATCCACGCCTCGGCAACATGTGGTTTTACTTCCCGCAAAAAGTAATCGTGAATATTCTCTTTCAGCGGTACATTTTCGGTGTCCCTAAGATCGCTTTCGGTTTCGTATTCCAGGAATTCTCCTTTCTTCCCTGTAGCATAATATCCGTGATCGGTTAACTGATTTTCTTCACAATCGAGATGTTCAAGCAATCGTTCCAATTTGGCGCCGGCCAGTTTCACGGTCCCTTTCAGCACTTTTTCGGCGCCGGCATCATACCAGCTTACAGCATTCAGAACGATATTCATTTCAGATGCAGAGAGCTTTGATTTGCCAGCTTTCAGGGCGACATGCACCTTTTCCCTGAAAACATTAAAGTCGTTGAACTCTTCGCCGCCAATCGCCTGCATCAGTGTGGTGGCAGTATGCATCAGTTCAAGCTGCTTGTTCCAGGTATCTATACTGGTCAGGGTATTCTTTTGTTTCGTTTTCAGATCCAGCTCCTGTTTTTCGCACCATTCCAGGATTTCCTTTTGGTATTTTGCCAGGTCAGTATAAACCTTGTCACCCCAGGCTTCAAACGCCCAGGCCATGGGTTCCCGGAGATTCTTGTCAAACCGGAGAGTCCCGATCCTTTCGGCCGTAAATTGTGCTTTCAGCCTTTTGGGGCGTTCAATGGTTACTTTGTAATAACCAAAATCAGTGTTGTCGAAGATCTGGGATGCAATGCCCTCCTCATCTTGGGTGTCAGGATTTATTCTGCGCCCGACGGATTTCATTTCTGTATAAACCGACACAATTTCCCGGATATGTTCCGGGGCAAACTCACAGTTTTTATTTCCCAGGTTCTTGCGAAGCTTTCGGAACAACAACCCTGCATCGATCAATTGCACTTTTCCTTTACGGTTTGCTGCTTTGTTTTTGCTCAATATCCATATATAGGTAGTAATTCCCGTGTTGTAAAAGAGGTTGTTGGGCAATTGCACAATGGCATCGAGCCAGTCGTTTTCAATAATGTACCGGCGGATATTGCTTTCCCCGCCGCCGGCATCGCCCGTGAACAGACTGCTGCCGTTGTGCACCGAAGCAATCCTTGAACCCAGCGGATTCTGAGACAATGGCTTCATTTTATCCACCATTTCCATCAGGAAAAGCAGCTGACCGTCGGAGGAACGGGGGGTGGCGTCAGCTTTTTCTTCCTTGCCCCAATAGTCCCTGAGTCTGACTTGAAAACGGGGATCAATAATCTCCTTGCCATCCTTGATATACTTCAAATCGCTTGCCCAGGACTTGCCATATGGAGGATTGGACAGCATGAAGTCAAACCTGTTTTCGGAAAACTCATCAGTCGAGAGTGTAGAACCCACCCGGATATTTTCGGGGTTGTTCCCTTTGATCATCATGTCTGATTTGCAGATGGCGTAGGTTTCGTCGTTGATCTCCTTGCCATAGAGGTATACATCTCCCGTTGCGCGGATTTCACCATCTTCATCTTTGATGAAATTCTGGGATTCAGTCAACATTCCGCCACTTCCGCAGGCAGGATCGTAAATGGTAATGACCGGCGGCAGTCTGTCCTGAACAGGCTCAAAGATGATGTGGGTCATCAGGTCGATCACTTCACGGGGAGTAAAGTGTTCGCCGGCCTCTTCATTGTTTTCTTCGTTGAATTTCCGGATGAGTTCTTCAAACACATAGCCCATTCCCAAATTTGACAATGGCGGGATTTTTCTTCCTTCAGGGTCATTTTTTTCAAAAGGAGTCAGGTTTATATAGGGAGAGGTGAACTTCTCCAGTACATTCAGTAAAACATCCTTCGATGCCATGTGTCTGACCTGGCTTTTGAGTTTGAATTTTTCAATGATCTCCTTTACGTTTTTGCTGAACCCATCCAGGTAATCTTCGACGTTGGCCTGGAGAATCTGCTGGTTGTTGGTGGCCGTATCGTGAAGACGTTGCAAAGTCCAGGTACTGATGTTGTAAAAAACATACCCTGATGCCTGTCTTAGTCCATTTTCATCCCATTCTGTAAATTTGGCCACATCCTTCTGAAATGCCAATTCTTCCAGTACAGCCTCTTTGGTAGGTTCCAGCAGCGCATCCAACCGGCGAAGCACCACCATCGGAAGAATGACATCCCGGTATTTTCCCCTGACATAAACATCGCGCAGGCAATCGTCGGCGATGGACCAGATAAACGAAACAATTTTATTGTGTACGGCAGTATTCATAATTTTATTTCAGCATTATTTGTTGGTGATCCATAGCGTGAACCCTTTATCCAGGTTGAATTTCATGTGCTTGCCTTTCAATTTTTGAATAATCCTTGTATTTTGTTCCAGTACCCTTGCCAGGTCTCGTGCAACGGCCGATCCTCCGATATCATTGGCAACAATACCGTCAGAAAACTCAAGATTGAAGGAATAAGATTGTCGATTGCCGACTTTTTTAGAATCTTCCTGAGATAGTTGAATACTCAGTTTCCTGATAGCAATGTCGGTAATTGCATTTTCTATCAGAGGCAGGACAGTTTTGAAGATGTCCTCGTACTTATGCTCATTTTTACCTATGTCCGTAGAATTGGTTCTGAAGGGCACAACTTTAGTTGTGATGGGGTCCTTTGATGTCTCCTTTTGGGCGATAATTTGATTGGCCTCATCCGCACAAGCTTTGCGGGCCACTTTTATAAATTGAGCATAAGGATTATCCGGATTTTTGGAATCAATATTCAACAATGGTTTTGCCTCTGCAATCAATTCGGTTTCCAGCACATTTATTTCTGAGGGAGGTTGATCATACTCATAGAATGAAAGAGCAAGGTTGTCTTTCATCCATGTTGTAAGCTTGTCTTCAGATGGTTAAAAAAAAAAAAAAAAGGATTTTCTTCCGGCATCAAAGTCTATGTCATTCCGAGGAATTGGAACTAAAGACAATTCATCCTTCAGCAATGCCCCCAAAGACCTTCGGATGGTGGAACTTCCTGTTTTTCCCGAAGTAAAGTGAGTCTTTTCATCCCGGCTTGCCTGGCTGCTTTCCGTTTTCCCGATGTAGATGATCTCATCTTTTTGAGGATTATAATCCGCTAATGGAAAACCCTTTCCGGTAAAAAAGAAAGCATATATTCCTAGCTTATCGGAGAATTTCCGGATTTGTTTGTAAGGGCAGGAATCATTTTTTAGACTGGTGATAATCGGGTTCATATATCTTATGATTTTTGTACAAAGTGAGTTGCAACAACCGTAATCTATTTATGGTTTATTGATATTTAGTGATCATCTTCTGTCTCTTTCACCACCTTTTGGCCGGGGTGGATCAGCTGGGTTTCCAGCTTCAGGCTCATCCTTCATGGCCTTCAAGTCCTTTTCGATAGTGGACCTTGAAATTTGCTGGTCAAGCCGTTTGCTGCATCGCTCAATGAGGTAGTTGATATCTGGATATGACCGCTGCCTGTTTCGGATGCATGCATCAATGACCTGATAGCGTGCAAAGGAATGTTTATTGATGGGCATTGGCAGTATCTGTTAGTGATGGATTGCAGAGGTTTGGTGTTCTTGATTTTAGAAGCCTATCAAAAGTATTACTTTTTACTAACGTAATTACATTGTGGAGGGATTATTTTAATTTGGCACCTTCTACCTGTGAACACCCCGGCCCGCTCAGCTGGCTGCGTCCTTCGCGTATCGGTTGTACTGTGATACGGGTGTTTATCCGTTCCTTCATGGCCCCTACATGAGAAATGACGCCAATCATTTTGCCATCCTGTTTTAGTCCGGCCAGTGTGCTGAGCGCTGTCTCAAGGGTATCCTCATCCAGGGTGCCGAAACCTTCATCTAAAAACAGTGAATCGACCCGTACATTCCTGCTCGACATCCTCGATAGTCCGAGCGCCAGGGCCAGGCTTACAATGAATGATTCTCCCCCCGACAGGTTCTTGGTCGAACGGATCTCACCTGCCTGATAGTTGTCAATCACATTGAGTTCCAGCGGCTCATCCTTGTCACGGGCCAGCAGGTATCGGTCGCTCAATTTTACCAGTTGTTGGTTTGCGAAAGATACCATGATCTCAAGTGTAAGTCCCTGGGCGAAGTTACGGTACTTTTTTCCGTCGGCTGAACCGATCAGGTTATTGAGCGCCGCCCAGCGATCGAATATCCCGGACTGCTTCTTAATCCTCATGGCGACTGCCGCCCCGCGTACTTTTGCCTCCCGGTTGGTCTCCAGTTTCTGGGTTAACGCACCAATTTCCTTCAGCAGATCATTTAATGATTTTTTTGACTCTTCGTGTTTGGCAGATAATACATCCGGGCTTTCTTCTGAGAGTTTTTTTGCCCTCTCATTGGTCAGGGTTTGCTCCTTGTCGCTTTTTCTGGCATTCAGTTGGGTTTTTCTGGTCTGAAGAAGGTTTTGTTCTGTCTCAAGTTTCGTTCTGTGGTCTGTCGGGATCCTGCAGACAATAAAATTTTCCTCATTCGTAAACCCTGCGTTGCGCAATTGCCCGATAAAACGATTTTCGTTTTTGCCAAGTTCCGCCTGCCGGTTTTGTATCTCCTTTCCAAGATCACTGATCCTGGTGGTATTTGTTGCCAGTTGCTGTTGTTTCTCCTGCAATGATTCCTTGGCCTTTTCTCTGTTTTTTTCTGATCCCTTCACTTTTTCGACCGATTTTGCCTCCTCATCATCCACGGTTTTTTCACCAAACAACTCTTTTTTTCTGAGAACATCTTTCCTTAACAGATCATTTGCTCCTTTAAGCTCCTCTGCTTTTGTGTCAAGATCCTTATCTTTTGCTTTGATCAGTGCATCAGACTGTTCAATTTCCGCCTTTTTTGCAGCCATTGCCTGATCAATCCCGGTTTTCCGATTTTCCTTTTGCTGCCAGTCATTTTTACGATTGTTCAGCAACCCGGTCATTTTATTGATCTCACTTTCTTCGGCCGGAATTTTAGTGATCCCGAATGGTGCGAGTAATCTTTGTAATTCAGCTTCTGCCTGCTGATAATTTGTCCCTGTTTTTTCAACTTCAGAAACATGATTTTTTTGATTTTCCTCCAGGGAATGCATCTGCTCCATCGCAAGGGCATGCTGAATGGTGATTTGGTTGACCAGAAGAGCTGAATTTTTCTCAGTCTCCTGAAATTTAACCAGCTTTGTCATCAACCCGGCATGATTTTTCAATAAGAGGATAAGTTCAGCAAGTTCGAGTTCAAATTCATTGGCCAGGGGGATATTCCCTTCCGCATAAGGGTGGCTATGCGAACCGCACAGCGGACATGGTTTGCCGTCCTCCAGCATGGTGCGTTCTATTTCGAAATCAGCAATCTTTTTCAGATCTGCCAGGTGAAGCACCAGTTCATCCTTTCTTTGCCCGATAGATTCAATGGTCCGACCAATCAGCAGCCCGGAGATATCCTCCTCTATTCTGGATATATTCTTCAGGTCCTGCTGGTTTCCAAGCGTGGCGGAAGTCAGGGAGTTGGCGATTTCTTCGATCTTTTTCGTTTTAATCTCCAGGGATTTAACCGCTTCTCCGAGTTGTTTTTTCGCTGTTACCCAGGCATTGCGTGCAATGACCGAGCCCGCAATAGTGGCGCTGATCCCCGTCAATTCAGTAATAAGCATCGAATCCGCCTGATTATTGGTCAGGTACCTGGCGACTTCCTGTGATTCTTTATACAGGTCGGCCAACATCTTGCCAGCAGCAGCCTTCATTGTGCTTTCAGCAGCTTTTTCATCATTCAGCCGGCTGATCTCCGTTTCGATTGTATGAACGATCGTACCCTTTTGTGCAATTCCCTGGTCCAGCAGCCTGATCTGGCTGGTAATTTTCAGGAGCGCTTCCCGTGCCCTCCCTGCCTCCGAATGTTGTTTTTCTGCCGCTTCAAAAACTACCTTCGCGGCGGCAACCGCCTCAGTGAGATCGTGGGTTTGTGCATTCAGGCCTTCAAGGATGTCAGTATCGTGCTTTTGCTGCGAACGTAAACCCGACAAAGTTGCAAACTCACCCTCAAGAGGAAGAGCAGTGAGCGCTTTTTTAAGGATTTCCGCGGCGGGCAAAAATTGATTGGCATCTTCTGCCAATGCAGCCTCGTTTGTAGCGATATCTGCCAACTCTATGTTAATGGTATCGATGGTTTTCAGCCACCTTATTGCATTGTCCAGCTGATCCACGCTGGTCGCCAGTTCAGTTTTTTGGTTGTTTTGCACTTCCAGGGATTTACTGATGAGCCCCTCTTCCTCCTCGCTTAAGAGGATGATGCCCTGGTTTTCTGCTTTGAGTTTTTCAAGCTCACCTTTTTCAGTTTTTTGTCGGTCGAAGACATGTCTTGAAAGGTTGCTATAAATCTCCGTTCCGGTAATTTGTTCCAGAACCGGGGCACGTTCATTTCCGGTGGCTTGTAAAAAGGCTGCAAATCCTCCCTGTGCAAGCATCATGGACTGGACGAAACGACCATAATCCATCCCGGTCCTTTTTTCTATTTCATTCGCAGTTGCCGTAAGCTGAGAAGTCAGCACTTTACTTGTTTCGACCTCTGAGAGCTCATGCATAGGACTTTGCAATGCTCCATCAGCCTTATCCCGGGCCCGGCGCTGACTCCAGAAAGCCCTGAAACGGCCACCCTTTGTTTCAAACACAACCTCTGAAAAACATTCCCCGGTTTGCCGCGACATAATTTCATTGGTTGTTTTTGAGATCGATTTGAGCCGTGGTGTCCGGCCGTATAAGGCAAGGCAGATGGCATCGAGAATGGTTGATTTTCCCGCTCCGGTAGGACCGGATATGGCGAAAATACCATCGTCAACAAATCCGGGCGCAGTGAAATCAATGGACCACTCCCCGGCAAGGGAGTTCAGGTTTTTAAACCGCAGTTGATTTATTTTCATGAGATCAGGTTAATCAGCGTTTGGATCATCAGCCAGCCAGGATGCCTTGGCTTCATTGTAGGTTTCCGTTAAGGCACCGCGTTCTTCCACCGGTATTTCAAACGCGTCGAGGCAGCGGGCAAAAACATCGGCATCGTCCAGTGTTTCCAGCGTTTCTGTTTCAGCAACCTGAGTCAAAGCCCTGTCAACAACAGTTTTATTTTTTATCCGGAGGATCTCAAGTTTTGATCCTGCCAACAGTTCGTCAAAACGGGCATTGATATGGGTTATATCGGTCAATGCTGTTATTTCAACCTCCAGCCAGGCATTGGTCCCGGCTTCTTTTAATTTCTCAATTTCACCGGATACCTGAGCCAGATCTCCGGTAATTCTAATTAGTTCCTGGAAGATGGGAACAGGATGTTCGGTTATGACCGGTATCTTATTACCGAATTCAGCGACAATTACTTTTTTGGTTTGACCTGCTTCCGAAAAACTCAGCTGAATCGGAGAACCTGAATACCTGACCGTTTTCGAGTAATCGACTTTCTGAGCCAGGTGCAAATGTCCCAGAGCCATGTAGTCGAACCCCTGGGAGACACTTTCACCATCCACATGGGCCATCGTGCCGATATAAAGTTCGCGTACGCCATCGCCCTCCGTGGTTTTTGCATTCCTGGTAAACAGGTGTCCCATCCCGATGATGGGAACCGGATTCTGTTGATCCTGGAGTCTTTGCGCATCATCTGCAATTTTCCGATAGTGTGCAGCGATCCCCTGCAGGAGTTTTTTTGCCTTGTCGCCTGGCGTTTCGTCTGCCTCTGCAATCCGGACATCACGATCGTGCAGGAAGGGAACGGCACACACGATTGCCTCAGTCAACCCTTGCTTATTCTTTAGCTCAAATATCTCATCTTCCGGATTTTCAGTCTTTGAACCCATCACATGGATATTGAGGAAGCCCAAAATACTTTTTGGCGCCTCCAGGAAGGTGGGAGAGTCATGATTGCCGCCGGTAATCACCACATGTCTGCAGCCGGTTTGTGTGACTTTTCCCAGGAAACGGTAATAAAGTTCCTGTGCCCGGTTGCCTGGTGTTGTCGTGTCAAAAATGTCCCCTGCAACCAGCAACAATTCAATGTTATTCAGGGTTATAAAGTCTGTAAGCCAGTCAAGAAAGGCTTCAAACTCATCATATCGCTTTTTGTCGTATAACGAACGGCCAAGGTGCCAGTCGGAGGTGTGGAGGATCTTCATCTTAAGTCAGGTATTTATTATTTTGCTTGCACTACAGCCGACTCTCTCAGGTAGAGTGGTTTTTCGATTTGCAGCTGCCTGGTGTCAGATCGGGAATTCATTCTTAACCTCCTGGTGTGGACTTTCGCCGTAATGAGCTTTGATGTACCTGAACCCTTTACCATATTCGGTCTCATCATTTTGGAACATCGATTCCTGGCTATCGGCTATTTCG
Organism: Bacteroidota bacterium; assembly: GCA_026391845.1. Taxonomy (GTDB): domain Bacteria; phylum Bacteroidota; class Bacteroidia; order Bacteroidales; family FEN-979; genus CAIVAT01. The sequence goes on along the minus strand of JAPLDG010000006.1, from coordinate 8,130 downwards.
GAATAGCCGCCTTTCCGCATGAGGAAAATTTCTGTCCATACCGATAGCCCTTCCATGATACAGGCAGTTTCAGGATTGTTTTTGATACGGATGCAATTCAGCTCATTATATTCCCAGATATGACACAATTCATGAATCATAATGGTAAGCGATATTTCACCGCTATAGCCCTTTTCGATGTACAATTTATCCGGATCAAGATCCCATGCCTGGCCAACTAACTTGCGCGGATCATACATTGAAGTTGGATTGAATTCATGTCCGTTCAATTTATGCAGATCACTGGCTGTTATCAGAATAAAATCATAATGATATTTTTTTATATCCATATCAAGATGTTCCCGGAATAATTTTATCGATTCTTCCATAACTTGGTTGGCAGATTCCATCGTGTCGATGGCATCTTTGCTGCACCCCTTGCACCGGTGTAATCCGTCCTCCAGTACAACGACCTCGTCAATGGAAAATGGCAGCCTGCAGAAATCGCACTCAACATTGGAGCCTGATGATGACAGTTTACGCTTTGTGGAAATTTCGTATAGAATTTCTTTGTCGATCGGCAGGTGATGTTCGATAAATTGCACCATCAACTGGCTGTCCACAATGACATTTTCATCAAGTCCATATTGAATAAAGGCTCGTTTATCGGGTATGTTTTCAAAGTATTGCAACACTTCGGCATTCCTTCCCTGGGGTTCCTCCCCATACCAAAGAAGTAAGTCGAAAATGTGTTTCATGATATAAATAAAATTCCGTTGCAATGACTTCAGTACGCCAAGGTCAGCATAAGAATCCTCAATAATGTAGAGTGTAATGAATCCCTCCTGTGAATCCTTGTCGCCCGATTGAAGGTTGAAACCCGGGTAGATCCATGGAAGTTTTTCCCGGAGGTCAGGATTGAATGTATTACTAGAACATAACGTAATATACTGAAAATGATACGGATAAAATATCTTCATGCTCTCATAAAGTAGTAAGTGAAGCATGGTGGTGATGGAATCCTGCCTGTTCTTGAAATCAGGAAGCAGATCCCAGGTTAACTTTAGCAATCTTCCTTTTTTGTAAGATCGCTTAACCATCTTTTCATCATTTTCACTGAGCGCATAACGGTTAGGCTGCTTTTGGCTGGCGAATGGACTGTTATATGCTGAAATAAACTCGAAGTAATGACGGGTTTCAATAGTTGTCTCAATTTCCAGGATTGAATGGAGAAGTTTATACTCTTGTCCCTGCCTGAAAAATGACATGGTCAATGTGTCATTTGTAGGTTCAAATTTGCCATCCAGGGTTACTTTGAAAACGGATTTGTAGAAAAGAATATTCTTGGTTTCAGTTTTTCTGACCTGTAACGTCGGACCTGCTGAAGTATAATTCTCAAAAAGGTATGGACGACCATTCAATGGGATGATCTGACCCGGAAGATAATTCTGAAACAAAAGATTCAATGAAATCTTGAAAAGAATATTATCGGCATTATCAATGATCTTAACCGTTTTGAGGAAATTAAATTCACTTTGATTGTTCAGAACCTGGTCGTTGATTGAATAAGTTTCGGATGTGCCATACTTCCCCTCAACAAACACATCCTGGCAAAAGTACCGGAGTACAAAATTGTCTCTTATGTTATAATTAAAATATTCCAGAAACAAATCAGAGATTTCTTCATGTACCGAAGAATAATTGGATACCCCAAACTGGTTAAACAAATTGATGATGGTTGTTTTATCAACCGGGTTGTTTTTTAATAAAGCGATCAGTTGAAGACTGAGGTTGATTTTGCTTTTGCTGAGCTGCGGTTGAATTGCTTCCACCGGATTTTTCAATAAGAACAGGATGTTACTGCTGAAATAGTCTCTGAAAATATGTGGTTTTGAAAGGATAACCAGAAAATTCTCTCTGGTTCCCAGGAATGCGTATTTTCTGTATATCTTGGGTGAGTTATTTTCAGTATCAAAAATAAGGCTGAAGTGTTGCTGATCGTATGGTGAGCATCCTCCGGAATTGGTGATCGCAATCGGAAGGAGGTTGATGAAGATGTTATTGAGGATATGATCCTTCGTGATATTGGTAATATCATGATTAATCCTTGTACTGTGAACAGCCAGATCTTCTTTTCCCTCCCTGAATTCAGTATAGGCAGTTTCAAACAGATGAACATGTTTGACTTTTTCGGATAATGGAAGGGCAGTTAGCTCAAGTCCTGATACAATTGGATTGCCAGTCAGAGGTAATGCAATGTTATTCCAGTTTTCGCGCCATTTTTCAAAATAGAATCCGATATAAAAGCTTTTCAAAGCCTGGTTTTCATCGTTGAATCTTCTTTCTTCTATTTTGTCAAGCATCCATGTGTGTTCCAGCCCTGCATGAATCTCGTTGCGGAAAGGAGTAAACAGCAAGGTTTTGTAATCAGACTGAATGCTGTTTAACAGGATGCTGAACTGTCGGTCTTCACTAATGGAACTGAGGCAGGAGTCATGGAAGTTGATTACGACAAGTAACTCCAGGTTCTTAATCCATTCACTGCCGAGGAGATATTCACTTAACATATTATTGACAGATGTCAGTAGAATTCTCCTTTTCTCCGCATCAGGTACCCTGTCGGCATTGTAGTAATAAAACCTGAGTATTTCACTGGATGCCGGTACCTGTTGCTGGATAACCTGGGAGAGGTATTCTGCAAACACTTCTACCAAATCTTTTTCCTGAGAAGAATTCCCTTCAGCATGACTCAGCTCACCAGGCAATACTTTAAAATGAGCAGGGATCTCAGCAAGTATCAGGATGTTGCCTCCTTTGTTCAGGGATTCAAACAATATCCTCGAAAACTTATGAAATGAATTGCTCAGATTCAGATCACTTGCAATGATATCACAACCACTCTCTGTGAATTTCAAGGTTAAATCTTTAATAATCTGATCGTTTGATTTCAGATTCTCTTCAAATTTCTGATCATTCAATTTAATAAAGGCGCTGGAAAAACCATTTGGAAAAGATGCACGATATCTGTTCCACAATTTTTCATAATCAACAACAGTTTTTTCTTCTTCTTCAATAATATCTTCGGTTCCTTCTCTGATTTCTTTATCCGTTGAAAGATAGATGACCCATTCTATGAAAATAAGACTTGATAAGAGTGCCATGCCCGTAGGTATGAATACCGGCAAATAATTTTGAAAAAGGACCGAGATAAAATATAACAGAATGACAATAATGGCCATTGCAAGGAAAAGAAGTTTGAAAAACCGGGTGCCTGCTTTGAGTAATACTTGTTCCGGGGGAAGCATATAGTATGGCCATAACAGATAATTGCTTGACCCTTTGGATTTTTCCTCATAGCGGTCACTGTTTATATTTTTCAGAAGTTTAATGAAAGCCTCGTCAGCATGGGATACCTTTAAAATAAATTTAATAAGTAACCAAGTCAGTGCAATAAAGCAAGCGTAAATGATCTCCAGAAAAAGCGGATCCCAGCCTATAATTGACCGGATCAAAGTAATTGCTTTTGATACGAAAACAGATGCTACTAACAATAAAACCAATAATAGCCATGGACGGTACCAATGCTTGTACCTTTCTGATAGCCCGAGGTTGAATAAAAAGCGAATAGCTACTGCCGCAAACGTAAAGGCTACAAGCGTAAATATCTCCATATCTATTCGAATTCAATTTGTTTTAGCAGTGAATCATAGGATACATCCATCTCAAATGGTTCGTGAGAAGGATATCTGAATTCAATCTTCTTTGTACTATTGTCTGATAGCAGGCCAGTGAAAACTTTATTGGACAATGGGGGAGAGGATAGATCATCGATTAATCCTTCAAATTGGATATCGTTTAATTCAAGATGCAGAGAGCCACTGATATCTGAGATTTGTGACTTAACCTTCTCCAGAAATGTGATGTAATCATTTTTCTTTAAATTGGTTTGATTATGCTCATCTAAAATTGCCTGAAGTACACTGATATTCTTCTTAAATATCATGGTTCTTTTATAGTCCTTTGCAACATCTTCAATTTGCTTGCTGAACAGGCTTAAGGCAGAAAAAAGTTTTTCATGGAAAATTTCAAGTTCCTCGATCAGGCTGTTAAGTTTTCGTTTAATGAATTTTAGCAGGAATAGTACCGAAATTAAAGTTAAACCCAGAAATACCAGCCAAATACCCAACGCGTGCTGAGGAAAAACAAAACTATAAAGGGGAAAGGCAAACAACATCACAGCCATACTGCCGGCGCCAAGGGCAAGCCATACCTGGATCTGTTTGGGTAAGGTTGCCAGGTTCTCAATTATTTCGCCACGTTTTTTATCAATCAAAGGTTCTAATTCATGTTTAACCTTGAAATAGGCATTATGATCAATGGTTGAGGCGAGTTTGGGAACACTATTCTGCAGCTCAGCCAATTTGCTGCCGATCTCTTTATAAGTTGATTCAACTTGTTCCGCATGCTGATCCAGGTAGTTGGGAGAAAAAAACAATTCATTGATTTGGGAAAATATTTTGCTCTCCAGAGCTGATATGCTCTTTTGGTTCAACATTTCAGTTATTTTTCTCCTGAGGTCAAAGCTGAAATAACTCCCGATGGCATTCCTTATATTAACATGTGATTTATAGGAGACATAATCAGCATCATCGAGGGTATTACAAATTTCTGTGATGTCATCGCCAGCAATTGCGTAGAAAGAAGAGGAGAATTTTGCATCACC